>NZ_CP024190.1:3994906-4302206 GCF_003391395.1 Mycobacterium marinum
CCATCTACCTTCCCGAGGGTGAAACCTGCCGAGCTGCGGCCCTATCTCCCCCTGATGGCAGTCGCTGCCAGCCAGGGGCATCAGCTTGGTGCCGAACTCAACCTCCTGGCGCCGTCCTCGCCAGGGCAGCCGTTTCAACCCACCGCGGCGGTTGACCTGAGCACAGCCGCCCTTTGCACCCGCACCCAAACGACGATCGGCAGGGTCGCGGCTCTGGCCGAGAGCTATCTCCTCAACGAGGCGAGGGCACGGGCGGAGATGGCAACCCTGCCGCAAACGAGGCTGGTGTAGATGTTGCCAACCCTGTCGCAAATCCACGACTGGGACACCGAACATCTCATAACGGCGGCCACCTATTGGAACAAGACCGCCGATCGTTGGGAGGATGTGTTCATACAGATGCGCAACCGGTCCCACACCATTTTGTGGGAGGGTGCCGGCGGCGAAGCACTGCGACAACGCACCGGCGCCGACCTCACAATCGTCAGCGCCAAGGCCGACCAATTGCGCCAAGCTGCCAGGATCGCCCGCGACGGCGCCGGAACCATCGGCACAGCGCAACGCCGAGTCATCTATGCCATCGCCGATGCACGCGATGCTGGCTTCAAAGTCGACGAAGACCTCTCGGTCACCGAACGCCGAACCAGCGGCACCGTCGCACAACATGCAGCTCGCCAAGCCCAAGCGAAAGCAATCGCCGCCGACATTCGGCGACGCGTTACACAACTAATCGAAATCGAACACGAGACAGCCGCCAGAATCATCAACGCAACAGCTGAGATTGCCGAATCCGCCTTCCCAGAACTGTTCCACAACCACGAACCTGGAATCCATGCCGTCGACGAGCACAACTTCAAACAAGACCCGGTACCGGCCCCCTCAACGGGACCGGAGCCCGCCAAAGGCCCAAGCGCCGACGACATCCGCAGAGTGCTCGACAAACTCCCCCAAGGAAACAAACCCGAGATTAGAGAAGTTCGTTCGCAGCAAGATCTTGAGAACCTTTGGAAGTGGGCACAGCAGAACGGAGAGGAAATCCCAAATGGGTACGGCGATCCCGGCAAGGGCATCCGGTACCGACTGCCTGATGGCACCATAGTCGGGCAACGCTGGTCCGCAGGGTCCACTAGCAAGCCCGTTCTCGATTTCGATATTCCGAGCAACGGAGGCTATACGAAGATCCACATCAACGCTCGTGGCGGAGTTCCCGAGATCCCAGCACCAGTCCGGGCCGCGCCAGTCGAGGCGCCACCGGTCCGGGTTCCAGCCGAACCTCCAAGCCTTACGCGCCCACCGACCGAGCCAATGCCCGGCCGCTTCGGGCCAGCTCCACCACTAGCCGGCGGTGGCCTGGTGCCGCCCGAATCCACACCACACCCCGTACACCCGCCGCACAGCCACCACGGCCCCCCAGTGATGGGCAAAGACGAACTAGCTGACCTAGATGAGTTCACCGGAGGATGACACCCGGAAGTACACATGCCACGCGTCGCTAGATAATCGACAGCCTCAAGACACCGCCGAACAATGGAGAAACGATGACTCAATCCGATGAGGCCCCCCGCGCCGGAAAGCCTCCCGACATGAACTCGGAGGAGCGGCTGCGTGCAGAGCTTCTGACGAGCGGCCTCGAGGATTGGGTTCCGCTTGCGGAAGTTGAAACCGTAATCAACCGCGCCAACCTGGCCGACTCCCTCACCGCCCTTCAGGACCTGGCACTGAGAACCATCCGGTCGTTGCTGGCAGACGGACTAATGCGCATTGGGGATCTCCCCCACCCAGGGGAGGATTTCGCAGGATGGGACGTCTCCATCGACGCGGCCATGCAGCGCGTTTACGATCTCTTCGTAGGCCATTACCACGAGCGCGCATTGTGGGACCTCACCATCTGGCTAGGACTCACTCCCGACGGTGAAAAGCTTGCCCGCACTCTCTATAGTCACCCAACCTGAACCGTCCAGCCGGCGGTGTTGACCATGGGATGAGCACTACAGCCCAGACAGTTTCAAGCTCGCCGTTGATCAACTCAACTCGCAAGATGGCGACGTAGTCACGATTCCTCCGACCGAATCGAGTCGTTGCGCCGAACAGCGAGGGATCGGGCAGACCCACGACGACGCAACGACAGGGAATGGTTCGGGTAGGACAACACCTATTCAAGGCTCAGGTGCAGGACTGTCCGTTGATCAGTCAGTTCGACGGCGGCGAATAGGCGCCGATCAACACGCCTCGGAATCCGAGGGTGGCTGAGCCGGCGGGCGTAATGGTGTGGTTCCGCTCGGCCGGGGGGGGATTACATAGTGCGTGCCGGACTGCGTCATGGTGCTGTTCCACGGGACCGAGATGAATTCTCCTACTGGGAAGTCGAATTCGAGTCGCCAGTCGTTTAGCTGCATCGAGCTCGAGTTGCTCATGGCGTAGTCGGCGATGAAGCCTTTTCAACTTCGATATCATCTGCAGCATTGCCGGCACCGAGGGCCGTGTGGCCACAAGACGCCGAAAGACCGAAAAGACCACGTAAGGCATTGGGCGCCTGAGCTTCTCGTAACGGACAGTGCGGCCATAGGAGTCAACACCATGGCCGAACAGGCCATGTCGGACCTCCGGGGCCGCGAAAGCTGCGCTACCTCCTTTTGCCGAGGCGGAGTTCAACCCCGTTTCAGCCCGCCGCGCTCCCCCGCTTGCCGCGGCTCTCCTTCACCAATCGCGCCACCCCGTCCTCGATCCCGGCGGCCAGCACCTCGATATCCGGTGCGGTGTCGTAGTCGGCGGTGATCCCGAAGACGAAGTTGTCGCCGTAGCTGACCATCGCGACCCCGGTACGCAGGTTCAGCGCGATCGGTGGAATCGGCAACATCTCCAGCACGCGCCGACCCATCAGTTTCTGCTCGGCCCGCGGCCCGGGCACATTGGTCGCCAACGCCACCACCGCGCGTTGCGGCAACCGGCTCAGCAACCGTACCGCCCACGCCGAGAACGCAAATGGCGCGCTTTTCGCCGCGGCAACCAACGCGGTGCCGCCTTCACGCTGGCCGCTGGCTTTGGCTTCGACCAACCGACGGTGTACCAGCTCGAGCTGTTTGACCGGGTCTTCCTCATCGACGGGCAACAAGGGCAGCATCGCCGAGACCTGATTGTCAGTCATGTTGAAGTGGCTCATCCCGCGCACCGACACCGGTACCAGTGTGCGAAGCGAGGTGTGGCCGGGCTTTTCCCCCCGCTCCAGCAGAATCGACCGGTAGCTGCTGGTGATCGCCGCCAACGCCACGTCATTGAGCGTCACCTCGAATGCTCGCGCAACCGTGTGCAGATCGGACAAGCGCACCCGCGCCACGCTGAAGCGCCGCAGCGTGGTGACGGGCCCGCTCAGTGACGTTTCCGGCGCGGGGCTGAGCAGACTGCCGGTCAGTTCGGCGGCCCCCAACGCGACATGCTCGACAACGGAGACCGCACCCAGAGCGCCCCGCACAATCCCGGTCACCCAGTTCAGCGGGTTCAGGCTGACCTTCACCGGAAGCCCCGGCCCGTGCGGAGCCGGCTCTTTGGCCGCACGAATCTCGGTGGCAAAGGACCCGCCACCGCCGCTTTCGTCACCGAACTTGGCCAACATCTGCGTTGTCGCGATGCCATCGGCGATGCAGTGATGCAGTTTGGTCAGCACCGCCCACCGGTCATCGCTGAGCCCCTCGATGAGATAGCACTCCCAGAGCGGACGGTCGCGATCGAGCCGTCGCTCCATCACCGTCGCGATCATCTCGAAAAGTTCGGCGTCGCCGCCCGGTTGCGGCAGCGCAAGGTGGTGCACATGTCGGGAAACGTCGAAGTGCGGGTCCGCGACCCATTCGGGTGAACCGAGATCGAGCGGATGGGTCCGCAGGATCTGTTTGAAGCGCGGAATCGCCGACGCCCGCTCCGCGAAGGAGTCGACGAACTCCCCGAAAGCCGGAGCCGGCCCTTCCACAATCGACACACCGCCGATCGCCAGGCTCACATGCGGATCGCTGTCCTCAACCTCCAGGAAAGTCGCATCGAGGGGGGTTAGATGCTCCATCCCTCTACCATTCACCCACACCTCAGTCCACGATCAGGGTCAGAAGTCCCTACCTTGAAGGCCAAACGAAAGCTGCACACCACCATGCCCGGGTCATATCGTTGCCACCATGGTGCCCGAGCAGTCCCCCGGTGACGTGCCCGAGGTAGCGGCGCCAGCACCCGAACCAGCAGCCGAAGATGTCACGCCCCTGCCCGACCTGCTACACGGACGGCACCGCGCGGGGCCGGACCGCGAACGTCGCCCGGTGTACGTCGACCTGTTGCCGCCCTGCAACGCCGGTTGCCCGGCCGGCGAAAACATCCAGGCCTGGCTCGCCCACGCCCGCGTCGGCGAGCACGAGCGGGCCTGGCGTCAGCTGACCGCTGACAATCCGTTCGCCGCCATCCACGGCCGGGTGTGCTATCACCCGTGCGAATCCGTCTGCAACAGGGCACATCTCGATGCATCGGTGTCCATCCACGCGGTCGAGCGCTTTCTCGGCGACACCGCACGCGAGAAACAGTGGCGCTTCCAGCCCGCACCGCAGCCCACCGGCAAACGAGTGCTCGTTGTCGGCGCCGGCCCCAGTGGACTCTCGGCGGCCTATCACCTGGCCCGGCTTGGGCATCACGTCGAGGTTCGCGACGCCGGCGCCGGGCCGGGCGGAATGATGCGCTACGGCATCCCGAGCTACCGGCTCCCCCGCGATGTGCTGGACGCCGAAATCGAACGCATCGCCGCCCTGGGCGTGCAGCTCACAACCGGACACCGCGTCGAAGACCTCGCCGAAGAACGCGAGACCGGAAACTTCGACGCGGTGTTCGTCGCCGTCGGTGCCCACCTGGCCAAGCGGGTCAACATCCCCTCTCGTGACGCAAGATCGCTGATCGACGCCGTGTCATTCCTGCATCAGGTGGCTGCGGGCGAAAAGCCCGAACTCGGAAGCCACGTCGCGGTCTACGGCGGCGGCAACACCGCCATGGACGCCGCCCGCGTCGCGCGCCGGCTCGGCGCGCAGGACACCGTGATCATCTACCGGCGCACCGAAGCTCAGATGCCCGCGCACGAAGAGGAGCGCCAAGACGCGCAGCGCGAGGGGGTGCAGATCAACTGGCTGCGCACCATCACCGCGTTCGACGATCACGAAATCCGGGTCGAGCAAATGGAACTCGACGACACCGGGCGCCCCCGGCCGACCGGGCGGTTTGAGACGCTGGCCGCCGACACGGTCATCATGGCACTGGGACAGGAAACCGAATCGGCGTTCATGCGCACGCTGCCCGGGGTGGAATTCGACCGTGACGGCAGCGTGCGGGTCTCCCCGACGCTGATGACCGGCTGCCCCGGGGTGTTCGCCGGCGGCGACATGGTGCCCTGCGAACGCACCGTCACCGTCGGGGTCGGGCACGGCAAGAAAGCCGCCCACTACATCGACGCGTGGCTACGGGGAGACCCCACCCAACGCCCGCCCAAGCATCCGGTCGCCGATTTCGACCGGCTGCACCTGTGGTATTTCGGCGACGCCCGCCGGCGCCAGCAACCCGAACTCTCCCCCGAGGACCGGATCAGCGGATTCGAGGAAGTGATGGGCGGCCTGTCCGCGGAGGCCGCGACGTTCGAGGCCGGGCGCTGCCTGTCGTGCGGCAACTGCTTCGAGTGCGACGGTTGCTTGGGCGCCTGCCCGGAGGATGCGGTGATCAAGCTCGGGCGCGGCCACCGTTACCGCTTCGACTACGACCGCTGCACGGGTTGTGCGACCTGTTATGACCAATGCCCGGTGCACGCCATCGAGATGATTGCGGAGCCACGATGACGCGCACCACGGTGGATGGCAACGAAGCGACGGCATCGGTGGCCTACCGGCTCAACGAAGTCTGCTGTATCTATCCGATCACTCCCTCCTCCCCGATGGCCGAGCTCGCCGACGCCTGGTCAAACCAGCACCGGCCCAACATCTACGGCACGGTGCCGACGGTGGTGGAGATGCAAAGCGAAGGCGGGGCGGCCGGAGCGCTGCACGGCTCCCTGCAAGGCGGGGCGTTGACGACGACGTTCACCGCCTCCCAAGGCCTGCTGCTGATGATCCCCAACATGTACAAGATCGCCGGCGAACTGACCTCGGCGGTGATACATGTCGCTGCTCGATCGATTGCGGCACAGGCACTTTCGATATTCGGCGATCATCAGGATGTCATGGCGGTGCGCCAGACCGGATTTGCGCTGCTGGCATCGGCCTCGGTGCAGGAGGCCCACGACCTGGCCCTGATCGCCCAGGCCGCCACCCTGCGCACCCGAGTTCCGTTCGTGCATTTCTTCGACGGTTTCCGCACCTCCCATGAGCTCAACACCATCGAGGTGCTCACCGACGACGACTTGCGCGCGCTGGTCCCCCAGGAGTTGGTCCTGGCCCACCGCGACCGGGCGCTGTCGCCGGATCGGCCGTCCATCCGCGGCACCGCCCAGAATCCCGACACATATTTCCAGGCCCGCGAAACGGTGAACCCGTTCTATGCCCGGGTGCCCGAGGTGGTCGAGGGGCTGCTGCGCGAGCTCGGCGAGCGCACCGGGCGCCCAATGCACATCGTGGACTACACCGGTCACCCCGAGGCCGAGCGGGTGATGGTGCTGATGGGATCCGGCGGTCAGACCGCGGCCGAAACCGTGACCTCCCTCACCGAGCGCGGCGAGCGCGTCGGGGTGGCCCAAATCCGCCTCTACCGTCCATTTCCGGCCGAGGCCCTGCTGGCGGCCCTGCCCCCGACGATCCGCGCGATCGCGGTCCTGGACCGCACCAAGGAGCCCGGATCCCAAGGCGAGCCACTGTATTTGGATGTCACCGCCGCCCTGGCCGAGGCCTATAGCAGCGGGCAGAGATCATCGCTGCCGGTGGTCTGCGGGGGACGCTACGGCCTGTCGTCCAAGGAATTCACCCCCGGAATGGTCGCCGGTGTCTTCGCCGAGTTGGCCGGCCAGCGTCCGCGCACTCGCTTCACCGTGGGCATCGACGACGACGTCAGCGGCACCAGCATCAGCTACGATCCGGACTTCGACATCGAGACGCCCGCGACCACCAAAGCCGTGTTTTTCGGCATGGGTTCCGACGGCACGGTGGGCGCCAACAAGAACACCATCAAAATTCTCGGTGGCGAGGAAAATATCTATGCCCAAGGGTATTTCGTCTACGACTCCAAGAAATCCGGCTCACAAACCGTCTCGCATCTGCGGTTTGGCCCGCAACCGATTCGGGCGCCGTACCTGGTGCAACAGGCGAGCTTCGTCGGCTGCCACCACCAGCGGTTCCTGAACAAGGTTGACGTGCTGGGCCGGGCCGCCCATGGTGCCGCACTGTTGCTCAACAGCGCGCGCCCACCCGAGCGGGTGTGGGACAGCCTGCCCGCCCCGGTGCAGCAACAGATCATCGACAAGCGCATCCGGCTCTACGTGGTCGACGCGGGCAAGATCGCGCGCGAGGTCGGCCTGGCCGGCCGGATCAACATCGTCTTGCAGACCTGTTTTTTCGCGATCGCCGGTGTGCTGCCGGTGGATCAGGCGATCGCCAAGATCAAGGCCAGCGTTGCCAAGACCTATGCCGCCCACGGCGCCGACGTGGTGGCCCGTGAAGTCAACGCCGTCGATCACGCGCTGGCCGGCCTGCACCCGGTCCAAGTGCCCGACACCGTCAGCTCCACCAGGCAGTTGGAACCGCCGGTTCCCCAACACGCCCCGGAGTTCGTGCGCACGGTTACCGCGGAGATGATCGCCGGGCGCGGAGATGGGCTGCCGGTCAGCGCACTACCGGCCGACGGCAGCTACCCCAGCGGCACCGCCGCCTATGAAAAGCGCAATATCTCGGATCTGGTTGCGGTGTGGGACCCCGACACCTGCATCCAGTGCGGCAACTGCTCGTTTGTCTGCCCGCACAGTGTCATTCGCACCACGCTCTACCCGCGCGACCGGCTCGACGCCGCACCGGCCACCTTCGCCTCGGCACCGCTGGACGCGGTCGGTCTCCCCGACACCCGCTACACCCTGCAGGTCTATGCCGAAGATTGCACCGGCTGCAATCTGTGCGTGGAAGCCTGCCCCGCTGTCGTTCCCGGCAACCCGGTGACCAAGGCGATCAATCTTGCCCCGCGCGAACCACTCGTCGCCGCCGCCCGCGAGAACATCGCGTTCTTCGAAACCCTGCCGGTGGCCAACCGATCCAGGGTGGACTTCGGGACGGTGCGCGGCACCCAGTTCCTGCAGCCGCTGTTCGAGTTTTCCGGCGCGTGTGCCGGCTGTGGGGAGACCCCCTACCTCAAACTGCTTTCGCAGTTGTTCGGCGACCGGTTGATGGTCGCCAATGCCACCGGCTGCTCGTCGATCTATGGCGGCAACCTACCCACCACACCGTGGGCGACCAACGCCGAGGGACGCGGCCCAGCGTGGTCGAACTCGCTGTTCGAAGACAACGCGGAGTTCGGCCTGGGTATGCGGCTGGCCGCCGACACCCACGTGCGCCAGGCCCGGCACCGGCTTACCGAACTGCGCGACGTGCTGGGCGCGGATCTGGTCGATGCCATCCTGGCCGCCCCGCAAGAGCGTGAATCGGAGTTGCGCGCCCAGCGCGAAAGGGTCGCCGAATTGCGCGCCCGCCTCGATGAGCTGGACGGTCTGGCGCCGGCGCAAGCCGACGAGCTGCGCAGCGTCATCGATCACTTGATCCGCCGCAGCGTCTGGATCGTTGGCGGCGACGGGTGGGCCTACGACATCGGCGCCGGCGGGCTGGACCACGTGCTGGCCAGCGGCCACAACGTCAACGTGCTGGTGCTCGACACCGAGGTGTATTCCAACACCGGCGGGCAGATGTCGAAGAGCACACCGCTGGGCGCGGTGGCCAAGTTCGCCGCCGGGGGCAAGACGGTTCCGCGTAAAGACCTAGCGCTGCAGGCTATTTCGTATGGCAACGTCTACGTGGCGCGGGTCGCCATGGGCGCCGATCCACAGCAGACCTTGCTGGCCTTCCGGGAGGCCGAGGCCTACGACGGCCCTTCGCTGGTGATCGCCTACAGCCACTGCATCGCGCACGGCTTCGAGCTGCGCTACGGCCTGGACCAGCAGTACCGCGCGGTCGCCAGCGGGCACTGGCCACTGATTCGCTACAACCCAGTGCTGCGCTCCACCGGCCGCCCGCCATTCCTGCTGGATTCCCACCGTCCCCGGCTGGCGCTTGCTGACTATCGCGACCGCGAGCTACGCTTCCGCAGCCTGGCCAACTCTGACCCCGACGAGGCTGACCGCCTGCTCGCGCTGGCCGAAGAGTCAATCGACCAGCGCTGGGAAGTCTACGAAGACATGGCTTCTCGCGCGCCACAAGAGTTTCCGTCCGATTCCCGGAGGGAGAGCTGATGGACCTGTCGACTACCTACCTCGGACTTAACCTGCGCAGTCCGCTGCTGGCCTCGGCATCGCCGCTGAGCCAGACGTTGCACGGCGTCCGTGCGCTCGCCGACGCCGGCGTCGGCGCGGTGGTCCTGTATTCGCTGTTCGAGGAACAACTGCGTCGCGAAGCCGAGCAGAACGAACTGATGGCCGCCCAGGGCAGCGAAAGCTCGCCCGAGTCGCTGAGCTACTTTCCTCCTGCCGTCGACGTAGCCAGCCGGGCCCAGCGATACCTGCGCCTGATCGAACGCGCGTCCGCATCGGTGGACATCCCGATCATCGGCAGCCTCAACGCGTCCACACCCGGCAACTGGGCGCGCTACGCCCATTCCATGCAAGAGGCCGGCGCGGCCGCGATTGAGCTCAACATCTACTACCTTCCCGGTGATACCGGCCTCAACGCCCATGCCGTCGAGCAGCGCCACCTGGAGGTGCTCGATGAGGTCAAGACCGCGACAACGGTTCCCGTCGCGGTCAAACTCAGCCCATACTTCAGCGCCACCGCCGACATGGCACATCGGCTCGATGCTGCCGGCGCTGACGGACTGGTGCTGTTCAACCGGTTTCTGCAGCCTGACATCGACCCCGAGACCCTCAGCCTGGTTCGCGGTATCACGCTGTCCACCCCGGGAGACACGCGCCTGGGGCTGACCTGGATCTCGTTGCTGCACGGCCGGACGCGAGCCTCGCTGGCCGCGACCACTGGAGTAGAGCACGCCAGCGATGTCGCCAAGTATCTGCTGGCCGGGGCGGACGTCGTGCAGACCGCGTCAGCCCTGCTGCGCCACGGCCCCGAGTATGCGGCCGTGTTGCTCCGGGAGTTGCAGGACTGGATGAGCCGCAAAGGATTTCAGGATCTCAACCAGGTGCGCGGGCTGCTGTCGGCTCCGGACACCAAAGGGTCAGAGGCGCACGAGCGTGCGGACTACGTTTGGGCGCTGCGCAAGGCTAACAGCGGCTTCTACGACGCGTATTGACGCAGTAACTATATGGAGGATTGGGTCATGAGCAGCTTTTCCTACGTTCGCTTCTTCGAAGAGTTCGGCATCGAGGACGTGCCGCTGGTGGGCGGCAAGAACGCTTCGCTGGGCGAGATGTTCCAGAAGCTGTCGCAGCAGGGTGTGCGCGTACCGCACGGATTTGCCACCACCGCCGATGCCTACAAGCACATGCTGGACCGGGCCGGCGCGTGGGACGCGCTGCACGCCGAGCTGGACGATCTAGACGCCGACGATGTCACCGCGCTGGCCCGCAAAGGCAAACGCGCCCGTGAAATCGTCTATGGCGCAGGGCTGCCCGAGGACCTGGCCAGCGAGATCGTGGCCGCCTACCGGATAATGCAGGAAGAGTACGGCGAGGACGTCAGCCTGGCGGTGCGCAGCTCGGCCACCGCCGAGGACCTGCCGACCGCCAGCTTCGCCGGCCAGCAGGAAACGTTTCTCAACATCAAGGGTGAGGAAAGCCTGCTCGATGCGTGCCGCCGCTGTTTCGCCAGCCTGTTCACCGACCGGGCCATCCACTATCGCGTCGATCAGGGCTTCGACCATTTCAAGGTGGCGCTGTCGATCGGCATCATGAAGATGGTCCGTTCCGACCTCGCCTCCTCAGGCGTGATGTTCACCCTCGACACCGAGTCCGGCTTCAATGACGTCGTGTTCGTGACGGGCGCCTACGGCCTGGGCGAGAACGTGGTACAGGGCGCGGTCGACCCCGACGAGTTCTACGTCCACAAGCCGACCTACCAGGCCGGTCACCGCGCCGTGCTGCGCCGGCTGATCGGCGACAAGGCGGTGAAGATGGTCTTTGTCGAGGGCGGGACCAAGCAGACGACCCGCAACATTCCGACGCCGAAGGCCGACCGTGCTCATTTCTGCATCACCGACGAGGACGTGCTCGAATTGGCCGGCTATGCGCTGGCAATCGAGCAGCACTACGGGCGGCCGATGGATATCGAGTGGGCCAAGGACGGTTTGGACGGCAAGCTCTACATCGTCCAGGCCCGCCCGGAGACGGCCGCCTCGCAGCGCAGCATGACCACGGTGGAAACCTATGTGCTGGAAGGCTCCGGCGAGCAGCGCGAGATACTGACCGAGGGCCGCTCGGTCGGCGAAAAGGTCGCCTCGGGGGTGGTCAAACGCATCGATGACCTCGAGCGGCTATCGGACTTCAAGCCCGGCCAGGTGCTGGTCGCCGACACCACAACGCCGGACTGGGAGCCGGTCATGAAGATCGCCGCCGCGATCGTCACCAACCGCGGTGGCCGCACCTGCCACGCCGCGATCATTGCGCGCGAACTCGGCATCCCTGCGGTGGTCGGCGCCGGGGATGCCACCACCAATGTGCCGGACGGCCAACTTGTCACGGTGTCGTGTGTGGAGGGTGACACCGGGCGGGTGTACCGCGGGGAGGTGGGCTTCCACGTGGATCGCACCGAGGTGGCCGACCTGGCGAGGCCGCGCACCGAGGTCATGGTCAACCTCGGCAACCCCGACCTCGCGTTCAAGACCTCGTTCCTGCCCAACGATGGGGTGGGACTGGCCCGGATGGAATTTATTGTCGGCGAATACATCAAGGTCCACCCGATGGCCCTGCTGCACCCCGACAAGGTGGACGACCCCGAGGCACGCCGCACCATCGAGCGGCTCACCCGCGGCTATTCCGATGGTGCCGAGTTCTTTGTGCAGCGACTCTCCGAAGGCATCGGCACCATCGCGGCGGCGTTCTGGCCCAAACCCGTGGTAGTGCGGATGTCGGACTTCAAGAGCAACGAGTACGCCAGCCTGATCGGCGGCAGCGGCTTCGAGCCGACCGAGAGCAACCCGATGATCGGCTTTCGCGGCGCCTCGCGCTACGCCCATCCCGCCTACGCCGAGGGCTTCGCGCTGGAATGCCGTGCGATGCAGCGGGTCCGCGATCAGATGGGGCTCACCAACGTGGTCATCATGCTGCCATTCGTGCGCCGGGTTGCCGAAGCGGACCTGGTGCTCGAGACGATGGCCGAACACGGCCTCCGGCGGGGCGAGAACCGACTCAAGGTGTATGCGATGTGCGAGATCCCCAACAACGTCATCCTCATCGACCAGTTCGCCAAGCGCTTCGACGGCTTCTCGATCGGCTCCAATGACCTGACTCAGCTGACCCTGGGAGTCGACCGCGACAGCGAAATCGTGGCCTTCGACTACGACGAACGCGACGACGGCGTCAAGGAGATGATTCGCCTGGCGGTGGAGGGCTGCCGCCGCAACGGCATTCACTCCGGGTTGTGCGGCCAGGCGCCGTCGGACTATCCGGACATGGCCGAGTTCCTGGTCCGCGCCGGCATCGACTCGGTCAGCCTCAACCCCGACGTGGTGGTCAAGACCACCCGGCAGATCCTCGACCTCGAGCAGCAGGTGGTGCCACTGCAGTAGGCGCGAGCGCCTAATCGATGGTGCTGTGGGTGGGCATCTCGTCGCCGAAGTTGATCCCCATGTCGCGCGCGGTCAGGATCGAGTCACAATCGAGCGGAACGACCTTCTGCCGATGAGTGGCGTCGGCAAGCGGTACGTAGTCCACCGTCGGCGGGTTCAACGCCACCATGACGCCGTAGTGCCCCTCATCGAGAGCCCGCACGGCGGCGGCGCCGAAGCGCAGTCCCAGTAGCCGGTCGAACGAGGTGGGCGAGCCGCCGCGCAGCAGGTGACCCAATACCACCGTTCGTGCTTCGCGGCCGGTCATGCGTTCCAGCTCGGCGGCCACCTTGGCGCCGATGCCACCGAGGCGTTCGGCCTGCCCCACCGACTTGCCCAGGATAGTGACCTCGCCGCCGATCGGCTTGGCGCCCTCGGCGACGCAGACGATCGAGAATTTCGCGCCGCGCTGTTCGCGATCGGTGATCACAGCTGCCACCGGCTCCAGACTGAACGGGATCTCGGGGATGAGGATCGCGTGCACCCCCGAGGCCATGCCGGCGTTCAGGGCGATCCATCCCGCGTACCGGCCCATCACCTCCACCACGATGATCCGGCCATGGGAGGTCGCGGTGGTGAAGAGCCGGTCGATGCACTCGGAGGCGAAGTCGACCGCACTGTCGAAGCCGAATGTGGACGTCGTCTTGTCCAGGTCATTGTCGATGGTCTTGGGTACGCCGACCAGCGGTAACCCCGACTGGTGCAGATGCTGGCCGATCGACATCGACCCGTCGCCGCCCACCAGGATCAGCGCATCGATCTGGTGCTGCGCGAATCGGCCCAGGAGTTCTTCGGTGCGGTCCACTTCGGCCCAGCTACCGTCGCTCTGCCGCACCGGGTAGGCGGTCGGGTTGCCCCGATTGGTCGTGCCGATGATTGTGCCGCCCTGGTGGATGATCCCGCGAACCCGGTCGCGGGTGAGCTCGATCAGTCCGCCCTCGGGATAGTCCTCGGGCAGCAACAACCCATTGAGGCCGTCTCGGATCCCGACCACGTCCCAGCCGCGGTTTCGCGCGGCAAGAGTGGCCGCGTGGATCACCGCGTTGAGTCCCGGCGCGTCCCCGCCACCGGTGCTGATCGCGACTCGCTTTATCGGGGAATTCACGACTCGCAAGTCTAGTGTGTGCCTCGAGCGCAGCCGTTCGCGCCGGTGAAGCGTGTTATGTGCCTATCCAATTCGCATGACAAGTCGGCGCTTCAGGGACATGGCGGTGCCGCCGTCAGCGCTCCGTCTGCAGCAGTTCGAGCAGCTGCCCATCGGGATCGCCGATCATCGCCGAACGCCTCGACACCGTGCGCTCGACCACCGATCCGCCGAGAGCCTCCGCATTGCCCAGCACGCGCCGAGACCGCCCCCGGTCAGTGGCGCACAGTCCAATGTGATTGAAAACCGTTCCGCTACTGCACATCACAAAACCTTCGCGCTCGCCGGCCACCAGCACTGGCCGCTTCTCGACGAACAGTACCGCCGAAACCGGCACCAATACCGTTTCAGCTTGGCGCGGTGGCTATGTCAATTCGACCGACACTGCCGATAAAGTGAGTCGCTGTCCCACACGGCAGAAACGTGAGGCCCTTCGATGATCGACATAACAGCGCGGTTAGTGGAAATCGTCGGCAACAACTATGTGCTCACCGGCGACGCGATTCCCGAAGACTATTCCCACGACGAAGAGCTGACTCAGGTGCCCCAGCAGCCGGCGTACGTCGTCAAGCCGGCCACCGCCGAAGAGGTTTCCCGACTGCTGTTGGCGGCCTCCGAATATCGCGTACCGGTAACAGCGCGCGGTTCGGGGTGTGGCCTGTCGGGGGCCGCGCGCCCCCGCGAGGGCGGACTGCTGATCTCCTTCGAACGAATGAATCAAGTCCTGGAGGTCGACACCGACAACCAGGTCGCCGTGGTCCAGCCCGGCGTCACATTGACCCAGCTGGACGCGGCGACTCACGATCGCGGACTGGGCTACATGGTGCACCCCGGAGAGCTGTCCTCCAGCGTCGGTGGGAACGTCGGAACAAACGCCGGCGGGATGAGAGCCGTCAAATACGGGATAGCGCGCAATAACGTCCTCGGGCTGCAGGCGGTGCTGCCCACCGGCGAGATCATCCGCACCGGCGGCAAGATCGCCAAGGTCTCCACAGGCTACGACCTCACCCAACTCATCGTCGGATCCGAAGGCACCCTGGCCCTGGCCACCGAGGTGATCGTCAAACTGCACCCGCAGCTGACTCATAACGCCAGCGTGCTGGCCCCCTTCGCCGACTTCGATCAAATCATGGCGGCGGTGCCCAAGATCCTGGCGACCGGACTGGCGCCCTACATCGTGGAATACATCGACAACATGACCATGGCCGCGCTGGTCTACACCCAGAACCTGGAGCTGGGCATCCCAGATCGGGTTCGTGACCACTGCCAAGCGTATCTGCTTGTGGCGCTGGAAGACCGAGCCGCCGATCGCCTGCTCGAGGATGTCGAGGCCACTGGTGAGCTGCTGGCCGAGCTGGGCGCGATGGATGCCTACGTGCTCGAAGGCGCCTCGGCGCGCAAGCTGATCGAGGCGCGGGAGAAGGCGTTTTGGGCGGCCAAGGCCGCCGGCGCCGACGACCTCATCGATACCGTTGTCCCGCGCGCGTCCATGCCGAAGTTCCTTAGCACCGCCAGAGGGCTGGCGGCCTCCGCCGGCGGTGCCGCAATCGGTTGTGGGCATGCTGGAGACGGCAACGTGCACCTGGCCATCATTTGCAAAGACCCGGTCAAGAAGAAGCAACTGATGACCGACATCTTTGCGTTGGCAATGGAACTAGGTGGTGCCATCTCCGGCGAACACGGCGTTGGCCGCGCGAAAACCCCATACTTTCTCGAGCTCGAAGACCCGGCCAAGATCGCCTTGATGTCGCGGATCAAACAGAGCTTCGATCCGGCGGGGATCCTCAACCCCGACGTGTTGTTCACAACCATCCAGTCTTGAGCCGGATGCAACAGGGCACACACCTTGGGCACATCAGCGACGCACCATCGGAGGCCCGACGACTACACCGGCGCAGCCGCCAATACTCCCGCGGCTGAGGCATTAATTCGCGCCGCGAGCGATTCAACCATCTGCAGGTGGATGGCGTGTCGCTGGACAACTATTGCTTGGATGGCCGCTTCGTTTTCCGGCCCCGCGGCCTCCAAGGCATGGATCTGAGCCTCGGCAGAAGCGACGCTGGCAGCAATCAGCAGCTGCATTGTCCTAACATCGGCAGCCACGGTTAGAAACCATCTCTGGATCGACTGTAGGAACGCAACCAGCGTCTCGCAGTGCGCAATGATCTCGGCGAGCCTGGCGGTGGCGGCGCTGGCCGCGGGGCCGGCCCAGGTCTCGAAAAGGTCTTGGCTCAGACCGTGCACCCCGGCCAACGTGCCGCGGACCCCCAAAATGCGAAAGCCGGTCTCGGCCGAATATCCGCGAAGTTCCGTGGGTGCGAATCCAGGCCACCCACCGGGGTCGAGCATCAGTTCAGCGTATTCCCCGACCGGTCTGCCGATCGTCCTGACCATGGTTTAATCACCTCCGACGTTGGATTTACAGAAGCCGATTATTTACAGAAACGATTACTGGCGTCAATATCCGAATCTCTCGCGCCAACAAGCGTAAATCGTCCGTTTAATTCATCGCAATTCACCACGAGACAGATATTCTCCAAACGGTGAATTATTTCCACAACTTCAACGAGTTCCACCGTTGACAGATACCGTATCGGTTGCTAACACTATCGATGCACCCAGTCAAATTGATCGTGAATACCACTGTAAAAGCACGTGTCGTAAGGAGCAACAATTCATGCATCCGATTAATCCGATTAACTCAGCGATGAGCGTTGCCCCTAGCGTCCTGATCACAGTTGCACCTGAGTTTGTCGAACGGGCAGGACACCTCGATCAAGAAGTGCTTCCGTGGGTGCCAACAAACGTGTGCAGAGATGCGGCATCAGCGTCATTTTTTCGGCAGTCCGCTGCCATGACAGAGGCGCTGGCCGCATTGGGACATGCTTGTTCCGCACAGCTCCGGGCGTATGCGGAATTGCTGCGCGTGGCGGCCAACAGCTACGCCACCACTGACCGCCGCGGGGCGAGTTCCCAGTCGCGCTAGCGCCTCGTGTCTGACGTCATTTGATGGTCCGCCGCCTCGAGGATCCGCCCCCGCCTGGCCGATCTCGGTCGAGCCGTCATGCTCGGGCCGGGGGCTCGTCGACGAACCGTTGGGCAAACGGCCGCAACCACTCTGATGCCCACCGCACGACGAACCAGCAGTCACTCGCGGCGCCTCCATCGCCCACCATCGGGAGTTCGATCAATCTGGCCGCGGGGTGCGCCCCGACCGTATGGCCTTTGTTCACTCGACGTTTACCGGGCGCTCGCTGCCGTGTCGTAACCTGCTGACGCTCGATCACCAGGTACGAGCCGGCGTGAGCCGCGACAGATAGCACACAGGGACGGGCACTGGTGGCAAGCGGACTACAGGATCCCATAACGCCGACGCCGCAGTACGGGGGCTTGTTCGGCCAAGATCGCGCGTGGCACCTCTCGTTCGGCCTGCTGCTGGCCGGATCGTTCGTGCTGTTCTCGTTCTGGGCGTTCGACTACGCCGGCCCAAGCGCCAACAAGCTCATCTTGGTCCTGGCCACCGTTGTCGGCATGTTCATGGCCTTCAACGTCGGCGGCAATGACGTCGCCAACTCCTTTGGCACCAGCGTCGGTGCGGGCACGCTGAGCATGAAACAGGCGCTTCTGGTGGCAGCCATTTTTGAGGTCAGCGGCGCGGTGATTGCCGGGGGCGATGTCACCGAGACAATTCGCAGCGGAATCGTCGACCTCTCCGGAGTGTCGGTCGCTCCCAACGACTTCATGAATATCATGCTGGCCGCGTTGCTGGCGGCAGCGCTGTGGCTGCTGTTTGCCAACCGGATGGGATACCCGGTGTCGACCACACACTCGATCGTGGGCGGCATCGTCGGCGCCGCGGTCACGCTGGGCATCGTTGACGGAAAGGGCCTCTCCGCTCTCCAGATGGTCCAGTGGGACGAGATCGGCCAAATCGCAATCTCATGGGTACTTTCACCGCTGCTGGGCGGACTGGTGTCCTACGTGCTCTACGGCGCGATCAAACGCCACATCCTGTTGTACAACGAGGAAGCCGAACGAAAGCTCCTGGAAATCAAGAAGGAACGCATCGCGCACCGCGAGCGCCACAAGGCGGCATTCGAGCGTCTCAGCGAAATCCAGCAGATCGCCTACACCGGTGCGATCGCACGCGACGCCGTCGCAGCCAACCGCAGGGATTTCGATCCCGACGAGCTGGAGTCCGACTACTACCGCGAACTCCACGAGATCGATACCAAGAGATCGTCGGTCGACGCATTCCGGGCGCTGCAGAACTGGGTTCCGCTGGTCGCCGCGGCCGGATCGATGATCATTTCCGCCATGCTGTTGTTCAAGGGCTTCAAGCACATGCACTTGGGCCTGACCACCATGAACAATTTCTTCATCATGGGGATGGTGGGCGCGGCGGTGTGGATGGCCACCTTCATTCTGGCTAAAACGCTTCGGGGCGAATCACTTTCGCGCTCTACCTATCTGATGTTCAGCTGGATGCAGGTATTCACCGCCTCCGGTTTCGCATTCAGCCACGGCAGCAATGACATCGCAAACGCCATCGGCCCATTCGCCGCAGTGCTGGATGTACTGCGCTCGGGTTCGATTGAAGGCAAGGCGGCGGTGCCCGCCGCCGCCATGATCACGTTTGGGGTCGCGTTGTGCGCCGGGCTGTGGTTCATCGGACGGCGGGTGATAGCAACCGTGGGACACAATCTGACCACGATGCATCCGGCCTCGGGCTTTGCTGCCGAACTATCGGCGGCGGGAGTGGTCATGGGCGCAACCGTGCTGGGTCTTCCGGTCTCCAGCACCCACATCTTGATCGGCGCCGTCCTCGGCGTCGGCATCGTCAACCGGGCCACCAACTGGGGACTGATGAAGCCAATCGCGTTGGCGTGGGTCATCACGCTGCCCGCGGCGGCCATCCTGAGCGCGGTCGGTCTGGTCACGCTGCGCGCGATTTTCTGACCGAGGTTTCCCGAGCACGTGACATCTCGAGTCCGCGCATGGACTCCGCCCCGGAATCCGACCTCGACTGTCTGAGATTGCCAAATCAGTTATCCCGCTTGCTATCTTCGGGCGGACACGGCGACCACGGGTGCCGGCCACGAGCACGACCCGTCAAACGTAATCACAACCAGTAGTTGTGATCTCACAACGTGTTGGCCTCTACCGGCGCCTACCGGGGCGGCGAAACATCGGGGTCATGACCCGCGGGGTCCGATGAAGCGCCTTTCGGGTATCTCCCGCTGACCAACATCACCGTCGATGTCGCAGGCCAGCCTCATGTCCGCACACGAGGGGTCCGCCGGTTGGCCATCAACCGGCGGAGCGTGCGGTCCAGGCAGCCAATCCCGGTCAGCATTGTCGACAGAGGAGTAGGCCGCATGACGACAGTCCGTCCCGCCAAGACTCGCAACGAAGGCCAATGGGCATTGGGACAGCTTGATCCGCTCAATGACACCGAGCAGATCAAGCACGATGACGGCCCGCTGAACGTGCGCGACCGGATCCTCAACAAGTACGCCAAAGAAGGCTTCGACAGCATCGAGAAGACCGATCTGCGGCTGCGCTTCAAATGGATGGGTCTGTACACCCAGCGCGAGCAGGGTTACGACGGCAGCTGGACCGGCGACGAGAACATCGACAAGCTCGAAGCCAAGTACTTCATGATGCGGGTGCGCTCCGACGGTAAGCCGATGTCGGCGCAGACATTGCGCGTGCTGGGCCAGATTTCCAGCGAGTTCGGCCGTGACACCGCCGACATCGGCGACCGGGAGAACGTGCAGTTCCACTGGCTGCGGATCGAGGACGTTCCCGAGATCTGGCGCCGGCTCGAATCCGTCGGCCTGTCCAGCATTGAGGCCTGCGGTGACTGCCCACGCGGCATTCACGGTTCACCACTGGCCGGCGACTCGCTCGATGAGGTGCTCGACCCCTCGCCGGCGATCGACGAGATCATCCGGCGCTTCCTGGGCAACCCCGACTACGCGAACCTGCCCCGCAAGTACAAGAGCGCGATCTCGGGCCTGCAGGACGTCTCCCACGAGACCCACGACGTCGCGTTCGTCGGAGTCAATCACCCCGAGCACGGTCCCGGGATGGACTTGTGGGTCGGTGGCGGCCTTTCGACCAACCCGATGATGGCGCAACGCGTCGGCGTCTGGGTCCCGCTGGACGAGGTGCCCGACGTTTGGGAGGCGGTCACCCAGGTGTTCCGCGACTACGGCTACCGACGGCTGCGTGCCAAGGCCCGGATCAAGTTCTTGGTCAAGGACTGGGGCGTAGAAAAATTCCGTGAGGTCATGGAAGCCGAGTACCTCAAGCGCAAGCTGATCGACGGCCCGGCTCCCGAACCGATCAAGCACCCGATCGACCACGTCGGAGTGCAGAAGATCAAGAACGGGCTCAACGCCGTCGGTGTCGCCGCCATCGCGGGACGCGTCACTGGCACCACCCTGCAGGCGGTGGCCGACCTGATGGAGAAGGTCGGCTCCGACCGGGCCCGGTTCAGCCCCTTCCAGAAGCTGATCATCCTCGATGTGCCCGACGACAAGGTGGACGAACTGGTCACCGGGCTGGACAAGCTGGGCCTGCCGTCCAAGCCGTCCGGGTGGCGCAAGAACACAATGGCCTGCACCGGCATCGAGTTCTGCAAGCTGTCGTTCGCCGAAACCCGGGTCCGTGCCCAGTCTTTGGTGCCCGAGTTGGAAGAGCGCATGGCCGACGTCGAATCCAAGATCGACGTGCCGATCACCCTGCACATCAACGGCTGCCCCAACTCGTGCGCCCGTATCCAGGTCGCCGACATCGGGTTCAAGGGTCAGTGGATCGATGACGGTGAGGGCAACTCGGTCGAAGGATTCCAGGTCCACCTCGGTGGCGGCCTGGGCGAACAAAGCGGGTTCGGCCGCAAGCTGCGCCAGCACAAGGTGACCAGTGACGAGCTCGGCGACTACATCGACCGGGTGACCCGAAAGTTCCTGGATCAACGCGAGGAAGGCGAACGCTTTGCGAATTGGGCGCTGCGCGCCGACGAAGCCGACTTGCGCTGAGCGCTTCCCGACGAGCTGAGGACAACACGATGAGCGATCAGCCCAACGAGACGCAGCTGCGTGAGCTGGCCGCACGCGGTGCCGCGGAGATGGAGGGTGCCAGCGCGACCGATCTGCTGCGCTGGGCCGACGAACACTTTGGCGGGATCAACGGACCCCGCGGCTGGGCGACGTGCAATTACGTGGTTGCCTCCAACATGCAAGACGCCGTGTTGATCGACCTGGCGTCGAAGGTGCGCCCGGGGGTGCCGGTGATCTTCCTCGACACCGGCTATCACTTCGCCGAAACCATCGGTACCCGCGACGCAATCGAGGCTGTCTACGACATCAGAGTGCTCAACATCAGCCCCGAGCACACCGTGGCCGAACAGGACAAGCTGCTGGGCAAGGACCTCTTCGCGCGCGACCCCAACGAGTGTTGCCGACTGCGCAAGGTCGTCCCGCTGACCAATGCGCTGCGTGGGTATGCGGCGTGGATCACCGGCCTGCGCCGGGTGGAGTCCCCCACTCGCGCCAACGCCCCGGTGATCAGCTTTGATGAGGCCTTCAAGCTGGTCAAGATCAACCCATTGGTGGCGTGGACCGACCAGGATGTGCAGGACTACATCCAGAGCAACAACGTGCTGGTCAACCCGCTGGTCGACGAGGGCTACCCGTCGATCGGTTGTGCACCGTGCACCGCCAAACCGGCAGTCGGTGAGGACCCGCGCAGCGGGCGTTGGCGGGGCCGGACCAAGACCGAATGCGGGCTGCACGCCTCATGAGCACGCTCGTGCTCACCGCGCACGGCAGTAGAGACCCCCGGTCGGCGGACAACGCCCGGGCCGTCGCCGCTGTGCTACGCCGCATGCGGCCGAATCTCGATGTGCGGCTGGCCTTCCTGGAACTCTGCGCACCAAACTTCGTCGAGGTACTCGCCGAACTGCCCGACAGCCAGCGGGCCGTGGTCACTCCTCTGCTACTGGCGAGCGCCTACCACGCCCGCACCGACATCCCGGAACAGATTGCGCGCTCCGGCGCGCTCGGTGTCCGCGAGGCCGCCGTGCTCGGCGAGGACGATCGGCTGGTGTCGGTGTTACGTGACCGCCTTGCCGAGCGCGGGGTTTCCCCGCGTGATCGCAACATCGGCGTGCTGGTGGTCGCGGTCGGTTCATCGCATGCCCCGGTCAACGCGCGCACGGCACGGGTGGCGGCCAAGCTCGGTGCGGGCACCCGTTGGGCCGGCACCACAATGGCGTTCGCCACCGGCCCCAAGCCGTCGGTGGCCGACGCCGCCGCACAGTTGCGCGCCAGCGGCGCCCGCCGTCTCGTCATCGCCCCATGGTTTCTGGCGCCGGGGCTCATCACCGACCGGGTGTGGAAGTACGCATGCGACAACGACATTGCGATGGCACGTCCGATGGGCGCCCACCCGCTGGTAGCGCAAACCGTGCTCGACCGTTACGACCAGGCGCTGGCCGCCGGTGACGCCGCGGCCTGAACCTGTTCGCCGGGCGCGGCCTACTCACCGCCGGACGTGATGTGGCTCAGCAATTCTCGTATTGCCCCGGCGGGCGGAACACGCCCACCGACCCAGATGGCTCGAAGCTGGCGGCGCAGGTCCAGGCCAGCGATGCTGATGGCCCGTAACCGGCCGACCGCCAGGTCATCGGCGATGGCCAGCCGGCTCATCGCCGCGGGCCCCGCACCGGCCAAGACCGCGGCGCGCATCGCCGCCGCCGACGAGAGTTCAAGAACCGGCGGTGCTTGAACCATGTCCTCACCCAGCACCTGACGCAGCGCCACGGTCAGCGAATCGCGGATGCCAGAGCGGGGTTCGCGGGTAACCAGTGGCGTCTCGGCCAGCTCGCGGGCGGTCACCGGGCTGGGCCGCCGAGTCCACTTGTGCCCGGGCGGGACGACCACCACCAAGTCGTCGTGGCCCACCACACGACTGCCCAGTCCGGTGGGCGGACCGGGATTCTCGACGAATCCGAGATCGGCGGTGCCGTCACGAACCGCGGCGATCGCGTGGTCACTGTTGGTGGCGGTCAAGATCACTTGCGGGGCGGTGGTGCCGCGCCGCTTGGCCGCGTCCTGCAATGCCAGCAGCCAATGCGGCATCAGCTGTTCGGCAATCGTCTGGCTGGCCGCCACCCGGATCCGTTCGCGTCCCTCCTTACGCAGCGATCCAAGGCCCGCATCGATCTCCTGTGCCACTTCAAGCAGGCGGGCTGCCCATTCGGATACGATCAGGCCGGCTGGGGTAAGTTGTGAGCCGCGCGTCGTGCGGACGGCCAACGTCACGCCGGTGTGGGCTTCCATGGCCGCGAGCCGCTTGGACACCGCTTGTTGGGTCAGCCCAAGCTCGCGGGCGGCTGCCCCCAGGCTTCCGGTCTGGGCGATTGCCAGAAAGATTTCAAAAGAGGCAAGTTCGGGCATGCGGGGGCTGAGCGGCATGCTTGATCAAATCACAACCAATGCTTGTGACTCCACAACATCGACACCTCTACCCGGTCGCGTTGGGGATGACGAGCATGAGAGACATGACCCGTCTCTACCACGTAGCGATTGTGGGTTCCGGCCCGTCCGGGTTTTTTGCGGCGGCGGCCCTGCTCAAAGCCGCCAATGCGTCGGATCAGATCGATGTCGCGGTCGACATGCTCGAGATGTTGCCGACGCCCTGGGGCCTGGTCCGTTCCGGTGTCGCGCCCGATCACCCCAAGATCAAATCGGTAAGCCAGCAGTTCGAGAAGACCGCGCAGGACCCCCGTTTTCGCTTTTTCGGCAACATCAAGGTGGGCGAGCATGTCGAAGCGGCCGACCTGGCCCTGCGCTACGACGCGGTGATCTACGCCGTCGGTGCGCAGTCTGACCGTGCACTCGACATTGCCGGCGAGCAGCTGCCGGGCAGTGTTGCCGCGGTTGATTTCGTCGGCTGGTACAACGCGCACCCGCACTTTGAGCAGATGGCACCGGATCTGTCCGGCGCCCGCGCCGTCGTCATAGGCAACGGCAACGTTGCCGTCGACGTCGCGCGCATCCTGGTGACCGATCCAGATGTACTGGCCGCCACCGACATCGCCGATCACGCGCTGGAATCGTTGCGCGCCCGCACGGTTGAGGAAGTGGTGATCATCGGTCGGCGCGGCCCCTTGCAGAGCGCGTTTACCACACTGGAGTTGCGTGAACTCGGCGAGCTCGACGGCGTCGACGTCGTAGTCGACCCAGCCCAGCTTGACGGCATCAGCGATGACGATGCGGCCGCGATAGGCAAAGTCGCCAAACAAAACCTCAAGGTACTGCGCGATTACGCCAGTCGCCCGGCCAGACCGGGGCACCGTCGGATCGTGCTGCGTTTCTTGACGTCTCCCATCGAGATCAAGGGAGACGGCAAGGTGGAAAGCATCGTGGTCGGCAGAAATGACTTGGTGAGCGACGCCAGCGGACGAATGATGGCCAAGGACACCGGCGCACGTGAGGAACTGCCCGCCCAACTGGTGGTGCGTGCCGTCGGCTATCGCGGTCTCCCCACCCCTGGCTTGCCGTTTGACACCAATAGCGCCACCATCCCCCACAGTGGCGGTCGAGTCGCGGGCAGCAGCAACGAATACGTCGTTGGCTGGATCAAGCGTGGACCGACCGGCGTAATCGGAACGAACAAGAAAGACTCCCTGGACACCGTCGACACCCTGCTCGAGGACCTGGCGCACCAGCCCGCCAACCCGGCCGCCGACCAGAACCGCGGCGACGCGCTCGCCGAATGGTTGAACTCCTGCCAGCCGCAACTGATTGCCGCTGCACACTGGGAGGCTATCGACAACTTTGAGCGCGAAGCCGGCCAGTCCCAGCAGCGTCCCCGCGTCAAGGTCGCGAGTCTGCCCGAACTGCTTCGCATTGGCCACGGCTGACATCTCCTGGAAGGAAACCGCTATGACATATGTTATTGCCGAACCCTGCGTCGACATCAAAGACAAGGCGTGCATCGAGGAATGCCCCGTCGACTGCATTTACGAAGGCGCCCGGATGCTCTACATCCACCCCGATGAGTGCGTCGACTGTGGTGCCTGCGAACCGGTGTGCCCGGTTGAGTCGATCTACTACGAAGATGATCTGCCCGCCGAATACAGCGGCTACACACAAATCAACGTCGACTTCTTCAGCGAGCTCGGCTCGCCCGGCGGCGCCGCGAAAGTCGGTCTCACCGAGAACGATCCGGACGCCGTCAAGAACCTGGAAATCCGGGCGGAGGCCCAGTAGCACCAACCCGGATCAAACCCACCAGACCCTGCCCGGGCGGCGCGTATGACCCGCCCGGGCAGTTATCTGTTGCCCTCGCCGGAATTCCGGTGGACCGCCCCAGCCACGGTGCAGTATCCGACACGATGGCATCCTTTCGGTCGCAGACGGTAGCGCGACATTGATCAGGTGGCACCGAAACCCCACACAGCGCTGCCATATCCGAGTTTCTCCCCATCGCGGACACAGTGGCCCGCGCGATGCGGCACCTGGGCAACTCAGCAACTCCTCCGCTTGCCTCAGCGCATACCATTTTGTATGGTACGTTACTGCAGGTCATAGCCGGCCGACGCAACGAATCGGTCGACGGACCGCGGTGAAAATCAAGAACCGCTGAGCCGAGGTGTTTTACACATGGACATTGACAAACGCAGATCCGCAGCGATCCCGAGCAGCTGGAGCTGGCCAACGCCAGGAAGCGCCGCCATGCCGCTAGCCGATTACTCAATCGGCTCGGCATCCCCCTGGGCGGCATCGGCGCGCCACGTTCAGCCCCGAGAAGTCGCCCGCAGCGAGCACCTTCGTTCGGCATCAGCCCGTGCGCAGAGACTCAGCTGAGCAGAGTAGGACACCATCCCCCGTTTTACCCCGCCCCGTTTTCCAGCTGATCCGTTGACGATAGCGACGTCAACGGCAAGCTCCGACCCCCCTCCACAGTTGACAATGACAAGTTGACAATGGCAACATACTGTTAGACGACCGCGCACACGATATTCCGTGAGCTGGTGCGCCGCCGACGGCGTTCCCACCAGCGCGACCGCCGATTCATCGGTCTCATTCATTTCACCTTCGGGGAAAATGCGATGAACGGGATGCCTGCGCGGTCAATACCCCCGACGCTTCACACAACGCCATACCCGCCAAGCACGAGCCAGTAGACCCATCGGTCACCTGAATCGAAGTCGAACACCCCGCAAACCCGGCGCCGGTCACTGTACCCGGACTGATCACGTCCGGCGCCGACTCATCTGCAACCACCGGTGCCACAGCCGTCACCAGGTCCATTCACGAGGCATGGAGCATTGTTCATGAGCTTTATGATGTTGCCGCCAGAGATCAACTCGACCCGGATGTACTCGGGTCCGGGCTCGGCCTCGCTAAGGGCCGCGTCAGCAAGCTGGAACAGCGTGTCAGTCGGATTGCATTCCGCCGCCGAGTCTTACCGGGCCATGGTCGCAGACCTGACCAGCTTCCAATGGCTGGGTCCATCTTCGGCCGCAATGATCGCCTCGGTGCTGCCCTATGTGGGTTGGCTAGAGGCCACTGCCGTCCAGGCGGGACACTCGGCCATGCAGGCCTCGGCCGCGGCCGCGGCCTACGAGCAGGCGTTCGCGATGACGGTGCCGCCGCCGGCCATCGCCGTCAACCGCGCCGAACTCGCCGCACTGATCGCCACGAACTTCTTCGGCCAAAACACCGCGGCAATCGCGGCCAACGAAGCCGAATACGCCGAGATGTGGGCCACCGACGCCACCGCGATGACCAGCTACTCCACCACCTCGGCCGCCGCAAGAGCGTTGACCCCCTTCACTTCCCCGCACCAGAGCACCAACCCCGCCGGCCTGGGCGCGCAAAGCGCCGCAGTGGCCAACTCCACCGCAAACGTGGCCGCTGACAGCGGCAACTGGCTAGGAAATCTGATCGACGCCATAGGTGTCGCGCTCCTGCCGATCGCACCCGAACTCTCAGCAATCCTGATACCGCTGGGAGAGCTGATCAACATGATCCCCTTCCCACCCTTCCTTGCCGACGACTTCACCATCCTCGACGGCCTGCTGGCGTTCTACGCGACGATCGGTTCGATAAAGAACATCCAATCGATGGCGAGCGGAATCATCGGCACCGACGACACGCTGGGCCTCATCCCCCACGCCGCCGCGGCCGCCGCCGACGCCCCCAACGCACTCGCCGCACTCGGTGGTGAGCCCGCGCTGGGCGCCGAACTGGGCCCGATCGCAGCAGAGCTGACCAGTGGCAACAGAATTGGCCAAATGTCGGTCCCGCCCAGCTGGACCGAGCCGAAGGTCACCACCATCAAAGCGCTGCAGGCCACCCCACTGACCACCCTGCCCACCGACGAGGTTCCCGCATCCGGCATCCCCGGAATGCCCGGAATGGCAATGACCGGAACAGGCCGCGGCGGCGTCGCACCCCGATACGGAGTGCGACTGACCGTGATGACTCGCCCATTCTCCGGCGGATAACCAAACTGCAATGGCGACAACGTTTTCGAGGTTTCCGAGCAATCTCCTGCATCGGTTCATCGTGGGTCAACACGACAAATGAGAAGCCACGCGTCTGATGTGCCGCGACGCTGCACGCAACTTTCAGGCACTACCCGCCCACCACATGTCCCACGCCCCATCGGTCGGCCGAACACGAAGTCGGACAACCGCAAACCGGCGCCGGGCACTGCACCTCGGACTACTGCGGTCCGGCGCCGACTCATCTGCAACCACCGGTGCCACAGCCGTCACCAGGTCCATTCACGAGGCATGGAGCATTGTTCATGAGCTTTATGATGTTGCCGCCAGAGATCAACTCGACCCGGATGTACTCGGGTCCGGGCTCGGCCTCGCTAAGGGCCGCCTCGGCAAGCTGGAACAGCGTCTCGGTCGGATTGCATTCCGCCGCCGAGTCTTACCGGGCCATGGTCGCAGACCTGACCAGCTTCCAATGGCTGGGTCCGTCTTCGGCCGCAATGATCGCCTCGGTGCTGCCCTATGTGGGTTGGCTAGAGGCCACTGCCGTCCAGGCGGGACACTCGGCCATGCAGGCCTCGGCCGCGGCCGCGGCCTACGAGCAGGCGTTCGCGATGACGGTGCCGCCGCCGGCCATCGCCGTCAACCGCGCCGAACTCGCCGCACTGATCGCCACGAACTTCTTCGGCCAAAACACCGCGGCAATCGCGGCCAACGAAGCCGAATACGCCGAGATGTGGGCCACCGACGCCACCGCGATGACCAGCTACTCCACCACCTCGGCCGCCGCAAGAGCGTTGACCCCCTTCACTTCCCCGCACCAGAGCACCAACCCCGCCGGCCTGGGCGCGCAAAGCGCCGCAGTGGCCAACTCCACCGCAAACGTGGCCGCTGACAGCGGCAACTGGCTAGGAAATCTGATCGACGCCATAGGTGTCGCGCTCCTGCCGATCGCACCCGAACTCTCAGCAATCCTGATACCGCTGGGAGAGCTGATCAACATGATCCCCTTCCCATCCTTCTTCGCCGACGACTTCACCATCCTCGACGGCCTGCTGGCGTTCTACGCGACGATCGGTTCGATAAAGAACATCCAATCGATGGGCAGTGGAATCATCGGCTCCGAAAACACGCTGGGCCTCATCCCCCACGCCGCCGCGGCCGCCGCCGACGCCCCCAACGCACTCGCCGCACTCGGTGGTGAGCCCGCGCTGGGCGCCGAACTGGGCCCGATCGCAGCAGAGCTGACCAGTGGCAACAGAATTGGCCAAATGTCGGTCCCGCCCAGCTGGACCGAGCCGAAGGTCACCACCATCAAAGCGCTGCAGGCCACCCCACTGACCACCCTGCCCACCGACGAGGTTCCCGCATCCGGCATCCCCGGAATGCCCGGAATGGCAATGACCGGAACAGGCCGCGGCGGCGTCGCACCCCGATACGGAGTGCGACTGACCGTGATGCCCCGCCCATTCTCCGGCGGATAACCAGGCCGGAACCGGGCCCGTCCGGCAGTTCACCGCGCCCAGGGCCGCGTCCGAAACGCCAACTGCGCCCTTGCGCTAGCGCAAGGGTTTGGCGACCGAGCAGTCGTGGTCCTGCAGGGCCTCTGCGGCAACCGGATCTTCGTCAGTTCCCTCAACTACCAGCAGTAGGAACCGATCCGGCGCCACGTTGGCGAGCGCGACCGAGGCGTTTTCCATCTTCTTGCCATCGGCGGCCACCTTATCGTGAATGTCGCGGAATAGGTTCTTGGACTTGAGGGTGTCCGTGTTCACCGCCAAGACGTGATAACTATGGCCACCCAAATCGACCGGGAGCTGCTTCCAGTGAACGTAGTCAGCTGCGTTGACCTCCTTCAACGTGGCCAATGTCGCTGGTGACGAACACGATATGTGAATGTGCAGCTGATCTTGGCTGCGTGCATTCTTTGCATTGATCGTGAGCACCAGATGGGACTCCGGAAGCGCGTTGTACAGCCGAGCAGTCACCGCGAATCGATCGGCCCAGGCCTCATAAAGGTACTTGCCAGTCGACGGCTCCTGCAGGGCCCGATCCTCGATTCCACTGACCCGGGCCAGTGGTAGCAACAGGAACTGATATGGGTCACCGTCGGCCTTGTACAAGGCGATGCCAGAGCTTTCGTCCACCAGCGTGCAGGGGGCGTAAGCACCCGTACGGTGATAGTCACGCTCGCACCGGTCGTGCACAATCTTCCAAAGTTGATCCCGGTCGGCCGGTGGCCGGGTAGCCGGTGTTACCGCTCCTCGCGCACCAGCCAGGGTCCCCACCACGGCCGCCACCAGAGCCACCACCAACACACCACGATGCGCGAGCCCGGCAACCGCTTTGGACAACTTCAGCCTGCAGACTCCAACGGTTAGCCGAAGGGCATCCAGCCGCGTTCGTGCTGCGCTCTGCACAAAATCCGCCTCATTGTCCGCGCGATTCACTGTCCCTGAACGTTTTTCGCCCATCCCGACCATCTATAGCACGAGATCGTGTGGCCGAAGAGAGACGGGTTCGCCGTGATTCGATCTGGTCACCGCCGCTCCTGCGGGGTTGCTAAAACCGTTCGACAACCAGTTGCGCGAACGCGTGATCGGTCGAACTCTGGCCGTCCGGGGTCTTGATGTCGGGGTCGTAGATCTCCAGCTTGATCCCATCGAGCTTGATGCCATTTTGATGGCCGAAGTAGTAGTTCGTCGTCTTGCGGACCGTGAGGATCCCGTTGATGATGCTCTTTTGGGCATACAGGGGGTCTTGCAGGGACCCGAGAATCTCGGCCTTCTTCTCGTCGGCATTCCAGAAGAACGCGTATCCGGGCGCTGAGTAGGTGGCAGCCTGCTGCTGTGGTGTCAGTTGAAACCCGAACAGGGTCAGCGACCAACCATCAATGCGGTAGGTACCCGGCTGTAACGTCAGCCGGCCATTCGACTTGTCATACTTGATGTAACCGTGCGCGTCCATGTTCACGTCATTGAATACGCGGACATTCATACCCGGTTTCATCGGCATGTTGCTCAGGCCTCGTTCGGTGAATGCACCCCAAAGGCGTGGCTCCGGCGGCGCACCCACACAGCCCGTGAGGGCCAGCGCCAGCACACCAACCAGTAGCGACAACCGGTACCCTATCTTGGGTTTCTGCTGGTACCCGCGCTTCACAGCAACGGCCGACGTTCGATCGCGGCTGACACCTGCTCGGTCATCCAATAGCTAACCGCCATCGACCGGTCCCCACTCGGAAAGCCGATGCCTTCAAAAATGACTTCGCCAACCGCCGCCGGCAGGCTGACATTTTGCCGCCGGTGCCGCCAGGTCAACCGGTAGGTGGCTCCACTCCGTTGTATTCGCAGATCGAGATCACCGGTTAAATCACCGGCGGCATCGAAATATTGGGCCCGGTAATCGCCGGGAAAACCATTGGAAGTGTCGCCTCGCGCGCGGCCGACACCGATCGCACCGCCGGACTTCATCGCCGCCGTCGAGAGATACCGTGCATTGATCACGCCGTCTTGCTCATTGCTAATGTGATATTCGCCAACGCCGATTACCCGGGTACTGATCATGTGCAGCATGGTAAGCCGGTGGCGGATGGCTTCGCCTAAGCGTCGGTCCACCGAGCTTATGTCGGCCTGAGGTTGGATTCGGTTGTGTACCTTGAAACCGGGCATGTGCCTTGGTGTGGGCGTGAGCGGTCGCCCTACCTCGGTATCGGGTTGTTCCTGTTGGTCTTTCGTGTCGAGGGGCGGCTGGGGGCGAGGTGTGAGCCGATGAGTGGTTGATGTCGCCGGCACAGGCTGTTCCAGTCTGTGCCCAGGGTCAGTCCCATGGTAGGTGCAACCCTAGCCGTCGGGCCGACGACGCGATGCGTGCCGGCACGGGTGATGAGCGTGCGGCGGATGGTCGCGGTGCGCGACTTGGCCAGCACTGGCCCGGTGAGGGCGGCCGCGGCCCGGGCGGGGTTGAACGCGATGACGGCCAGCACCAGTCAGGCGGCGTTGGCGTTGAAGCGTCCCGAAAGCAGATGAGCCAGGGTGCAGTCTTTGACGTCGCCATAGACCTGCTCGATGATGGCGCGCCCAGTGGATCTTGTCGGCGGTCACGGCATCGGCATCGGTGGTGGTGGTGGTGGTGGTGGTGAAAAGCGCGTAGAAGCGCCACACGTCGAACAGAGTCGCCTGCCGGTGGCCCTGAGTGGTGTTGAGATCGGGCATGCGGCGCACCACCAGTCGACCTGCGATCTGCTCGGCGGCTTTGCGGGAACTGAAGGCGCTGAATCCTATCTCGGCGACCTCGGCCCGCGACATCCGCTGACCGGTGGTTTCGTCGTAGATGGCGTCGGTGTATTCGATCGCGGTCCAGCCATCGTCGCAGATGTCGGCGATTGCGACCTTGACCTTCGGGTTCAGCCGCACGGTGACCGCCACATCGGCGCCGCAACGGATGGCTGCCGCGCTCCAACAACATATTTCGCGGGTTGCCAGTCCGGGGAGGGTCGCACCAGTTCCCACCGTCACTATCCGAGCGTTCCGAGCCCCATACGCCGGGAGTCGCTCAGCGCCTGAACATTCAGATCTTCAGCGCCTTCCAAAGCCTTCGACCTGATTTCGGGGCTCGGCACTCCCTGCGCCGTCCCAGGCGGACGGACCTCTAAAGACGCCGCAGGCTTCGTGTCATGGTGCGGATCGCTAAGTCGCTCCCCCTTCAAGAGCTTTCGACACCGGGCTTCGGGCCGATCCGTTTCCAGACCGAGCCGCCAGTCTGCTGCCGGGCCTCCTGACAGCTACCTGAACGGGACTCCCGCCGGCAAGCGACGATCAGCTTACGACAACAGACGACTTACATAGTCACCTCCGGCCTGCTGGTCGCGCAAAAACTCGAGGCTAATGCCGGATCGCTTCGCCGTGCCCGGTCATCTTCGATTCACATACCAGCCAGTGGTTGCGCGCCAGCCAATAGTTGCGCGCGCAGATCATCGAGCTGGGCTGTGGTGTTGAATGCGATGCTGGTTGCTTCGTGGGTTGGTTGGTATGTATCGGACCCGCTGGCAAGGGGCGTTTGGTGTTTGCGTGCTGATTGGGGCCCGCCGGTTTCGGGTTGCTCGGGTTTGAATTGAAATGTCACTAAATCCGGTGATGGGTTGACCTCTTCGTTGATAGTCTCCGATTACTCCTGTTGCCGAAGCCTTTGCTGGCCGGGTCCAGCCTGGTGAAAGGGTGTGATGGCGGTGTTGGTGGCGCCGGAGTTCGTGGTAGCGGCCGCGGGTGAGGTGGCAGCGTTGGGTGCGACGCTGGATGAGGCCAATGCTGCGGTTGCGGCGCAGACGACGGAGATTGCGGCTGCCGCTGGTGATGAGGTGTCGGTAGGGATTGCGGCGTTGTTTTCGGCGCATGCACAGGCATATCAGAACCTGAGTGTGCAGGTTGGAGCGTTTCATCGGAAGTTTACGCAGGCGCTGGAGGGGGCCGGGGGTGCGTATGCGGCCGCGGAAGCCGCCAATGCGGGGCCGCTGCAGCAGCTATTGGCGGTGATCAATGCCCAAAGTGTGGCGTTGACGGAGCGACCGTTGATCGGTAACGGGGCTAGCGGGGCACCGGGTAGCGGGGCTGATGGTGGTGCTGGGGGCTGGTTGCTCGGTAACGGTGGGGCCGGCGGGTCGGGCGCGCCGGGGCAGCGCGGGGGTAATGGTGGGGCGGCAGGGTTGTTGGGTGTCGGTGGCGCCGGTGGGGCTGGGGGCGGGTCGACATCGGGTAATGGTGGGGCTGGCGGTGTCGGGGGCGCTGGAGGTTGGTTGTGGGGTAATGGTGGGGTCGGTGGCGCCGGCGGGGCGACTACCCAAGACGCTGCTTCGGGTGGGGCTGGTGGCGTGGGTGGCGCTGGCGGGTTGTTCGGTGCGGGCGGGCACGGCGGGGTCGGCGGGAGCAACTCTATCTTTGCCACTGGTGGCATTGGTGGCGCTGGTGGTGCTGGAGGGTCCGGGGGGCCGCTGGCCGGGTTTTTCGGCGCCGGTGGCGGCGACGGCGGCACCGGAGGGTTGGGAAGCGCAGCAGGGGGTGCTGGTGGGGCCGGCGGCAATGCCGGGTTGCTCGGTGGGCCGGGCGGGTCCGGCGGTGCCGGTGGCTATAGCGGTCTTGCAGGGGGGGCCGGTGGGGCCGGCGGTCATGCCGGCGGGCTGCTCGGCGTTCCCGGATTGTTCGGCTCCGGTGGGGCGGGCGGGGCCGGCGGCCAAAGCGACTTCACCTTTGGTGGGGTCGGTGGGGCCGGTGGGGTCGGAGGTGACGGTGGGTTGCTGTTTTCCACCGGCGGCGCCGGCGGGCAAGGCGGCTTCGGCCTCTCGAGCGGTGGGCCAGGTGGGGCTGGCGGGAATGGTGGGCTGTTGTTCTCCGATGGCGGTGTCGGAGGGGCCGGTGGCGAAAGCTGGTTTGACACCTTCGGCGGTGTGTTCCCCGCGGCCGGAGGAGATGGGGGGGCGGGGGGCAGCGCCGGCCTGTTGATCGGCAACGGGGGTGCCGGCGGGGCCGGCGGGGCCGGCTTCATCGGTGGTGATGGCGGGAACGGCGGTAACGGGGTCTGGATCGGCAACGGCGGCAACGCCGGAGTGGGCGGAGGCGCTGTCATCGGCACGCCCGGTGGCATCGGCGCCGGAGGGGGCAGTGGGCTGTTGCTAGGGCTGGATGGTTTTAACGCTCCGCCTGGGACCTCACCGCTGCACATCCTGCGACAAGATGCGCTCAACGCGATCAATGCGCCGGTTCAGGCCGCCACTGAGCGCCCGCTGATTGGCAACGGCACCCCCGGCGCCGCCTTCAGCGGTGCAGATGGCACCCCGGGTGGGTGGCTGCTCGGTGACGGGGGGGCCGGTGGCTCTGGCGCTTACAACGGCATGGCCGGCGGCGACGGCGGGGCCGCTGGGCTCGTTGGTGCCGGAGGCACCGGTGGGGCCGGCGGCGGCTACATCGTTCTTAGCCCAGAATTGGGGGCCGGCGGCACCGGTGGGGCCGGCGGGGCCGGCGGGTGGTTGTCCGGCGCCGGTGGGAACGGCGGCTCCGGTGGTTACTACAGTCCGTTTTCATTCAACACCGGTGCGGGCGGCGGGGCCGGCGGCGCCGGCGGCCCCGGCGGGCTGCTTGGTGCAGGCGGGAACGGCGGAATTGGCGGGTTCGGCGGCGTCACCGGTCCTGGTGGCGGGCCCGCTTCGACGGGTGGGTCTGGTGGGGCTGGTGGGGCCGGCGGGCTGCTGGGCGGGCTGGTCGGTGCCGGGGGCGGGGACGGCGGTGGCGGTGGGTTTGGATTCCGCTGGGACGGTGTTGGTGGATCCGGCGGTAATGGTGGGGCCGGCGGCAACGCTGGAATGTTCGGCGGTCCGGGCGGGGCCGGCGGCACCGGTGGATACGGAGGGACAGGGGGTCTCGGCGGGATCGGGGGTAATGGCGGGCTGTGTTACGGCGCCGGCGGGGTTGGTGGCACCGGCGGATTCGGCCAAGTGGACAACGGCGGTGCCGGCGGTGCCGGCGGTGCGGCCGGATTGTTGTTCTCCAGCGCCGGTGCCGGCGGGTTCGGCGGCACCGGCCGGGTTGACGGTGGGGCCGGTGGGGCGGGCGGTGCGGCCGGTGGGCTCGGCTTCGGCGGGCCCGGCGGGGCCGGCGGTGCCGGCGGCCTCTTCAGTCCGGGCGCCGGAGACGCGGGAGACGGCGGTGCCGGCGGCACCGGCGGGCAACTGTTGGGTACCGGCGGATCCGGTGGATCCGGTGGAGAGTCGTTGGCCAGCTCCGGTAGAGGTGGTGCCGGCGGCGTTGGTGGCAATGCGGTGCTGATCGGTGTCGGCGGTAATGGCGCCAACGGCGGAATCGGCGACCCCAACGGCGATGGCGGCACCGGCGGGACCGGCGGAAGCCTTTTGGGCCAAAACGGGCTCAACGGGTTGCCCTAGCGGCACAACACTATTGGCGCGGTCGGCAGCCTTGCGGGTTCTCGGCACGGATGGTTGCCGTTGTGTTCCGCGGTGTGTTTAGCGCGATGCCGGATGCTTCGTGGTCGGTCAAGTTATTCGGGCATTATCGCTACCGACCAGCTGCCGAGAAGTCGGCCGCGCGCCGGTTGACCGAGACGTTTTTGGCGGAGACAGTGAATTCGTTGATCAAGGGCGGTCAAAGACGGGACCCCGATCGACGGGCCGATGGTTTGTTCAATGAGCTGGCCAAGGGTGTGTTGGAGCGGGCGCTGAATTCGGAGCTGACCCATCACCTGGGCTATCAGGCAGGTGATCCCGCCGGGCGTGTCACGAGCAATTCCCGTAATGGCACCACGCCCAAGACGGTGAGCACGATCAACGATCCTGTGCGCATCGATGCACCCCGTGACCGCAACAGCTCGTTCGAGCCGGCGACCGTACCGAAGAAGACCAACTGGCTCAAAAACATCAATTCCGTTGTGTTGTAACTCTATTCGCGCGGCATGACGACCCACGACATCGAGGCTCATCCAGCGGAGGTGTACGGGGCGTCGGCGTTTCGGGAGTTGATCTCCAACATCACCTAGGTCGTCGCAGAGGAGATCAAGGCCGGCAATCCTGCCGCTGAACGAAGTGTCTCCGATCCTCTATATCGACGGTCTGCGGCTGCGGATCAAGAAAAGCGGCGTCACAGCTACTAAGCCTCGATCCACCGACTGAATACCTGGGGTTCGCGTTTTGATATAAAACGAGATGCCCTTCGTGCTGACCCCAATGTGATCTTGAAAAGATCCTATTCTCCCACCAATACAAGTCATTTCGCGTACCGAACCCACCCCCAGAACACACGGCGAATCGATGGATCGGGGCTAGAATCACGGAGTCCGGCGTCAACCAAGGAGGCATATCTGATGGCATACGAGCAACCACGACGCCGGGCGCGCAGTCCGTTCTGGAAGTCGTTGGCTGTCTTCTGGTTAGCACTCTGCGTTGCCGCATGCTCATCGAGTACCACTGGTGCCGAAGGCGCTTCGACCAACGCCAACGGCACAAGCAACGCGCTCGAGGGAGTAACGGTTCCCGACGCGTTCACACCGTTGACCATCGCGCCAATCAGCCGGCCGACGTTTCCGTTCCCCGGCACCGACGGCAAGTACCACCTGGCGTACGACGTGCAGATCACCAACGCGACCGGGGCTCCGGCGGCCCTCACCAGCGTCGATGTAGTCGACGCCCAGGACCCCAGCAAGGTGCTCGCCTCGTTCTCGGGTACCCAGTTGGTCGACCCCAAGTGCAGCTATGGAAACTGCAACCGGCTGCGACAGCTGACCGGAAGACCGTCAACCGATTTCACCATCCCACCACAAGGATCACGTGCGCTGCTGCTTGACTTCACGTTCGACAAGTTGGCGCAGTTCCCCAAGGCGGTGATGCTGCGGCTGCATGGCACCGGGGTGACTGCCCCTGGCTCAAGCGCCGAATCCGGCCCCTTGGACACCCTGGGTGCGCCGTTCGACATCTCGGCCGGCACGCCGCGGGTGATCAGTCCGCCGCTGCGCGGCAACAACTGGGTGGCGTTCAACGGCTGCTGTGAACCGGGTTGGGCCCATCGCGACTCCATCCTCCCGCTGAACATGAAGCTGAACAACAGCCAGCGCTTCGCCATCGACTGGATGAGAACGAACGACCAGGGCAACTTTTTCGCCGGCGACAAGACCAACAACGACAGCTATGTCTCCTACGGCAGCAGCGTGTATGCGGTGGCCGACGGCACCGTGACCTCGACGCTCGATGACATGGAAGCCAACGTGCCGGGCATCCTGCCGGCATCGGATCCGGCATTGGCGGCGAAGATAACGGTGGACAACGTCGATGGCAACCACATTGTCCTCGACATCGGCGGTGGCGCGTATGCGATGTATGCCCACCTCATCAAAGGCTCGCTGCTGGTCAAACCGGGCGACAAGGTGAAAAAGGGCCAGGAGATCGCGAAGCTGGGCAATACCGGCAATTCGAACGCCCCACATCTGCACTTCCAGCTGATGGACGGCCCTTCGCTGCTGGAAGCCGATGCACTGCCCTACGTGCTGGACACCTTCAGCTACCAGGGACAGGTCAGCCCGGCGACCATCTGGGATGCCGACAACTACCTCAGCGGCTCCTTCTTCGGACCTGACCGGCTCGCGGCCCCGGAGCCTCGCACCAAGCAGCTTCCGGTCTTGCTGGCAATCGTGAACTTCGGGTAAGCCGCCGCCGGGCACACCCGCGGTGGTTGGAATAGTGCACAGGAGAATGGTCTTGGACATCTTCGCCGAATGGCAAAGCGGTGCTTCGACATTACGCTGGCGTTCAACCACTGCCGCCAATGCCGATGCCGAGGTCACGGTGTTCACCCGCCGTTGTGGCACACCCGACGCGCCAGCCCTGGTCCTGGTTCACGGCTTCCCAACCTCCAGCATCGACTACTTCGCATTGGCGCGCGAACTAGGCTCGGAGTTCGACATCTATGTGCTGGACTTCCCCGGCTACGGGCTGTCCGACAAGCCGCGGCAACCTTACGTCTACTCGTTGTATGACGATGCCCGTCTGCTCGTTCACGCGATCAGACGGGTCTGGAAGCTCACCGAGTTCCGGATGCTCACCCACGACCGCGGCAGCAGCGTCGGCATGATCGCACTGGGAATGCTGGCCGCCGAGGATCCACCGGCGCTGCCCATCGACCTCATCATCACCAACGCCAACATCTACCTTCCGCTGTCGAACCTCACCGCATTCCAAACCGCGCTGCTCGACCCCGCGACGGCACGAGCCACCGCAGCCGCGACGACGCCCGAGCTACTGGCGGCCGGACTCGGTGCGAGTACCTTCATGCCACGCAGGGCACTGGAAGATCCCGAGATCACCGCTTTGGCAAGGTGTTTTGCGCATAACGATGGAATCCAGGCACTACCAGACACAATTCAGTATCTGCATGAACGTGCTGCAGGTGAAACCCATTGGCTTGAATCACTTTCCACGATAACCGTCAACACCACGTTGGTGTGGGGACTGCACGACACCGTCGCGCCGCTGCGTGTCCCCAACCATGTATGGCAGGCGTATCTGAAGAACCAACCCGGCCGAAGCCGCTACTGGGTGGTTCCCACCGCCGACCATTACCTGCAATGCGACGCCCCGGCGGAGCTAGCCGAGATCGTGCGTGTCACCGCCGCGGGCGGGGACGTTGCCCTGCAGACGCTCGGAGACCGGGCCGATGGCGCGGTTCTGGTCGATCAATGCGATGGTCCCGCTTAGCCGAAAGTGGGCCACAGGGCGATGTTTCGGTGCCGCCCGCGCCGCTGCGCTACTACCACCCTTGGGCCACGTCAGGTCACGGCGAGGTGATGCGGGCAATAGTAGGTCGCCGAGATGACCGCGAAGTGCGCGGCAGCGTCCATGTCGAAGCCGGGGTTGCGCGCCGTCACTTCCTGAACCACGGCCAGACCGGATTCACCACGATCCAGGCACACGCACACCGCTCGGGCGGCATCGATCGCTTGGGCTGGGCTGGGATAGGTGATACCGATCCGCTGCAAAGCGACCAGAAATCCGACATCATCGCCGGCGCGGGCAACACCGGCAACCCACACCGGCGCACCGAATACGACCGCGGCGCACACGCCTACTACCGCGATTAGCAATTTCATTGGCTCACACCGCCTTTGATCGGGGCTGGCCGACCTGAATCCCGCTGCACGATGCCTTGCCGGGCATTGGCGCATCGCAACGGACCGGCCAAGTCCGGCACCTGCAGCGAGATTGCAGCGAACTTCACTGCGATACCACCAAGGTTACCGATGCTCGACGCGGCCCGCAAAGATGCCGACCCGCCACTTGCGAGCGCTGGGAATAGATTCGGCAGACCGGCAGCCACCGAGACCGGGTGGGGGCTAATGCCGCACGGTTGACCCGTCCAGATTTTGCCGCGTACCCTCGAAAGCAAAATCGGCGGTGGCCTCGTCCATACCCGGCGACTAGATGCCAACGAGTCTTTGGGACTCGATGACTGCCGTTGGGCGGCTCGATCGCAGAGCTAGGAGGGCGGTCCATGAACGGCTCACCGGATTCTCAGATGCTGCGACAGCCGACTACGCGGTCCTTTCTAGCCCAACCGTTGCGAGTCGCGATCGCCGGCGATTGGCATTCCGACGCCAAGTACGCCGTCGGCGCGATCGAGCACGCCGCCAAACGCGAAGCGACAGTGCTGATTCAGCTCGGCGATTTCGGCTATAACTTCACCGACGAGTATCTGGATTCGCTCGAAGAAGCTTTGGACCGGTGCGGGATGGTCTTGGGGTTCGTCGACGGCAACCACGAGAACTTCGAAAGATTGCTTGGTTGGCCCATCGACCCGGACGGTCTGCGATACCTGCGTGCCCACCTCGTGCACCTGCCGCGGGGTTTTCGTTGGCTATGGGGCCAGACCCGGTGTCTGGCCCTCGGTGGCGCCTATTCGATCGACCGTTTCCTACGCAAGCGGGGCCGCTCCTGGTGGGAGCAGGAGCTACTGACCATGCGCCAGGCGAATGCGGCCGCGGCCGCCGGAGAAGCCGATGCCATGTTTTGTCACGACTGCCCGGCCGGAATCACCGTTCCCAGCGCGGCGCGCGACCGGCGCGGGTTCCCGGAACTCGAGCTGCGTCGGTCCGAGCTGCATCGCGAGCGGCTGCGCTGCGTTGTCGACGCCGTCCGCCCGGGTCGGCTTTGGCACGGACACTTTCACCACCGTTATCAGGCGGTACTGCACGGGAAGGGTTATCGCACCGTGGTGGACGGTCTGAGCAAAAACGGGCATCCCATCGACAACAACATGGTGGTAGTCAACCTCGCCGCTCTGGGATCGCACCGGCTGAGTAGTCGCGGGACCGACGGGCCATCGGATTCGGACTTGACCCACCGAGAGGCCGTCGGTTAACTAGCAGCGGCGATGGGGCTCGCCAGGAAGCTCGACTTCTGAACCGCCAGCCGGCTGATGGCACCTGCGAACAAAGGAGTCCCAGGTGGCATATCCAAACTCCCGCGCTCGTCCCGCGCCGCGCGTGGCCCGAATCGAGCTGCGCCGCAACGGTGGTCATCCCATAGGCACACACCGACCCGATGCCCACGAGGCGAACATCGGTTGCAGCGGCGGCGCTGCGGCATGAAAACTCCTAGGCAGCACGGCTTCAGGGGCCGGCATGGATGACGATTGCCTCAAGGTGAGCGCCTACTTGGGTGAGCGGCGCCGAACCGACGACGGCTTCCTGGCCGATGTGCTGCTCAGCCTCTACCAAGAACACAACATCGCGTCCAGCGTCGTGCTGCGCGGAGCCGGTGGATTCGGGACGGGGCGCCACCTGCGGACCGACCAGTCGCTGACCCTCTCCGAGGATCCGCCCGTGGTGATCATCGGTACCGACCGTAGGCCCAAAATCGAGGCATTACTCGACCCGGTGCTTGCCATCAAGCAACGAGGGCTGCTCACTCTCGAGCGCGCCCGCATGGTGCGCGGGGACCTGCCACCACTGGAATTGTCAGAGCAACTTCACGAAGCCGCCAAGTTGACCGTCTACGTTGGCCGCAAAGAACGCGCCTACGGTATGCCCGCCTATCTGGCCATCTGCGATCTGATGTACCGACGCCAACTGGCTGGTGCCTCGGTTTTCCTGGGTGTTGACGGCACCGCGCACGGGCGGCGGCAACGCGCCATGTTCTTCGGCCGTAACGCCGACGTCCCGATGATGATCATTGCCGTTGGCTCGGGCGATCGCATCCGTCGGGTACTGCCGGAGCTCGGTGGGCTATTGCGCCGTCCACTGATCACGCTCGAACGAGTTCGGGTTTGCAAGCGTGACGGTGAACTGCTGGGCCGTCCCCATGCCCTGCCCGCAGCCGACGAACACGGTCTGCCGCTGTGGCAGAAGCTGATGATCTACACCTCCGAATCGGCCCGGCACGACGGGGTTCCCATTCACCGGGCCATCGTGCGACGCCTATACCGGCGCCGGAGGCCCGACGGGGCTACCGTGCTGCGCGGCATCTGGGGCTTCAACGGCGAACATCAGCCCCACGGCGACAAGCTGTTCGCACTGGGCCGCCAAGTGCCGGTCGTCACCATCGTGATCGATACCCCGACCAACATCGCCGAATCATTCGAAGTGGTTGACGAATTGACCCGCGAACATGGATTGGTCACCAGTGAAATGGTGCCCGCCTTGGTATCTGACGACGGCGATGGCGGTCGGGGCGGACCGGTCATCGCCCGCTACGACTACTAGCCAGGTGGCACCGCCCAAGCCACGTCCGGTGCGGTCGGTACCGCACAGCCCGCTAACGTAATCGCCCATGAACCCCAACCCGCTCGAGCAACTGACACTCGAGCAACTACGCACCCGGACAAGCATGAAGTGGCGTGCGCACCCGGCCGATGTCTTGCCCTTATGGGTGGCGGAGATGGACGTGAACCTGGCACCCACGGTGGCCGCCGCGCTTCATCGAGCGGTCGACAACGGCGATACCGGATACCCCTACGGCACCGCATATGCCGAAGCCCTTGCCGAATTCGCCGCGCTGCGTTGGCAATGGCACGACCTGGAGGTCGGCCGGACGGCGATCGTCCCGGACGTGATGATGGGCATCGTTGAGATGCTGCGTCTGGTCACCGATCGCGGTGACACCGTGATCGTCAATTCACCGGTGTACGCCCCGTTCTACGCATTCGTGTCACACGACGGCCGAAGGGTGGTCGAAGCGCCGCTGGGCACTGATGGCCGGATCGACCCGGACGCGCTGGAAGAGGCCTTCGCTCACGCGCGCCGCGCAGGTGGCAACGTGGCTTACCTGTTGTGCAATCCCCACAATCCGACCGGTGCCGTGCACAGCTGCGACGAACTGCGCGGCGTCGCCGAACGCGCCCGTCGATATGACGTGCGGGTGGTGTCGGACGAGATTCATGCTCCCCTGGTCTTTTCCGGAGCACGTTTCACCCCGTACCTGACGGTGCCCGGCTCCGAGAATGCGCTGTCGCTGACATCGGCCACCAAGGCGTGGAATCTGGGTGGCGTCAAGGCGGCGTTGGCTGTTGCCGGTCCGGAGGCCGCCGCCGATCTACGCCGGATGCCGGAAGAGGTCAGCCACGGGCCGAGTCACCTGGGCATCATTGCGCACACCGAAGCGTTCCGAACCGGCGGCGACTGGCTTGACGCGCTGCTGGCCGGACTGGACGCAAACCGCACGTTGTTGAGCGATCTGGTGGACGCGCAGCTTCCCGGGGTGCGGCTGCGATGGCCGCAGGGCACCTACCTGGCCTGGCTGGACTGTCGAGACCTCGGAATTTCCGAGCAGGATGCGTCCGGTCTTGCGGTGGTGTCAGATCTATCCGGGCCGGCCAGCTGGTTCCTCGATCACGCCCGAGTGGCGTTGAGTTCGGGCCACGTGTTCGGAACCGGCGGAGACGGGCACGTGCGCATGAATTTCGCTACGTCCCAGGCCATTCTGACTGAGGCAGTGACGCGGATGGGCAAGGCGCTCGACGAGCTGCGGTAGCCGTCAGCCTTGCCCCGCCGGCGCGACGCCGCTGCGCTGGTCCAACCCGGCAATGACCCACTTGGCCCATTCGATTTCCTGTTGGGCCCACCGCAACCCTTGCTCCAGCGCGGCCCGGGCAAAGAAGGAGTCGTCATCCTCAGCCCAGTCGTAGGCGTCGCGGATCCGTTCGTAGTGCGTCTTTTCCTGCTCGGACAAAGACAACAACGATTCCAGGTAGCTACGGGCTTGACTGGGATCTAGCTGGCCGAGCAGGAAGACCCGCAGCAGCGCGGCATTGCGGACCGGTGGGTCCTGCTGCGGCGAAGTCATCCATCGGTAGAGTTCGGCGCGTCCCGCGTCAGTGATCGCGTACTCCTTGCGCCCCCGTGGCCCCAGGTCCGAGGACTTGATTAGTCCGGCAGCAGCCAGCTTGTTAAGCTCACTGTAGAGCTGACTCTGCGTTGCTGGCCAGACGTTGTTCATCGACAGCTGAAACCGCTTTAGCAGGTCATATCCACTTCCCGGCTCCTGGGAGAGCAGCCCCAACGCCGCATGTCGCAGGCTCACCCAACCATACTAACCCTCCATTTTTGACATGTCACCAATGCCATGCCAATATCGACATGTCACTTTTGACATGTCGATATTGGAACGTCGGAAACGTAAGGAGTACAGGTGATTCAAAGTGCCCGCCCGAGTGTGCCTGCCTTCTGCAGCGTCGACAACGACAAGCAGCCGGATCGGCCACCGGCCAAGGTCTTCAGCCCCGCACGCGCCCTCGATGGGTTCCTTCGCTCGCCGCTTGCGGGAATCGCCCCATGGGCACTGCTAGCAATCTTGTCCGGACCGGGGCGCTTCGAGCTGGCGGCGGCCGGCGCGTTGGGGCTCTCCGCGCTGGTGATGCTTGCCGGCCTCAGCCGTGGCGTCAGGGTTCACGCCCTCGAGGTCTTCGGCACCGCGTTCTTCGGCGCCATGTTGGTCGTCGGCCTGTTCGCGACCGACAACGCAATCCGGTGGCTCGAGTTGTGGTCCGGGGAGCTCACCAACGCCGCCCTAGCCTGTTTTGCCTGGCTCACCCTGCTGATCAGACGGCCATTCACCATGGCCTACGCCAAAGACACCACGCCACCGGAGCATTGGGACAGCCCCCTATTCAAAAAGATCAACACGGTGATCACCATCGTGTGGGCGGGCGCCTTCACCTTTGCGGGAACCGTCGGCTTCATCGGCGACTACTTGTGGCATGACGGCACCAACTTCTGGACCGGGTGGATCCTTCAATTGGCGGCGATCTTCTTCGCGGCGGCGATTACCGACTTCTACCCGGACTACGCCGCCGCCAAGTTCGATTTGGCCAACGGCGAGCCGGCGCTGGTTCCCTCCGTCCTACAGACTGTCGGCTGGTTGCCGTCCTTCCTCACGGTCACCGGAATTGCGGGTCTGCTCACCAACTCGGTTGACTCCCTCGCCGCGATCGCGCTGATTGTGGCCGGCAATGTCGCATCCAGCATCCTGGCGAAAGTTCTTCCGAAGCAGACGAAATCGTAGCGACGCCACGGGCAAGTCTCAGCCGGTAGCAGCCAGCACGGCGGTAGCGAGCTCGGGGCGGCATACCACCAAATCGGGAAGCTTGGGGTCCGGCCGGTTGTAGGTCAATGCCGACCCGTCGATACGAGACGTATGCAGCCCAGCGGATCGGGCCACCGCCACCGGGGCGGCCGAGTCCCACTCGAACTGCCCGCCGGCATGGACATACACATCGGCCAAGCCCTGCACGACCGATGCCACCTTGGCCCCGGCGGAGCCCATTTCCACCAAGGTGCCATCCAACGCGTCGCGCACAGCCAGCGCGATGGCCGGTGGACGAGTCCGCGAAACCACGATGCGCGGCCTGTCGGGTGCCGCCGGGGGTGGCTCGACGTGTGGTGTCGCCAAGGTGATGCCCTGCGCCGGGAGCGCCACGGCCCCGGCGACGAGCTGGCCGGCCTGCCACAGCGCGACATGCACCGCCCAGTCGACGCGGCCGAGTTCGGAGAATTCGCGGGTGCCGTCGAGCGGATCAACGATCCAGACTCGCTCGCTGCGTAGCCGGACGGGGTCGTCGGCACCCTCCTCGGAGAGCACCGCATCCCCGGGACGCTCGGCGGCCAGCTTGTCCATCAGAAAGTCATGAGATCGCTTGTCCCCCGCCGCCTTACGCTGGGCAACCTCGGCTTCGGCGAACTCCTCCCGCACTCCGAGCAGCAGGCGACCTGCCTCGGTGGCCAGCCACGCAGCCACAGCGTGGTCGTTCATCCAACACCCATTTCCGGCGATAGATTGGTAATTCTTACCCAAATTACATCACTGGCCGAGCAGGTAAATCTTCCTCCGCACCCCGAGGATCGAGCGTGAACTCAGAGTCCGAACTGGTCCTCGACGATGCCGAGCCAGATCTGCGCGCAATCGATGGCGACCTTCTCACTGATGAAGGCGTGCTGGGTTCCGGTGTACATGTCACGAAACGCCCGTTCGAGGCGGCTACCCTCGCGGATTGAACTCGTTCCGGCCACCAGATGTGCCCATTCGGCGCAGCTTCGAGCGGTATCGGTGGCGAAGACGGCCGCCGCGCGCATGTCCGAACGCAACGTAGGAGTCAGTTCCTGGCCGGCACCGACCGCGGCTTCGGCGGTGGTGAAGGCATCCAGGACCAGCAGGCGCGCCGCGCGCCATGCCGCGACGTGATGGGCCAGGCCCTTCTGGAAAGTGGGGCGACTGGCCAGAGCGGCCATGTCGCTCATCCGGTACTTCGTCGCCGCAAGTTCGGTGACATCGTCAAGCATGCTCTTGGCGACCCCCAGCGCCCACGAGGCGTGGCCGGCCGCGGTCACCGGCATCAGCCCCATCCGAGTGGCCGGCGAACTCCCCCGTCGCGGCTCCCGGGCGAATAGTCCAAAGGTGCGGCCCTGCGGCACGAACACGTCCTCGGCACTGTAGTCATAGGAACCGGTCCCTTTGAGCCCCTGCACAAACCAGCCGTCATTGAAGGTGATCTGCTCGCGCGGAACCACGGCCACCTGCATGTCCGGAACACCCTCACGGATCCAGCGCATTTCACCGTCATCCATCGGGAAGAAGCCCGCCGCGATGTACTGCGCATGACCGGTCCCCGAGCCGAAGCTCCACGATCCACTCAGTCGGTAGCCGCCGTCGACGGCGCTTCCCTGCCCGTTGGGGAAGAACTGGCCGCCCATCGTGACTCGGTTGTCGGCGGCGCTGAACACCTCAGCGAAGCCGTCGTCGGGGAGATACGTGGCGGCGGCGAACGTCGACGGCAGGTTCGCGATCCCAATCCAACCGAACGACCCATCCTGCCAGGCCATTTCGATCCATGTCTCGATCATCTCGGCAAACGCGGGCTCGGTTCCTCCGGCCGCAGTCGGATTGAATGCCGACATCAGTCCGGTGGACCACATTTCGTTGACGATCTTGTCGGTGAGCGTGCGCCGGCGTTCGGACTCGCCGGCTTCGGCCCGCACCAGGTCCCGCATGGTGCGGGCCAGCGCGACAACCTGGCCACTCGTTGTCGATATCATCTGTTCTCTATCTGGGTTCAACCGGTGGATGCAACACCGGTTTGGTGGAGCAAGAGTAGCTGTTCATTGAATGCTTCGGCCGGTGTCTTCCGGCCGAGTGTCTTGCGTGGTCTGGTGTTGAGGGCGTGAGCGACGGCCTCGATTTCCTCGGCAGACCATCGCGGGAGGTCGGTGCGTTTGGGAAAGTATTGGCGCAGCAGGCCGTTAGTGCTTTCATTCGTGCCGCGTTGCCGTGGTGACTGGGGGTCGGCGAAGAAGACAGGGATGCCGGTCTCGACTTTGAATTGGGCGTGCGCGGACATTTCCTTGCCGCGGTCCCAGGTCAGCGACCGGACGAGCTGCTGCGGCAGGGTCGACATGGTGTTTGCCAGGGCGTCCTTCATCGTTATTGCGCCGTAGCCGGCCAGGGCCGGACCGTTCTTGACCGAGTGCTTGTGCCGGTGCCCTTCTTCGCGGGCCAAGTGGATCAACATGGTGAACCCGGTCGTACGCTCGACGACGGTGCCGATCGCCGAGAGCGTTCGAGCCCGATGGGAAGATCGCCTTCCTTAACTTGTTGGAAGGGTGTTTCGGGGCTGTCGTAGGGTCCTGATCACCCTCGGGTGGCAGGTATGGCTTAGATCGCCGCCTCTCGGGTGACGTGGGCCCAGGTCTTGCGTCGTGATCGTTCCCGAGGCGCGTGCAGTGCGCGTCCGGTGCGTAGGCACCAGACCAGCTCCCAGTTGAGCGCGCCCCGGCCCTGGATGTAGAGCGATTGGTAGATCGCTTCGTGGCTGATACGCATGGACTTGTCCTCGGGGAAATCGACTTTGAGCCGGTTGGCAATCTGCTCTGGGCTCCACGCTAGCGACCACGGTCGGTCCTTGCGGTGGGGCTTGTTGCGGCCGGTGAATCGTGGCGGTTGCGGTCCGGCGATGATGCCGCCGTCGGGGTGGCTAATCTGCCCTGAAAGGCGTTGCTGCACATAATCATGCAGCTGCGGATTGGCGGCCAATTTCGCGGTCTTGGGCCGACATGCGGCCATATCGGCCTTCCACAGCACGACCGAGGCCCGGAAACCGCTGCTCCCGTAGCGAACACCGGCGCTGCGGCGCAGTTCCCGTGAGATCGTGGACGGGTCGCGCCGAATCGCCCGGACGATTGCTCAAACACGTTGCCCTGAACCCGCAGTAGCGCGATTTCCTCACACTCAGCGAAGGACAGGCAACGGGAACTTCACATCAAAGCGTTGTGGAACCAGCGTGCCCCGACCGCCGACGCCACGCCGGCGATCGCAGCTTCGGCCGGATCACCCGGTCTGCTGCCTGCTGACGACAAACCATTCAACACCTCCAACATCGAGGTGTTGCGACGACCAGTCGAATCCGCCATCACCGCCTCAACCTCTGAGCGCAGCAGATTCCACTGTTCGTCGGTGAGGTCCCAGGGATACCGCGGTTTCTGTCACGACATGGGCAACCCGCAGCGGGGCAACTGGTTTGCCTGGACTCGACAAGGTAGACAGGCATTCACGGGGCTCCCAGCAGCAAGGGGGATGTGGTGTCCATCTGCTACCGCGGGCTCCGTCTCATGCCATTGCGCGACGCCCGATCGTGATCACCGATATGTCCAGTCACTTTAGTCACACGAGTATGTGAACAGCCTCTAACCGCAGTCCCGCCTCCGGCCAGGGCCATTAGGGGTTAAGCCTGGAGATCAGGATGCGGTCCGGATCGTGCTCCTGAACAACGGACATCAGCTGGTCGGTGTTGTCGCCCCACCAGTCGCTCGGCGTGTCCAAGATGTCGGCATAGTTGACGTAACGCCCGCCTGTCAACACGCCGGCAAGGTCGTGCCGGATTTCTTGCAACAGGGCGTCGTGCCGGGCGGCGAGGCCCGCGTCAGCCGGCAACCGGTCACCCAGCGCCCAGTGATACACAAAGTCCTGCCCGCGGTGGAAAAAGGCGGTTTCCTGCGGCGTGAATGCGGCAACTGCACCGTTGATCGCCTCGATGCTCACCGCGCCGCCAGGCAGTTCGGGCGCGAATTGAAGTTCGTTGATCTGTCGGACGATGGCGGCCGCTTCGACTGCACCGAGTGCACCTCGGCCGATGTCGCTGGCTATTCGGTGTGGACGGAGGGTCGCGGGTGCCGGGTCGTGAAGAAAATCGTTCGAGACGAACACGGCATCGAAAAACGATTCTTCGCGGATCGATGCATGCAAGGCAGCAGGGTGCTCGAGCAGTGGCCGCATGAGCGAGCGGGCGTCGTCTCGGTTGCCGAGAAACTGGCCATCGATACGCACTCGGGGCGTGCCGGGAATCACGTCGGCAGGGCCGGCGCTTGCTTCGTCGGCGTAACGGTCCGCACCTGTCGTTCGAATGCTGAGTTGCAGATCGAGTTCGCTCGGCGCCGTGTGCATCAATTGAGTGAACAGAAGAATCGCCTCGACTGCCGCGTCCCAACGCCAGCCGAGAGTCACGCCTGTCACTTGCTGGATCGGTACGGTGTGAAACACCAGCTCCGTGACGATTCCTACACAACCAGCGCCGCCACGCACCCCCCAGAACAGATTTGCGTTGGTCACGGCGTTGGTCACCTGAATCTGTCCACTGGCAGTGACAACCGTCGCCTCGGCCAAGAAGTCCGAGGTGAGGCCGAAGTGGCGAGTGCATTGGCCAAACCCGCCGCCAAGCACTAACCCGCCGACGCCCACGGTGGGACATTCGCCGATGGGCATCGCCCGCCCAGTTCCATCCAGCGCGCGCGCAATGTCGCCGACGGTCGCGCCCGTCATCGCGTGCAGGTATCCCGACGGGGCGTATCGGACCGCGCTCAATCCGCGCAGGTCAAGCAATACGCCGTCGTCACGGACAGGGAATCCATCAAAACTGTGCCCACCCGACCTAATCGATAGCCGAATCCCCGCCGCATTCGCCCAGGCCATGATGGCGGCAACCTGGTTTCGATCAGCTGGACGCAACACGGCCGCTGGCGACCGGATGCGTCCGGCGCGCGAAAAAACTCTGCGCCCAGTCTCATAGAGCGGGGAGCCGGGAGCACCCACTCGCCCCGGGCACAGGCTCTCCAAGGTTCGAAAATCGCACGCCTCAAGAGCCATGCCAAACTCCATCATGTTCGGCGGGACAGAGGTTGTCCCGAGTTCCGCAAAACTTCCGCGGCGGGCCGGTGTGAACCATCCCGGATTTCATGCGGTTTCACGCCCCCTCGGGATTCTGTGAGCCAGCCGGTCGACCGGTCACGAGTTGGGAATAGTAGCGGGCTTCGGCTTCGGCTTCGGCGGGCGGGATGCGTCCGAGGCGGTGCATGAGACCGTATGTGGTGACTGCTCGCGGAGTGGCGTAGTTACTGGCCGGGGCCTCGCTCACGCAATCTCGTGGGCTACCGAGCGCGGTTCTGTGCTCGGCCTTTCCGACAGGTGTTAAGGAGGCCCCCGTGTTTTGCGAGCGTACAAGTGTTGGTTTGATGTGCACGCGTGTTCGGTTGTCGCGGCGGCGATCGATGGGCGAAGCGCGGACGTGTTTTGGGCGCGGTTGACGCCGTCGCGCGCGAAGGTCATCGAGTGAGTGGGCAAGCTGCCCGGCCCGTGCGCGGTGGTCTACGAGGCCGGTCCGACGGGTTTCGGGTTGGCACGGGCGTTGTCGGCGGCGGGATTGCGATGCGAGGTCGCGGCGTCGTCGAACTTGTTTCGCCCGGCGAGTGATCGGGTGAAAACCGATGCGCGCGACGCATTAAATTTGGCGCGGTTGTTGCGGCTGGACGAGGTTGTGCCGGTGTGGATTCCGAGTGCGGCCGAGGATGCTACCCAGGATCTGGTCCGCGCCCGAGAAGCCGCCAGAACGGACTTGATGCGGATCAGACATCGGTTGTCGAAATTGTTGGTGCGTCACGGGATCGTCTACTACGACGGCAAGGCGTGGAATGAACGCCACGACCGGTGGCTGCACCACCAACGATTCGACGCCGCCCCCACGCAGTCGGCATTCGAGGATGCTTACCAGGCGGTGGTGCTGGCTACCGCGCGGCGTGCGGTCGCGTCCCATGCAGTGGTGTAAGTCGGGCTGGCGATTCACATGAGGCTCTGCGAGTTTTAACGATGCCGTGAACGCGGCTGGGACCGCAACGTGTTGGCCGGGTTGATCATCAGCGCGGCTGAGCAGAGCAAGGGCGGTTTCGGAGAGATAGCGTTCGGACACACCAAGATCGCCGACAAGAACATTCCGTGCAAGGGACTCTCGTCGCTGGATCTCTGATGCCGAAGTCGCCGAAATCCCCTACACCGCCTTCGCATCCACCAAAGACCGGATCACCGCACGCCTGGTCGTCCGTCGTGTCAAGGACGCCTGCCGCCCCGACGCGTTGTTCCCGGTCTGGCGGTATCACCCGTTCTTCACCAACACCGACCTACCCGTCGAGGCGGCCGACATCACCCACCGCCAACACGCGATCATCGAAACCGTGTTCGCCGGCCTGATCGACGGACCCACGGCGCACATCCCGTCAGGCCACTTCGCCGCGAACTCCACCTGGGTGCCCTGCGCGGCGATCTCTCCCAACCTGCTGCGCGCTACCGGCGTCCTGGCTGGGGACCGACACACGGGGGCACGCGGATCGACCCTGCGCCGCAAGATCGTCGACGTCCCGGCCCGGCTGCCCCGCCCACAACGCCGGCCGGTTCTGCACCTACCCACCCACTAGCCCTGGTCAAAGGCCTAGCTTGCGTTGCGGCACAGCACCATCAGATACAACCCCAAACGGGCGCAACAACCCGACCCCGCCGACAGGCCCGACCGCAGCGCACAGGAAAGGCTGGACAGGCCAGCGACTCCCTCGGGCCCAACCCCAATAATCGGGATCAACAAGTACAGACACCAGTCTCCAAGATCCGTCGGTGGATCGAGGCTTAGAACTCCGGGTCGGTAAGGAGTACCCAGTTAAGCGAGTAGGCCAACTCCTGCTCGCGGAATAGGGCTTCTGTTATGTCATCAAACTCGGATGCGTTAATCGAAGACAAAGCCAACTCAGTCTCACAGGACAAGGCTGCAACAGACATAGACTTTCAATTTCCTTTCAGGGTTTGGCAGCGTAACGGCCTAATCATGTCGTTGGTTCATTTCCTAACAACGACCATCCGTGCGGCTCTAAGTAATTGAATAGAAGATCCGCAGGAAACCGTCATAAGTAGGCGTTCTGTTCACGCCGGAATGAGGCTACCCGAGTCAATCACGAAGTAAAAGGCGCAGTAATGTGAGATCGCTCTCTTATGAACCCCCTTCTACCGCGATCCCGGCGCCGATTGCAACACCCGCCGTGTGCCCACAAAAAGGGCTCTTCGCAGTCGATGGTGTAAAGACCTGCGAATGAGCCAACTGGTCTTCGAGTAGTGGTCCGAGGTCTGGTTGGCTGGGGGCGTGCCGGAGAAGGGGGGAAGAGGAAGAGCGGTGTGTCCGGGGCTAGTGCGGACCTGGCGTTGCTTGAGAAGCTGATGGCTGACGCTGGCCGGGATCTGTTCGCGAGGGTGTTCGATGAGCCGACGCCAGTGGTCCGGGCTGGGCCGGAGTGAGCGCAGGGTTTGCGGGTGCGGATCGACCTGATGTATGCCAAGCCGCCGATCTGGCGTTGCCTCGACCTGCCGGGCGTGCGTTCACCTATCAGGCTATGTAGTCAGAAGTCCTAGGCAGGTCATCGTCGAGCATATGAAGAAATTCATCCATGGCAATATGCGGCAATATGAAAAACTATCCATGAAACGTGACGGGATGCACTGGCGCACAGTAGGGAATCACCTTGCGAAATCGTCACGGTGATCAACTCACCGTTTGCAAAGGCGCGTCCGGGCCATCGCAGGGAATCTGCGCTTTCCTGCGGCGGCCTGTTGATTTTTCTTATTGTTGGCCTGGTGTGGGTGACTGGTGGACACCGATTCACCCGATCGCAACCGAACAACGACTTGCCGACACGCCCACGACGAATACTGACGAGGCACGTGACCTCCTGGTGATAACCCTGCCCCAAACTCTCATAACGGTGGACCTATGACCGGGGTACAGATCTCATGGATCAACCAATCGGGGCCAGGCCACTGGCTATAGATAAAACCCGCCGATCCAGCCGGCCGTCTAAACAATCGCCGAAAGGCGGAATTGCTTTCCCCTACTGGCCGCCTCACCAGCCGGAGTGGCTCAGCGCAATCCGGCCATTCGGGTTCGAGTGCCCGCGGGGTGTCAGCCGGCCGCGGGCGGGCGGGCCATGACCGTGAGCCGGACCCCGTATCGGGGTATGACGCTGGTGGCTCGCTTTCCAGTTCCCACCGGCATACCCGGCACGCCCGGTGCACCCTGCTCGGCCACCTCGGTGCCCGGGATCGTGGTCAATCCGCTGACCGACAACGCCGAGGCGGGGCCCGACGAAGGGGCAGCCCAAGACGGAGGCACCGACAACTGGCCGATGGAACCCGCCCGGCTCATGCTGACAGTCACCGCATTGGCCGCGCCCCTGGCGGCGACCATCTCAGCGGAGGAGAGTTTCGCGCCGAGTCCGAGCGCACCAGGAGCCAATTCGGCGGGGTTCTCCGAAGCGGCGCCGAGCAGACCCAGATTGTTGTCCGCGGCGATGATTGCAACAGGTATCGTCACGGCATCCGCCGTCATGCCGACCGTCGCATACATCGCGAAGATGGCGTCGAGGAGGGTGAATTCCTCGGGCAGAATTGGCCAGATCCCGAGTACCTGTAGCGCCTGGGGCACCAGCGCGATCAACTGTGACAACAGCGACTGGGAACCTTCCTCAGAGCTAGCGGCCGCCTTGCTGACCGCGGCGCCTTGGGCGGGCAACCCGGCAGGGTTGGTGTGCTGTTGTGGCCCGGGGAACGGCTCCAACGCGGTGGCCATGGCCGAGGTGGCGGCATAGTCGTACATTGCTCCGGCGTCCTGGGCCCACATCTCGGCATACTCTGCCTCGGTAGCCTCGATCGCTGCGGTGTTCTGCCCGAAGATGTTTGAAGCGATCAGCGTTGCCAGCAGGGCGCGATTTGCCGCGACAACGATCGGCGGAACCGTCATCGCATAGGCCTGTTCGTAGGCCGCGGCCGCCGCTGTGGCCTGGTTGGCGGTTTCGCTGGCCAGCGCGCCGGTTATCTCGAGCCAGTCGATAAACGGACCGGTCGCGGCCAGCATTGCCGCAGAGGCGGGGCCCCACCAGTACATACCGCTGAGGGTTGAGATCACCGAGCGGTAGCCCTCGGCCGCCGATGCCAACTCGATCGCGACCATGTCCCAGCTTGCCGCGGCGGCCAGTAGCGACGCAGAACCGGGGCCGCTGTACATCCGCGCTGAGTTAACTTCGGGCGGCAAGAATGCGTAGTTCATTGCTCCACAGCCCCTTTGACTGGTTGTGGCCGTATGTGGCGGTATGTGTATGTGGGTGGTGAGTGCGTTGGACATGGTCGTGCGTTCGGAGCCGACACTGGCTCGCAGGAGGGTCGCAAGTGCTAAATAACTACCAGGCGTAGAGCGCCGAGTCCGCCTCCGAGTGGGAGCTGGCTAGCGTCGTACCGAGCCTGCAGCCCGCCAGCGATGGCGACAGTGTGCCGCAATTTGCGGCACAGGCAGCGCTGAACCTGCATTTCCGCTGTGATCTAACTATAGAGTAGCTGGTAAGTGGCGCTATTAGTCATTTAGGTATTAGTTATTTGGGTCACGGTCGTCTCTGCACGCAAGCGGGCCGGGGTGTCCTCGGTACAACGGACCGGAGTTGGTTTCCCAAGCCTTACAACGCTTCTGCGCGAACAAGACCCGCGTAATCTGCATCCGGGCGACTCAAGAATGGGCTGCACTCGCTAACGGGGACTCGCCGGACCCGCTTCTGGCTACGACCACTTGTACAGGAGCGATACAGGCTTTATGAAAATGGCATGAATGAATGGCGTTTACCCTGGACGGGCTTTGGCCGGCCCCGGATAGCATGGGTAGCATCCATACTCGGCAGCGTCGTGAAGCTTTTGAGCTAGCGGCTGATCGGTGCAGGAGCGAAAAATATTTCGCGGGTGCATAGTGTATCCGCTGATGGGCCTGGGGTGGCGTCGCATGTCGCATGAATAATGTTGCAAAGCAGAGGAATTGATGGCATTGGCCAAGGCTGGACGCGATGAGAATGATGTCGCCGGCCTCACCAGAGGATCGGTTAGGGTTCGACGGCGACGACCATTTCAGCACCAGCCGATGCGGAGGCGGACGCGTATCGCTTGAACAAGCGGTCGCGCCGGCGTTGCTGGACCGAATCACGGGTCCTGCGTTGGGCGTAGAGATGCGACGACGAGTAGTTCCTGGAGGGCTTTGATGACAGCCTCTGTTTGGATGGCTTCGCCGCCGGAAGTGCATTCGACGTTGTTGAGCGCGGGCCCGGGCCCCGGGCCACTGCATGAGGCAACGACGGCACGGACGGAACTCTCTGCCGAACACGCCTCGGTAGCAGAGGAACTCACCACCTTGCTAGGTGGAGCGGCCGCCGCGTGGCAGGGGACAAGTGTGCAGAGCTGTCTCGACGCGCACGCACCGTACGCGGCGTGGCTGACCACCACCAGCGCCGACTACGCGGCGACGGCAGCCGAGCACGAAGTGGCGGCCGGGGCCTACACCAGCGCGCTGGCAACGATGCCGACACTGGCGGAGCTAGCCGTCAACCACACCACCCACACGGCGCTAGTCGCGACCAATTTCTTTGGGCTCAACACCATCCCCATCACCCTCAACGAAGCCGACTACGCACGGATGTAGATCCAAGCGGCCACCACCATGAGCGCCTATCAAGTCATCTCGGGCGCGACACTGGCCTCGATGCCCCACACCACACCAGCCCCGCCCATACTCAACACCCAAAACGGCACAACCCCGACTCCCCTGAAACCCGGTGGACTGAGCCTACTTCCGCGCTTCTTGATCGCCCTCGAGCAAGCCGGTTTCCAGTTTCACCACAACACAGTTGGTGAAGCGTTGAGCTACGCCACAGCCCGCCGCAACCAGATCTAGCACAACTCCGGACACCGCGAGCACGCGTTCAGGGCGCTGCCTTCGGGAAGTATTGCCGCAGTACGCCAAGGTCTCCTTCCCGATGGCGAGGCTGGGAGCGATAGGCGGGATCGAATGGCCGCTGGTGAATAGACAACATCGGATGGGCGAAGCGCGGACGGCGTCGACCGGGAGGTTGGTGGGCGCGGCGATGAGTCCGTCCCGTGCGCAGCGGGCCGCGGTGCGCACGGGTGACTTTCGGCGGTCGGATCAAGTGTCATTGGGGCTGATAGACAGCCTGATAGATACTTTCGTGGCACAACCGCATCGACTGGTCATCGGGGTATTTCCGGCGTAGGAGGGACGTTTCCCGGTGACACGGTCGCCGGTTGCACACTCCACACCGACAGGGGCGGTCAATTTCGCTCCCGCAAACTCCAGCAGTCCCTGCGGCGTCACCACATGCTCGGCTCCATGGGGCAAGTCGGCTCCGCCGGGGACAAACGCCGCCATGGAGAGCTTCTTCTACCTGCTGCAACGCAACGTCATGGACCGCCAACGCTGGGCCACCCGCGACGACCTCCGCATCGCGATCGTCACCTGGATCGAACGCACCTACCACCGGTGTCGATGACAAGCCCGCTTGGGCCGATTGACCCCTATCGAATTCGAAGCCGTCATGACCGAGACGGCCAATCAGGCCGCCTGAGGAACTGTCACAGATCCGTTCAGCAGGCTCGGCGGTGTCATTTCGAACCGTCCTTCCGGGGCCAAATCAGGCTGATAAAGCCAACCGCCAGCTCAGCCGCTTGACATCCAATAGGGCATCAAATTCGCCATCGCCTACGACGGTGCAGCCGTTCTCAAAGCCATCGTCGCCTGGACCCGGCATTTGCCACACAAGACCTAGCCGCCGAGAATCGCGTCGACCGTGTTTTGCAGGACGATGAGTTGGAAGCCACTTGCCAGCGTGACGATCGCTGTGTTCGCAGCCAAGGGAGCAACGAGTGCATAGGTTAGCCCGCCGAGTGGGTCGCCGTCGACGATCTGTTCTATCCCGTCGAGGAACAGGTTGATGTCATAGGAAGGCATGGAGGTCACGAGCATGTTGGCGATGTCTGCGGTCGGAAGCAGGACTGCGTAAGCGTTGGAAGATGCATTCGCAATTGAGTTGGCGATAGCCGTGTTGGCATCTTGCAGAGCGCGGATGACTTCGTTTGCGGAGGTTGGTGCCGCAGCCAGCAACCCGGTCCCGGCGGTGCCGGCCGATCCCATTGCCGAGGCGAGCGAGGTAGGGAGGTCGGCAAACGACGGGGCCATTGCACTGATGTCGGCGATGAAGGCGTTGCCGCCCTGCTGAGTTCCGTCGGCCAGCATGCCAGCGACCTCAAGATAGTTCACGTCCGGGAATAGCCCGAATGGCGTCGGCACGTTCGCTGGTGACGTTGAATAGCCGTAGTTCGGGTCGCCATAGCCCAAGTTGACCAGGATGCGCATATTCGGCTCAATGAGGTCTGCCAGCGGGTCACCGATGACCGGGATGGCTCGGAACGGCGCTGTGATCGGCAGGTTTGGGTGCGTGATCATGTAGTAGTTGGTTTGGCCCTGCCCGGTCAGGGATGCTGAGCCCGGGAGTGTGACCATCTCGTACCCTGGGGGAAGATTTGCTGGGTCGAGATCCGGGTACTGGCCGTGGATAGTTTGGATTCCCAAGAAGGCGTTCAGGTCCGACAAAAGATTGAGCGGGTACCGCGGGAAAGAGGCGAATCCGTCGTACTGGAGCGTGTAGATGTTGGTCGGATAGGGGGTGTCGGGCGGTGTCGAGCCATAAAAGTCCAATCCCAGGCTCGGCACGTTCAGTCCTACGAAGCGCGACAGGAGACCGCCATTGGGATTCATGGGATTGCCGAGCAGGGTGAAGCCGAGTTCGGTTGGTAGAGGTGGCGTTGGGTTAAGCGCCGGGTTCATCAAGTCTCGCATCTCCAGTGAGGAGATGATCGCGCTCTGGGAATAGCCTAGAACGGCGACACTGTCGCCGGGATGCGCCGCCAGGGTGCTCTTGATCGTCTGGTCGAGGATCTGGACGCCTTGATCTACCGATGTATTAAGAGGCAAGCTCTTGATCCCGGTGTATATCGGCTGCAATCCCTCAGGGGTAAAGAGGGCTTTCGCGTTCTCCGGAAGCACGCCGAACGCTTCGTTGACGTAAGGCAGCACCTTATTCACGTATGTTTGCGAGGGTATCGGATTTCCACTTCCGCCGATCATCCAGCCGAACGTTGTTCCCTGCAATGTAGCTTGCGCAGATGGCGCCCCACCTGATGCGGCCGTGCTCCCGCTCAGCAGGGCCTGGGCATCAGCCTCCGCATGGCCGTAGGCATTGGCGCTTGCGGTCAGGGTCTGCACAAACGCGTTGTGGTATGCCTCAACCTGCCGGGCAAACGCCTGATAATCCTCACCGAACACGCTAAACACGTCCGCAATCGCCGCGGATACCTCGTCGGCGGCTGCCGCCGCCAAACCGGTGGTCCGACCGCCAACGGCGATGCTGGCCTCCGCGATGGACGTCTGGATACCTACCAAGTCCTCGGCAGCGGCAGTCATCAGTTGCGGTTGCGTCACCAAATGGCTCACCTGGACATCCCTTCAACGGAAGAATATTTCGTTGTCGCGCTCACATTGCAATGGGCACAGTCGTGAAGTTAAGCACCAATGCCCAACTTGGTGGCCCGAAACGGGAATATTGCCTGCGCCTGGAAGGGGCGGCCATTAAGGGGACTCCCGGCAGGCGCATCAAGCAGCCCCGGGCGCAATACTGTTATGTCTCACGTTGGGATAATTTGTCTCATGCGAGACATGAATTTCCCCCGTTTAGGGAAGCGTGAAAATGTTTGGACGTAAGAGCGTTAAAGTCCCCGGTGGATCCGACCGGCGTGGGGCACGTCCGCTCTAACGCGCCCATTCAACGAGAAGGCAACCGCGCAAGCGAATCCAGACCACGGCCCCTACCCGAACCTGCACGAATACATGCAAAATCAAGACTAGCGGCGTTGGCGTACACACCGAAATACCTTGGTGCACAGTGAGATTAGCGTCAGAAGTCGCTAGGGTGGAGATCGCAAAGCCCGTAGAGGAGGTTATGTCCAAGCCATCGAGCCGATAGTCATGGGGTGGCATCCGGAAGGGGGTGAGCGAGCCGGTGCAGGGTCCCCGCCGGAGTAAAGGCAACCTCGCGACAGTGGGCCGCATTTGCCGAAACCCGCATCGAATCACAACCTTTGATCTCAAAATTAGGGGACCGGCCTTTCGGGGCCGGTCAGGCGGCGGGATGCGACGTTCAAAACATCACAACTTGATTCCAGCAATCAAATCATTTAGGTCGTCTACGCTACCCGAGACACAGGAACCGTTAGAAAACGTCTTGAACTTTCGGAAGCAGCTAGCACATAAACTGAAAGGGTTTTGCATGGTGCGACTAGATAACTTCATGATCGGCGTCATATTACCAATCGCTGGGTTATTCGGGGCGGCTATGCCATTCATTGCAGGCGGTCCCGACGTTGCGCCGGTAGATCCAGCACCGGACCCGGTGGCCGCTGCGCCGGGAGTTGTCCCGGGCCCCTCGGGGCCATTACCAGGCCCGCTTCCGGCGGGTATAGCGTCGATACCGATTATCGTGCCGTTGCCTGCTGGGCCGGAGCCGGATGGGGTACCCAGCAAATAGGAGAATGGCTCGGTCTGACACGCGGAAGGCGCATTCTGCACCCGGTTGGGTGTCTGGTGCGCCCGTGCGTCGTAGCGGTCGAAGACGCCGCCCTAGCTGTAACTCCCAGCGAGGTTGTGAACGGCGTGGCTAGCGGGAAATAGGTGAGGACCTCCGGTATCGGTGTGGTTACCACACACACCCCGATCACCGAGAGGTCCTCATGTCCCACGCTAATGCCTCATTGACTCCGCGGGGGCGGTTGCGGCTGGCCCGCTGTGTCGTCGATGACCGTTGGACCTATGCCCGAGCCGCCGAGCGGTTCCAGTGCTCGACGGCCACGGCCAAGAAATGGGCTGACCGTTACCGCGTTGGCGGTCCAGAGGCCATGGTCGATCGCTCCAGTCGTCCGCATCGCAGTCCAGGTCGGCTTCCCCAGCGTCGGGAGCGGCGCATCATCAAAATCCGCTTCACGCGGCGCTGGGGGCCGCACCGCATCGCCGCGCATTTGCGGCTGGCCCGCTCGACGGTGGAAGCGGTGCTGCGCCGTTACCGGATGCCGTTGCTGCGCGATCTCGATCAAGCCAGTGGGCTGCCGGTGCGCCGGCCCCAACCGCGCCGTTACGAGCATCCCGCACCCGGGGATTTGGTTCACCTCGACGTCAAGAAGCTAGGTCGCATTCCCGACGGTGGTGGGCACCGCAAGTTGGGTCGTCACGCCGGTCGACGCAACCGTAGCGGCGTGGGGTATGCGTTTGTGCACCATGCCGTCGATGATCATTCGCGGCTGGCCTACTCCGAGATCCTCACCGACGAACGTAAAGACACCGCCGCAGGGTTCTGGTTGCGGGCTAACGGGTTTTTCGTCGATCACGGGATCACCGTCAAGCGTGTGTTGACTGACAACGGAAACTGTTACCGGTCAAAAGTTTTCGCCGATTCACTCGGCGAGGAGATCGCCCACAAGCGCACTCGCCCGTACCGTCCTCAGACCAACGGAAAAGTCGAGAGGTTCAACCGCACCCTGGCCAGCGAATGGGCCTACGCGCAGACCTACCTGTCGGAGGTCCAACGCGCGGCAACTTATCAGGACTGGCTGCACCACTACAATCACCATCGACCCCACACCGGCATCGGCGGAAAAACACCCATCGAACGCCTACGCGTTCACAACCTGCCAGTGAAGAACACCTAGCCCGGATTTTTTGCGCGGGTCTGGTTTGATGCTGGTTTGATGCCACTTCGCCCTGAAAGGCGTTGCTGCACATAATCATGCAGTTGCGGATTGGCGGCCAATTTCGCGGTCTTGGGCCGACATGCTGCCATATCGGCCTTCCACAGCACTACCGAGGCCCGGGAACCGCTGCTCCCGTAGCGAACAGCGGCGCTGCGGCGCAGTTCCCGTGAGATCGTGGACGGGTCGCGCCGAATCGCCCGGACGATTGCTCAAACACGTTGCCCTGAACCCGCAGTAGCGCGATTTCCTCACACTCAGCGAAAGACAGGCAGCGGCCCGAGGGCTGGAACTTCACATCAAAGCGTTGTGGAACCAGCGTGCCCCGACCGCCGGACGCCACGCCCACAATGCCCGCGGCTTCTTCGGCGAGAAGCCCTCTAGCGATCTGTTCCCAGAAGGCCACCTCGACATGACGCCGATACTTCCGATGCCCCGGCGATCGCAGCTTCGGCCGGATCACCCGGTCTGCTGCCTGCTGACGACAAGCCATTCAACACCTCCAACATCGAGGTGTTGCGACGACCAGTCGAATCCGCCTTATCTCCCTCTCTCACTGTGGGAGACCGAAGAGCCGAACCACCCCGTGATCGCGCCCGGCGGTGTAGCCGCCGTCGACGGCAATGGCCTGGCCTGTCACAAAGGAAGCGTCGGGTGAGAGCAAGAAGGCAGCCATGGCCGCGATCTCCTCCGGCTTTCCCAATCGTTGCAGCGCATGCTCATTGGTGATCGACGCACGCGGGCCCTCCATTCCCGGCATGCCGAAGACCCCTTCGGCCAGGGGTGTGGCGATGAAGCCCGGGCAGATCGCGTTCGCCCGGATACCACTGGGCCCATAGTCGAGCGCAATGTTCTTGGTCAGCAACACAACACCGCCCTTGGCGGCGTTGTAAGAACTACCGCCGGCGGTGCCCTCTAGACCTTCGATGCTGGCCAGCGTCACGATTGAGCCGCGTTCGCCGTCCACCCGGGGTTGCTCGATCATCCTGCCCAACGCCGCCTTGGCTACCAGAAAAGTGCCGGTGAGATTGACCCCAATGACTCGGTCCCATTCAGCTCGCGTCAGCAGATGCACCGGGCCGCCACCGGCCACCCCGGCCGAATGCACCACCCCATCGAGGCGGTCGGGCACGGCGGCGAACACGCCGGCGACCGCGTCCTCGTCGGTGACGTCGGCGGTCACGAATGTGAATCGCGGACCGAGGTCGTGGGGCGGGGTTACGACGTCGGCACCGACAACTGCGCAGCCTTGTTCGAGCAAGCGGCCTACGGTGGCCAATCCAATGCCCGAGGACGCACCGGTTACCACAAACGTGCGGGACGCCCGATGATCGAGCACCGGGCCGCCCTAACTTTCCAGTGCCGCCGCGCAGCCGTCCAAGACCGCGACGAAGCTCGACCTCAATATCGGGCGACTGACCACCTCCAAGAACCTGCCACCCGCACGCGCCGGGTGGGTATAGGTGGTCAGCCAGTCGACGTGGGTTCCACCGTCTGACGGCGTGAACGTCAGGGTGCCCCCCTGATGAATCAACGGCGGGAAGGATCGCAAGATGAGATAGGAGTAGCTGCGTGGACGGTCGAAGGCGGTGATCTGCTCCCGGAACCAGGCACCCAGCGCGGTCACCTCGCGCACCGCACCAGCGCCGGGCGGGGGTGAGTCTTTGGTGTAGCCGGCCTTGAGCACCAAGGGGGCCGCGGCCAACTTGGTCGGGTCGGCCAGCCAGTCGAAGACCTGCTCAACCGGCGCAGCGATGGTTCGCTCCAAGTGAATCTCGACCATGAGATCTCCTGTCTGGCCGAAGCCGCATCCCCCGCACATGCTAGACGCCACCGCGTCGCGCTGTCGCTGCCCCGCGCGGCGGCGCACCGTTTCGAAACGAGGGCCTGACATTGCCGAGGGCCACTCGGCGAGATCGGCACCGACCGTTGTTTGCCAGCTACTCGCGATGGGTTGATCGTCAGCCACCATCCACGCGAAATAGCTTGGCTTGGTTGGTTTTAAGCCTCGAATCGGCGATGGCCCGGCGGTCGTGCGCCGCGCATGGCATATTCTGAGCCGGCGCACTTTGGCTGCAGACCGACTCACGCAGTTTGAACTGCCCGTTGCGCTCCGCCGCACCGTCTGGTTTGACGCTGTGCGGCCCCGGCGGGAGGCAACATGGTCGCAAACTGCTCGACGAACACCGGGTGGCCGCTATTGGAAGGAGCTGATTCATGGATGTGGTGAGGACCCCGGATGCTCGATTCCAGAATCTGGTCGGTTACCCGTTTGCGGCCCACTACGTCGATGTCGCGGCAACCGATACCCCACATTTGCGGATGCACTACATCGACGAGGGTCCTGCCGACGGGCCGCCGATAGTACTGCTGCATGGGGAGCCCACGTGGAGCTACTTGTACCGCACCATGATCCCACCGCTTGCTGCCGGCGGATACCGCGTGCTCGCGCCCGATCTGATCGGCTTCGGCCGCTCCGACAAGCCCACTCGTATCGCGGACTACACATACCTGCGCCATGTCGAATGGGTGAAGTCCTGGTTTGAAGAATTGCGCCTGGCCGAGGCCACGCTTTTCGTCCAGGATTGGGGATCGCTGATCGGACTGCGCGTCGCCGCCGAACACGGTGACACGATTGCGCGGCTGGTGGTGGCCAATGGGTTCCTTCCCACGGCACGCGGGCGCACCCCGACGGCGTTTCACATCTGGCGGGCCTTCGCGCGCTACTCTCCGGTGCTGCCCGCCGGTCGCCTTGTTGCGGCCGGGACGGTGCGCAAAGTTCCCCCCGCCGTGCGGGCCGGGTACGACGCCCCCTTCCCCGACAAGAGCTACCAGGCTGGCGCCCGCGCCTTCCCCCAGTTGGTGCCGATCTCACCCGATGATCCCGCGGTTGCGGCCAACCGTGCCGCATGGGACGCCCTTGGCCGCTGGGAGAAGCCTTTCCTGGCCATCTTCGGGGAGCGCGACCCACTCCTTGGACGAGCCGACCGTCCACTGATCAAGCACATTCCCGGTGCGGCGGGCCAGCCGCACGCCCGTATCAACGCCAACCATTTCATCCAGGAAGACAGCGGGCCAGAGCTGGCCGAGCGCATCATTTCCTGGCAGTAGGCCCGTTCAGGCAGCGCGACCTGGCGGGCGGCGGTAAAGCGCGGCGCCGGCCGTGACGCCGGCCCCGGCGGCCACAAACAGGATCTGGGCGCCCACCGGAACCCGCGCGATCTGCTGCTCGAACGCGGCGGGCAGCGCTGCGGTGTGCATGCGTCGATCGTCTGCAACCCCGATCAGCTCTGCCGCCACCCCGAGCCGAGCGCTCAACGCGGCGCGGAACCCGGGCCTGGGCGGGGCAGCAACAATCATGTCGACCGACGAAAGCGCCACGCAGTTCGCCGCCAGGCATTCGCGCACCGCATGTGCCGCGACAGCGGCAAACTCTTCATCCGCCTCGGCCGACTCCGCGAATCGCAGAACGTTGCGGGCGTCAGCGAAACCAACTGTTGCGCTGAATGATTCGTCTGCCTTCCCGTTGACGGCGTTAGCCCACTGCACCCGGCTCAGGCCGTAGGTGTCATCGCTCCAACCGCATAGCAGCGCGGCCCCCGTGGCGGAGAAGGGAAAGTGCTCGCTCATTCCATGGCCTGGATCGGCATCGCTGGCCACGATGAGCGCCCGACTGATGCTGTGCGTCCGCAAGAATCCGTCAACGATCTGCAAAGCGGTGAGCACCCCGCAGGCCCCGTTGGCGATATCGAAGGAGAACGTACCGTGAGCACCAGCGTGGGGGTCCTCCGGGTTGGCGCCGATGTCGTCCTGGATCAGTGCCGCCAATGCCGGCTCACCGAGGTTGCGGTCGCGGTAGATCCCCGCATTGACCACAAGATCCAACTCGTCGGGGTCGCATCCGGCGCCCTGTAGGCAGTCTTTGGCAGCGGCAACGGCTAGGTGCAGCGCACTGTGCCGGTTGCGCCAGCCCGAATGCGCAACGTCGACGCGGTCAATCACTGTGCCCATAACGGCTCACCATCTCCTCATCCAGGGTCAGCAAGACGATCCCGATTTCCAGCCCCGAGGCCAGAGCGATCAAGGCAATTCGCTCCCCTGCCACGATGCGTCCGGCCGTGAGTTCCTCGATGAGGGCCACGGTGTGTGTTGTCGATGCCGTGTTGCCGTAGCGGTCCACGGTGATCACCGCGTCATGGCGGGGCTTGTCCCCAAAGGCTTCCGACATCTTGGCCATGCCTTTACGGATGGCACGTGCCGACGTCTGGTGGGTGATCACATGGTCGATGTCGTGAATTGAGATTCCGGCCGTCTCGAGGACCTCCTCGAGCAGCAACGGCGTATTGGCCATTGCGGCCTGGTGGATCGCGCGGGCATTGGTGAACATCCGCGCGCCCGGGTCGTGTCCGCGCGGGTAGGCCAGGCACAGCCGGCTGTAGTCGGCGACGGTCGTGAATCCGGCCAGCGCGATTCCCGCGGAACCGACGGGAGCCCGCTCCAGCAGCAGCGCGGCGCCAGCGTCTCCCAGGGTCAACGAGGCCAACTCCTTGCTCATGATGTTGCGGATGTGGCGGGCGGCATTGTGGCTCAGTTGTGAGATGTACTCACCGCTGACGACCAGACCGCGCTCTACCACCCCCTGCCGGATCCAATTGTTCAAAATCGTTACCCCGGTAAGCATTCCGGCGCATGCGTTGGACACGTCGAACGTCATCGCGCGGTGTGCCCCAATGCCGCGGGCCACCGCACTGCTCATCGATGGCTCGAGCCATTGGGTGAGGCCACCGCGAAACTTGGTGATGCTGCAATTGATCACCACATCCAGCGACGCCGGATCCTGGCGCGCAGCGGCCAGCGCGTCCAGGGCGGCGGCGGTGGCCAGGCTGTAGGAATCCTCATCGCCCACCGAGACACGGCGCTCGCGGATCCCGGTCAGCCGTTCCAGATCGATGTGGGTGCGATGGCGGGTGCTGGACATCAATTCGTCTGTGGTGAGGTGCGTTTCGGGTAGATGCCGACCAGCACCGGCGATCCGGGTGACATACGGTGCGTGCGGGCCGTTCGGGGTCTCCATCACCAGCCAATGTCGCGTCATGCGTGAGACCTCCTTGCGGTAGCACCGGTCAGAGCCGGAACTCGAGGACGTCGTCTACTGGGCGACGGCCGGAGCGTTCCACGTGCTGATCATGTCCCGGCGACTTGCCGATTCGGATGAGCAATTGCGGAAGGCTTGTTGTCTGGACGATCTCGGCGATGATGTTGCGACTCATGGCCATCTCGGTCATGTGGGTCAGCGTGCAGGTCGCCAGGCCCGCCATCGTGCACTCAAGTAACACCGCCGACAACGACTCACCGCATCGAAGCACGTCACACAAGTCGTCGGAATCGGTAGAGAGCACCACGATCTTAGACTGATCATGCTCGATAGCGGAGCGACGTCGCCCCCCGCCGGCCGGGGGAAAGCTGCGCGCAACGTCGACTCGGGAAGCTTCCGACGTCGACAGCAGGGCACCTTCCGGCGCATGGTCGGCGTTCGAGCTGAATGGCGAAGTCCACCATCGTAGTTCGGACATATACGTGGTGTCGCTACGTCGCAAGTTCTCGGTGAGCCGAGACGCCTCGGCTAGCGCCGCTCGGCCATCGTCCGCCACCACGTGCAGCAGCACGTCATACCGGACCGCGGCGTGACGCAGCACCGGCTCGATCGCCGCCCATTGGGCGACCGGGTCAAAAGGCAAACGGTCGGTGCGGCGTTGCCCGATAGCATCCGCCCGATGGCGCTGGGACGCGGTGACGGCCTGCATCGGGTGAAACCGCAGTGTCGCCAGATGATCTGGATTGCCCCGATCGGGCATCCGTTCGGTGACACTGTCCCAGCCGGCAGCCGACATCGCGACCCGCAGGTGGTCCAGGACAGCACCGCAACTCAAGATCAGCTCCCGGCCCGCGTGGTCGGTGGCCGGCATCGAACGGGCTCGATCAGCCCACAGTTGCAGTGTGTCGGCTTCGGCGACCCACCGCCACGGTTGGCTGTTGTGCAGCGACGGAGCACGACTGGCAAGCGCCACTGATTCTCGAATCACGGTTTCGTCGGGCGCCGTCGCCGCCGTCATAGCCACCACCCTTGCGTCTGTGACGTCAACGCTAGAAACTTGCGCCGCAGGTTGGCCAGGGCCGTTGGTCCTTCACGGCAGGGACTTAGGCTCGCAGCCCCGCCTACTCGGGGTAGATCGCTCGGCACCAAGCGTCGTGGGCTTCGTTTAGGGAGAACTCAATTGGCCGGGAGGTATCCATCGGTAGGGCGGTATCCCAGCCGGCATGTTGAGCCGCCATGGTCGCGGCGATCTCCGCCGTTACCTCGGAATTGCCCGGCGCTCGGGTGCTGATTCGGTCAGCGGCCATATCGACCGGCAGGGTGCACAGCAGTTCCACCAAGGCCGCATGAGTTTGGCCGCCAAGTTGGTGAGCACGCGCGCGAGATTGCGGATCCCGCCAGGTCCCGTCCAGGATCACCGATCGCCCCTCTTGCAAACACCTGCGCGCCCGGCTCAGCACCAGATCGTAGACGACCGTGACGTTGTCGCGGGTGTACAGGCCTTCGTCCAGAACACCCGACTCGCCGTGAATGTCACCGCGGTCGCGCAGTTCCTTGCGCACATCGTCGGTTGAGATGACCTGTGCGCCAACCTGTTCGGCCAGAGCACGCGCCAACGTCGACTTTCCGGTACCTGGATTCCCGCCCACCAGCGCCAACCGAACTGCGCCGGTCTCCAGGTGCCGGGTGGCTAGCTCCAGGTGTCGGGCGGCATCCGCGGCGGCCTCTGGTTTGCCTTGCGACAGCCGGACACAGTCGGTCTTTGCGCGCACCACCGCGCGATAAGCGATGTAGAAGTCTCGTAGTGACGCCGGCGCCACATCCCCGGAGTGCGCGAGATAGCGATCCAGGAAGTACTCCCCCAGGTCCTTGCGCCCCAAGAACTCCAGGTCCATCGCCAGAAACGCGGCATCATCGACGCGATCGACATAACGAAGTCTGTCGTCGAACTCCAGGCAATCGAGCAGGGCGGGTCCGCCTTCGGCGCAGAAGATGTCATCGGCGAGCAGGTCCCCGTGACCGTCGACGATGCATCCCTGGGCAATGCGCTGGGCCAAGAGGGTCTCGCGGCCGGAGATGAATGCCGCGACCAGGTCTTCGATCCGTCCGATCGACTCGTCGGGGAACGACGTCCCCGCATAACGATGCAGTTCTGCCAGGTTGTCGCCGAAGCGTCGGCCAATCGCGGCCGGTTCGCCCGCGGTGTTGATTGTCGGACTGCGCTCAGCGCCCTCGTGAAAGCGGGCCAGCACTGTAGCGATGGTGTCCAACAACGCGCGCACCGATTCGTCGGATCCGCCGCTGCTGATCTGATACGCAAGCCGGTCACTGTCGTGGTAGCGACGCATTACGACCAGCGGTTCGGCAGGCCCCCCGGTCGGGTCGGTGCAGTGCGCGACGCCGAGGTAACTGGTGGGGGCTAGTCGACTGTTCAGCTCGACCTCGCGGGCACAGGCCCGCTCCCGTTGCTCCGCGGTACGAAAGTCCAGGAAGTCGGTCAGCACCGGTTTCTTCGCCTTGTATGCACGTTCGCCGACCAGCACCACCACACCGGTATGTGTTTCGTGCACCTCGATATAGGCGGTGTTGGGGCTGTGGGTGGCATCCGGCGACTCGGCAGATTCGCTGTCGGTGCTGATGACGGCCTCCGTGGCTCTCGGTTATCGGCGGGTATGGGCGGCCAGCCCGTTTTGCGCCGATCTCAGGCGGACCGGGCCACGATGACCGGCGTGTGAACCGCGTGCAGCACCGCGTTGCTGGTCGAACCGACCAGCATGCTGGTAAATCCGCCCCGGCCGTGGCTGCCCAGAACGACCAGCTGCGCGGTCTGCGCTTGGTCGATCAATTGTCGCGCCGGTCGATCACACACGACCACTCGATCCACCGTGACATCCGGATAGCGCTCCTGCCAGCCGGCCAGACGCTCGGCCAGAGTCTCCTCGGCCTCTCCCTTTACCGTCGACCAGTCCAACCCGGGCAGGTCAACCACTTCAAGATCACTCCAAGCGTGCACCGCTTTGAGTTCGACGCCCCGGCGCGACGCTTCGTCGAATGCGATCGCGGTCGCCAGCTCTGAGGCCGACGAGCCATCGATGCCCACCGCCACGGGGGCCCGGTCACGGTCTTCGGGTTGGGGCGCCTCCGGATCTTCGTCTCGGATCACTGCCACCGGACAGTGCGCCCGGTGCACCACCCCGGAGCTAACGGAGCCGAGCAGGCCGCGAGCGACGGCCCCGCGGCCGTGGCTGCCGACGACCACCAAATCCGCTTCCTGCGACAGTTCGACGAACGTGGGAACCGGCGCCGACCAGCTCAACTCGCTCTTGATCTGGGTGTCGCGCCCCTGCTGCGTGACCTCTTGGGCGATCTTTCCCGCCTGTTCGAGAACCTGGCGTCCGTCTTCCTCCTGCCACGCTGACATGCTCGTCATCATGGGCATCTCGGGCCACATCGGCACCGCCTGGTTCACCATGTGAACCAAGGTCAGCGGAACATGACGCAATGTGGCGTCACGCGCCGCCCACGAAACCGCCGCATACGAGGCAGCCGAGCCATCGACGCCAACAACAATGCCAAGGTGTTTCATCGGTGCAGACATTTGATCCTCCTCGGTCATCAAATACGTTATTCGCCAAACGGCCATCGGTCTTGAGGCTTTGGTCACCAGCCACGTGGTCATGAGGCCCGGGCTGACATTATCGGCACCACCCAGGCTGTGGCTTCCCGGCCGATCGAGGTCCAATGCCGACGTCGCGCAGATTCCGGTCGGCCGCGCGTTACCAAAGCCGCGAAACCGGGGCCAAACGGCCCTGCCCCGGCCTCAGGGCAGCTCAATAGCCTCTTGCCGTGAGCGGCCCACCGACGCCAGGGCAGGCCAGCGGTCCCGGATGGGAGGGTGCCATGAGCCATCCGCAAGCGCCTAGGTGCGTTGTTGTGGGCGTCGACGGTTCGCAGGCCGCGATCAACGCCGCGCGCTGGGCCGTCCCCGAGGCCGCCAGCCGCGGCATTCCCCTACGCCTGGTCCATGCCGTTCCCGAGCGGGCGGCATCGACCAACGATGAGGCCGCCCCGGATGTCGAATACGCACAAGCAGCGTTGCACGCGGCTTCGGCTGCGCTGCATGCCATCGAAGTGCCGGTCGAGGTAGAAGTGGACATCGTTCGAGGATCGGCCGAAGCCGCGTTGGTCAGCGAATCACTTACTGCGGCAATGGTTTGCGTTGGATCGGTGGGAATCGGTCGAGTGGCGCGCAAGCTACTCGGCTCGACCGCCGAGGCGGTGACGCAGCGAGCGCATTGCCCAGCGGCCATCATCCGCACCGACCCTGACACCGAGTTGTCGGACACGTCCTGGATCGCTGTTGTCGTCGATGACTCGCCCGGAAACGATGCGGTGCTCGAGCACGGCTTCCGGGAGGCCCAGCTGCGCGGGGCGCCAATTCTGGCGATGGGAGTGTGGCGGTGGGGCCTGGGCGAGATTGCCTACGAGCAACTCCATCGCCGGCTTGACCGCTGGGTATCCCGCTATCGAGATGTCCACGTCCAGCCCGCGGCCGCACGACACGGTGCGGCCGACTTCCTCGCCAAGACCGAGGAACCTATCCAGTTGGCCGTGGTCGGCAGCGATGATGCTGGCGATGTGGCACGAATGGTCGGCGCGGTGAGCCGGCGTCTTCCCCAACGCAGCGGGCATTCGGTGCTGGTGGTCCGTCGCTGATCGCGCTGACCGAGCCCGAAGTCAGAGATCGCCGAATGGAACGGTCCAGCTGATCCGCGTTCCGCCCTCGGTGGGCGTGGTGATCCCGCAAGTGCCGCCGAGCTTTTCGGCCCGCGACCGCATATTGGCGAGGCCGCTGCGCCGCGATACGTCGGGGGATATGCCGCAGCCATCGTCGACGATTTCGAGGCTGAACATGTCGCCCACTCTGACCTCCAGCGTCACTCGCCCGGCGCCGGAATGGCGAACGGCGTTGCTGATGGCTTCGGTGGCCACCGCCTCGGCGTGGTCGGCAAGCTCACCTTGAACGGCCGACATCGGCCCATGCATATGGATTGTGGTGACAACGTCACGGTGTTCGGTCAGGTCGGCAACCACCTGCTGAATCCGCTGCCGAAAGCCGCCGTCGCGACCCGACGGAGACTTCAGCTGGAAGATGGTGCTGCGAATTTCCTCGATGATCGTTTGCAGATCGTCGACGGTGCGGTTGAGCCGGTCGATGACCTCCGGGGAGCGGGCCCTGGCCAGCGTTCCCTGCAGATCCATACCCGAGGCGAACAGCCGTTGGATGACGTGGTCGTGCAAGTCATGCGCAATGCGCTCGCGCTCGGCCAAGATGGTCAGCTGCCGCGCGTCCTCGCGGCCCGAAGCCAGCAACAGTGCAATCGCCGCGTGAGTGGCGAACTGGCTCACCAGATCCAGGCAGCGGGCATCGAAAGGCGGCTGATCCGCGCCCCGCGCGACGGCAATCACCCCGGCGACCTTTTCGTGGGCGCTCAGCGGCATCACGATGGCCGAGCGCTGCGCCACGTCGGTGAATGCCTCAATCGGGTAACTGAAAGCCTCACTGATCAACGGTTCGCCGGACCGAAAAACGTCCCCGCAGGTAGAGCCGCGCACCGGAACCTGCTGGCCGACAACCTCCTCGGCATGCAGCCCTACCGCGGCGGAGACCACCAGGGTGTCGATCTCGTCGGTGGCCAGGTCGGACTCGACGGGCACCAGAACGATGGCCTGTTCGGCATTGGTGAGCGTGCAGGCCCGCTGCGCGATCAATTGCAGGGGCTCGCGCCGCGACTCGGTGCTGGACATCAGCGCCGTGGTGATCTCGCGGCTGGCCTCCATCCACTTCACGGCCGTGCGCTCGCGCTCGAACACTTGGGCGTTGTCGATAGCGACACCGGCCGCAAACGCCAACGCGCGGGCGGCGAACTCGTCGGACTCGGAGAACTTGCGGCCCGGATCGACATGGGTCAGATACAAGCTGCCGAACACGGTTCCCCGGATCGTGATCGGTACCGCGAGAAACGCTCGCATGGGCGGGTGGTGTTCGGGGAAGCCGCAGGCCGCCGGGTGCATGGTCAGGTCGTCCAGACGCAGCGCGGGTGTCTCGACCAGCGAAACGCCCAGCACCCCCTTGCCGACCGGCAGATGCCCGATGCGACGGGCCACGTCATCGTCCAATCCCGCGTGAATGAACCTGATCAGTGTCCCCTCGGGATCACGGACGGCCAAGGCGCCGTAGGGAGCTGAGGTCAACTCCCTGGCGGCAAGGACGATCCGACGCAGTGTTGCGTCGAGGTCGAGATCGGAGCCGATCTCGACGATGACCCGCAGCAACTGCTCCATCTGGTCGCGAGCCGCTAGCAACTCGTCTAGCTGCGCGTGCATCCTGCTAACCAGCCCAGGACGGCCCAGTCCAGCAAACGCTGGGCCGCTTTCGTCGCTGCCCACCCGACCCGGTACCTCCACCCATGCCTTCTCGGTACTACCGCAGGTGACGCTGCGTTCGCAGCGTCGGGAACCGATATTTAGCTTAATCCCATCGAAATTGCGCGACCACAACCTGGCCGCGAGCCGGGGAAAACTCCCCCAGCCTCACCCGCGCCCGCGATTTCTTCGCGAGGGCCGTCAATCGCCCTGAACCGGCCGTGTTCCCTGACCCAATCGGGAAGCGAACACCGCCGCCTGCGTTCGCCGCTCCATGCCCAGCTTGGCCAGTAGGCGCGACACGTAGTTCTTCACGGTTTTCTCGGCGAGGAACATCCGGGCAGCGATCTGCCGGTTCGTCAGCCCCTCGCTGAGGTGTCCGAGCAGCGTTCGCTCCTGTTCGGTCAATCCGGACAGCGGATCCTTTTGCTCGGCCCCGCCACGCAGCTTCGCCATCAGTGCCGCGGCCGCCCGGTTGTCCAGCAGCGATTTGCCGGCACCGACGTCTTTGATGGCCCGCGCCAGCTCCATTCCCTTGATGTCTTTGACGACGTAGCCGCTGGCCCCAGCCAGAATCGCCTCGAGCATCGCCTCGTCGGAGGTGAACGATGTCAGCATCAGGCACCGCAATTCCGGCAGGTCCGAGAGCAGGTCGCGGCACAGTTCGATGCCGTTGCCGTCGGGCAGACGAACATCAAGCACGGCGACATCGGGCTGCAATGCCGGGATTCGTGCCATCGCTTCGGAGACCGAGCCCGCCTCTCCGATGATTTCCAGATCTGGGTCGGACCCGAGCAGGTCGACAAGTCCGCGCCGAACGACTTCATGGTCGTCGACCAAAAAAACCTTAACCATGGCGAGAAACCCTAACCATTGCCAGTCCTTCCACATGACGGTACGAACTGAGAGTCATGGAGCCGTGGGTGACGATTTCCACACCCCATGATTCCCCACTTTCGCCAGCGGTGGGTACTCACGCCCGGCGTGGGTGGGCGCCACGGCCGGTGGCAACCGGCGGCGTATCGAGGCCGGCTCGCCGGCAATGGCCCGCCAGCCAGGCTGTTTAATGCCGGACCAGCAGAACCGAGCAGTCGGGGTAGCCCAATATCGGATGACAGTTGGGGGTGGCCAGTCCCGGCAATTCATCGGCGTCGGCTTCGCCCACAACGGCCAGGTCGATGGCACTGCTGTGGTTTTCGACGGATCTTGCGCCGGTACCCGAGGCGACAACCTGGACCGGCACGTCCGGGTAGCGACGCACCCAGCTGTCCAGCCGGCGATCGATTTGGCGAACGACCGCGTGGCGACGCCGCCCCTCCTCCATGGCCGCGTGCACAACTTCGTCGTTGTCGGCGTCGTCGTTGAGGACGACAGCGATTACCCCCAGATCCGTCGGGGATCCGTCGGGATTGGTCCGGATGACCGCTACCGGGCAGTGCGCACCCCGGACCAACGCCGCCGCGGTCGGGCCCAGTAACCCGTCCGTCGCCGGTCCTCGCCTGGCGGTGCCGACACAGATCAGTGCCGTCTCCTGCGATTCATCGATCAAGACTTGCGCGGGCTCACCAGCACGAACAACGGTCTCGACCTCGATCGGATGGCAGTCGCTCTGGACGGCACCCTCTGCCTCGGCCAGTGCCCGCTCCGCGCGCTCGAGCTCCCAGTCGGGGGCATGCACCGATCCCGCCTGCTGGCTGGGGATGACATAGACGAGGCGAAGGGGCAGCTGCCGGCTGATCGCCTCGTCTACGGCCCACTTGGCAGCGTTGATCGCGGCCTGCGAGCCGTTGATGCCCGCCACCACTGACTTCGCGTCCAGGTGCTTCATGAAGGCTCCCAATTACTTCGATCCGCTCCATGCCAGCCTATTGCGCCTGCGTCGGTAATGTGAGGGCCGTTGGACCGCTGCTGCGGCCGTTTGTTGTTGGGGGCCGACCACAGACCCGCGGTTCGGGGGTTGCGGCAACCCCTAGGCGACCTCCACCGGTTCGGCGACGAGCTCGAATAACCGCTCCACATCCGTACGCTCGCAGGCTTGCGTACCCGGCGTCAGCAGCATTGCCGCACCCGCCGCAATGCCCAACCGAACCGACTTGACCAGCGGCCATCCGCGACCTAGACCGACCGTGATAGCGGCAACCATGGCGTCGCCGGCCCCGACCCCGCTGCCGCCTCGCATCTGGACCGCTCGAAATCGATGCCGCGCCCGGCGAGTCGCAAGCAGTGCACCATCCGAGCCCAACGACACCACCACGACCTCTGCGCGACCGGTCTCGACGAGTTCGCTTGCTGCGGCCAACTGTTCGGCCTCGGTAACCAGCGGCCGACCGACGCACTCGCGCAGCTCCCGCACACTGGCCTTGAGTAGGTACACCCCCGCGTGGATGTGGCTGAGCCCGCCGCCGGAGGTGTCCAGGATCAAACGTGCGCCCAGATCACGGCAAGCCTCGGCGACTCGCTGATAGAAGTTGGCCGGCAGGCCCGGCGGCAGGCTGCCGCTGGCCACCACGAATTGCGCTGAGCGCGCGGCAAATCCCAATTCTTGCAGGCACTGGGCCTGCTCTTCGGGGGTCAGCACGGGTCCGGGAAGCACAAAGCGATACTGCTCGCCGGTGCTGGATTCGTTGACGGTGAAGCTCTCCCGCGTCGATGCCGCTATCGGGATTTCGCCGAAGGCCACACCGGCTTCGCTGAGCAGTTTGGTGACGTGGGCGCCATGCGATCCGCCCACCGGAAACACCGCGAACACCGAGCCGCCGAGGACGTGCGCGATCCGCGCGACGTTGATGCCTCCCCCACCCGGGTCATAGCGAGTTTCGCTGCAACGCAGTTTCTCCGTCGGCCGCACCACGCCGACACAGGTGGTGATGTCCAGCGCGGGGTTCATGGTCAGCGTGACGATCTGTGGTCCGCGCACCGCCGGATCGGCCGGACTGGTCATCCGCGTTGGCTCCGCTGATCGCCGGGCGCTACAGGCCACTCGGGTAGGTTTCGGGCGTCTCCCCGGCGATCCACAAACTCGTGGTCTCGAGGGGCTCGAGGGCGCGGGTTTTGTCAATGTGGATCATGGCGTCGAACTGATCGGCGGGACGGACATGGAAGTAGTGGCTCTGCCGCTCGGTGGCCGGAAGATAGATCACCCCGATGGCCCGGCCCAATCGAACCCCGGACAAGGGGTCAGCGGCCTCCGGGCTGGTTGCCGCCGAAACCAGGAAGGCGTCCTTGCCGGTGTCGTGGAACAGTTCTTCCACACTTGCGTGCAGCGCCGGGCGCACCACTTTGCGTTCGGCGATGCCGCCCCACTCACTGGCGGCGGTGACCGTACCGGAGTAGGTGCACAACCCGATCAGACGACTGTCATCGCCGTAGCGTTGACGGACCAGTTGACCCAGCGTCAGTTGTCCGTCCGCCCACACTTCCGTGGCTCGCGCATCGCCGACATGAGAATTATGGGCCCACACCACTATCCGGGCGGGCGCCGCATCGCCATGGCGGTCCAGGTGCGCCTGCAGCGCCGCCAGCGTCTCGGCCATGTGCTGGTCGCGCAGGTTCCATGACGTGACACGGCCACTGAACATCGCCCGGTAATACACCTCGGCATTGCGCACCGTTTGCGCATTCTGTTGGGCATAGAAGGCCTCGTCTTCGGCGATGAGTCCGTCTCTGCGGGCGTAGTCGAGCGCATTGCGCTGTGTGTCGACCAACTGGTCGATCGCTTGGCGTTCGCAGGAGGGGCCGGCACCGAATGCCGCGGCATACCCATACGCCTGGCCATCATCGGCAGCCGTGTGATCGAAGCACGCGTAGCGAGCCCGGGCCCGCGCCGCCGCCGCCGGATCGACCCGGTCCAAGAAGGCCACCACTTCCTGCATCGACCGATGCAGGCTATAGAGGTCCAACCCGTAGAAACCGGCTTGACGCTGACCGTTTGACGCGCAGCGCTGATTGCGCTCCCGTAGCCAGTCGACAAAGTCACGAACCACGGTGTTGCGCCACATCCAGGCGGGAAAGCGCTCAAAACCGCGCAACGCCTGCTCGGCACTCTGGTCCTCCCCCAGCCCGTGCACATATCGATTCACGCGATACGCGTCGGGCCAGTCCGCCTCGGCGGCCACGGCGCAGAACCCCTTCTGCTCGATCAGCCATTTCGTAATCTCGGCCCGGGCTTCGTAGAACTCGTGCGTGCCGTGCGAACTCTCGCCGATCAAGACGATCCGGGCGTCACCGATGACGGCTTCCAGCGCTTCACACGGCGGAACCCCTCCGTGCGCGTCGATGGCCACATTTCTGATCACCTCGGCCGGCGTGGGTACCGCAGGTCTGAGGGCCGGGATCCCCGTCGTCGGGGTGGCCAGCAGGTTGCGAACCTCCTCGTCGGTGACCTGACGGAAGTCCCAGAAAGACTCCCCGACCGCGAGGAACGGGGTCGGCATCGACGCGCACACCACGTCATCGACGAGGCCGGCGAACTCTCGGCAACTCGACTCGGGGGCGGCCGGCACCGCAATCACGATGTGCGCGGGCTCGGCATCGCGTATCGCCTGCACCGCCGCGAACATGCTGGCGCCGGTCGCCAAACCATCGTCGACCAAGACCACCGTCTTGCCGGCCACGTCCAGAGGTGGACGGCCCGCGCGGTAGGTGGCTTCGCGCCGGACCAGCTCCCGGGCTTCGCGCTCGGCGGTGTCGCGAAGTTGCTGCGGCGTGATCCGCAGGCCCCGCACGACGTCGTCGTTGACCACCACGCGGCCGCCACTGGCCAGAGCACCCACGGCAAACTCCTCGTGGCCGGGAGCGCCGAGCTTGCGCACGATGAAGGCGTCCAACGGTGCGTGCAGCGCGGCCGCGACCTCCCACGCGACGGGTATTCCGCCGCGCGCCAAACCCAGGACAATCACGTCTGGCCGGTCGCGGTAGGCGGTCAACAGATCTGCCAGCACCTGGCCGGCCTCGTGACGGTCCCGGAAGACCCGCCGCGGTGCGTTCCGATCGGCTCTCGCCGCGCTCGTCATTGCGTACCCGCGGTCGTGTCAGTTGACGGACTGGACCCGTACCCGGCGCTCGGCCGGCTTCGCCTCCGCGACGGGAACCGAGACGGTGAGAATTCCCTTGTCGTAGGAGGCCTCAATGCCGTCTTCGGTGACGCCGGCCGGTAGCGGCACGGTCCGGATGAACGAGCCGTAGCAGAATTCTGATCGCCCGTTGAACTCTTTCTTCTCACTGCGCTCGGCCTTGATGGTCAGCTGCCCGTCGAGCACCGTGATCTCAATGTCTTTTTCGGGGTCGACACCAGGGATTTCTGCGCGTAGTTCGTAGCGGTCGCCCTTCATCTCGTCCTCGAGCTTCATCAGCCGCGAATCAAAGGCAGGACGGAGCCCGGCGAAAGACGGGAAAGCCGCGAACAGCTCGGAAAACTCCGGGAAAAGCGACCTTGCGGGGCGCTGAACGGAAAGGGTGCCCATGATTTCTCCTCGATCTCGAAATCACCGTGTTGACCACTGTCCATCCGACCACCAAATGCCGGCCGCCAATAGGGACGGAAGTCCCCGACTGGCGCGGCTTTCTGGGGATCGCCGCGATGGGTGGGCTCAGATCACACGGGCACCACGACCGACGGGACAGCCGGCAACCTCGGCCGGTCGGCCGCAACGACCGGTTTAAGCGCCGCCACCACCCGCGGCGGGCGGCGCGGGAGGCGCCGGCTCGTCCAGCCACGGCTGTTCATCGACGGGAAGGTCGCCGGGCACGAAGTCACGACTGTGGTCGGCGCCATCGACATCCCGGTGAACATCATCGTGGCAGGTCGTCGGATCCCAGTTGGGCCCCCAAGCCGGATCGAAAGGCTGGCCCGGGCACCAGTAGTAGGTGGGGGCCGGCGCCGGATGGGCGCCGGCGTTGGCGATGAGCCCGAAGTCCGCCATAGCGAGCACGGCGGCGATGATGCCCGCGACAACCAGGACAGCCAGACGTATGAACCGATGCACAGCAGGAACCCTATTCAAGTTGCCTGGCAGTTGGCTGAAATTGGTCTGGGATGTCGGCGAATGTGCTAAGAGTCGGTGTCTGCCGGCGGACACCGCCCGACCCGAGCAGCCCCCGGTGATCACCGGCTAGCGCTCCGATGTTCGCAGTTCCACAGCTGGGTGCGGCACCGCACTGATGTAGGCCATGACACGGCCGAGAATGAGATCGTACGCATCGCCGTCCTCTGCGAGGCGGACCAGCCCCTCACGCCGCAAAAAGCCCTCAATGCGCCGATCCAACGGCCATTCGCGATACATCGTGTTGTCGGCATAGGGCGACCTCACGAATCGGCAGGCTATGGCATCGACATCAGAGTCTGTCAATAACGGCGGACCGCCCAGCGCAGAAACCACTTCCATTTCCTTACCTATGTACGCACGGCACTGGTTGAGTCACCAGGGTGACCCCATGATTCGGTGCCCTTCACGCACCGCATAGGGCCGTAAGTCACCTATGCGAGAAGCAAATCTGGTAATTCCACGGTAGCCGCCGGGCGGTACCCGCGAAAGAGCCCACCGGCAAATTGCAGCGGTCAAATAGCGCCACCTGCCCGAGCCACAACCTGGCGCTAGCGGCGGATCTCCAATACATCGCGCAGCGGCCGCCGCGGCGTCAACTCCGGGGCGGCACCCGTTGGCGCAATGCCGACCCGAACCAATACCTGTGGCTCGGCTTGACCACCGGTGAGTTCGCGAACGGTGGCACGGCCGGCGTCCATCTCCGTGAGGTGGGTGACCGGGCAAGTGGCCAGCCCCGCCAGGGTGCACTCCAACAGGACCGCTGATAGTGCCGCGCCGCAGTTGAGCGCATCCGCGCGGCTGTCGCCCGGCGTCGACAACACAACGATCGTGGCGTGGTCATGCCGGCCCGCAGAACTGCTCTCGCTACGCCAGTCGACCGGGAACGAACGGTTCACCGCTACTTCCCGGGCGGCTGTTCCGGACGCCAGCGCGCTCTGGGGTATCCCCTCAGAATCCCTGGAAGACGCTGTCCACCAGGCCAATTCATGATGGTAGGCGTCGTCGTAGCGGCGCAGCGCCTCGGTGAGCCGAGACGCCTCCGCCAGCCGGGGCCGCGCGTCTTCGGCCAACACGGCCAGCGTGACCGTTTCGGTGTCCACCGAACTGCGCAGCACGGGCTCGAACGACTCCCAGTCGCCCGGCGCCCGGAATGGACGGCGGTCAGTCCGGCGCCGCGATATCGCCTCGGCCCGCGCACGCCGGGCCTGGGCAATGTCGTCGATCGCCGCGAAATCGATCGAAGCCAGATGGTCAGGATTGTTGGGGTTGGGAAACAGGTCGACGTTGCTGTCCCAGCCGGCGGCGGCCATCGCGACCTGGAAGTGATCGAGCAGCGCGCCGCAGCTGATCACCGCTTCGCGGCCCGAATCATCGGCCGACGTCACCATCCGATGCGGGTCGAGAAACAAGTCGACGGCGCCGCTGGCAGCCACCCATCGCCAGGGCTGACTGTTGTGCAGCGATGGAGCGCGGCCTGCCAGCTCGACAGCCCTGGCAATCACCTCGGTGTCAACCATCGTCTCGGTCATCGCACTCACCTGCCTCCCATCTTCGACCATCGGGCATCAGAACATCCGACGCAAGGGCCTTTGGCCCCCGCCGCGACGACATAGGGCCCCGGGAGACTCGCCGGGCTCCCAAGAGCACCAACTCGCGTTCACCAGGTTGCCACTTGAGTGGCCGGACAAGCGACCGCTGACATAGATGACTTTCTTCTCTATTGCCGCACACCACCCCGGGAAAACGATGGAGGCGCGTCAGCAACCAAAGGAAACGGCCATGGCAAAAACCTGCCGCCCTGAGCATCCGGCACAAAAAGTCGCTGGCCCCCGCCGCTAGGACCACTCATGGACGTTATTCACAAAACTGCCCACGACTCTCGTGTCGCCCCCAACCTCTCCGACTACCAGCAGGCGCGGGCACAATTCCGGTGGACCGATGTGCCGGCATTGTGCGAAGGCATGGGAGACGACAAGTGCAACATCGCCTTCGCGGCGGTGGATCGGCACTGCGCTGGTCCGATCGCGACCCGTACCGCCCTGCGATTTGTCACCGACCAAAGCCGGGAGGACCAGCCCCCCACTCAGGACCTCAGCTATGCGGAATTGGGCCGGCTGGTCCGGAAATTCACCGCGGTGCTACGCGGGCTCGGCGTCAACAAGGGTGACCGCGTGTTCACCATCATGGGCCGCATCCCCGAGCTGTACATAACGATGCTGGGCGCGCTGCGCAACGGCAGCGTGGTTTCGCCCCTGTTCTCGGCATTCGGCCCGGAGCCGATCGCCACCAGAGTGGAGATCGGCCAAGCCGATGTGCTGGTGACCACGGCGGCGATCTACCGGCGCAAGATCGCCAAGATCCGCGAACGACTCACGTCGGTGCGCCACATTCTGGTGGTGGACGCCCAGAGCTCGGGCGATCAGCTGCCCGGCACGCTCAGCCTCTGGAAGCTGATGGCAGCCGCGGACGACAACGCGCCGGCGGAACCCACCACCGCCGACGACCCGGCCCTGCTGCACTTCACCAGCGGCACCACCGGAACACCGAAGGGCGCCATCCATGTGCACGGCGCGGTCACTATGCACTACGTCACCGGTCTGTATGCACTCGACCTACACCCCGACGACATCTATTGGTGCACAGCAGATCCCGGTTGGGTCACCGGAACGTCCTACGGCATCATCAGTCCGCTATTGCACGGCGTGACGTCCATCGTCGACCAGGCCGAGTTCGACGCCGAGCGCTGGTACCGGATCCTGCAAGACCAGAATGTGTCGGTTTGGTACACCGCCCCGACCGGGATCCGGATGCTGATCAAAGCGGGCGCCGAATTGGCAGCACAGTATTGCTTCCCCCACTTGCGTTTCATCGCAAGCGTGGGCGAACCCCTGGATCCCGAAGCGGTGTGGTGGGGAAAGCGGGTGCTGGGCCTGCCGATTCACGACAACTGGTGGCAGACCGAGACGGGCGGCATCATGATCGCCAACACGCCGGCCTTCGACATCAAGCCTGGCTCGATGGGCAGGCCGCTGCCCGGGGTGGACGCATATATCCTGCGCCACAACGACGATGGCACCACCTCGGTGATCGATGATCCCGACGAAGAAGGTGAGCTGGCCCTCGAGCCGGGCTGGCCCTCGATGTTCCGCGGCTATCTACACGCCGAGGACCGATATCGAAAGTGCTTCAGCGACGGGCTGTACCTCACCGGAGATCTGGCCAAGAAGGACGCCGATGGCTACTTCTGGTTCGTCGGCCGCAAGGATGACGTGATCAAATCCGCCGGCCACCTCATCGGCCCGTTCGAGGTGGAGAGCGCGCTGACCGATCATCCGGCGGTGGCCGAGGCGGCGGTCATCGGCAAGCCCGATCCGACCGTCGGCGCAATCATCAAAGCATTTGTCGTACTCAAGGACGGCTTTACCGCCGACGATGACCTGCGGCTGGAGCTGCTGGGGCACGCCCGTAAACGACTCGGAGCGGCCGTGGCGCCCAAAGAAATAGAGTTCGCCGACGCACTGCCCCACACCAGCAGCGGCAAGATCATGCGGCGGCTGCTCAAAGCCCGCGAACTCGGTCTCCCCGAGGGCGACACATCCACCGTCGTGGGATTTCCCGAACCCAAACCCCAAGGAGTGCCACTGTGATGGATGCGAAGCTGGCGCGCGAGCTGCTGTCGGACATGGTGCGGGTGCGCCGGATGGAAGAGAAGTGCGCGGAGCTCTACAGCGCAGCCAAGATCCGCGGATTTCTGCATCTCTACGTCGGAGAAGAGGCGGTAGCCGCCGGATCTCTGCGGGTGCTTGCCGAGGACGACGCGGTGGTGGCGACATATCGCGAGCACGCGCACGCGCTGCTGCGCGGTATTCCGATGACCTCGATCATGGCCGAGATGTTCGGCAAGCAGGAGGGCTGCTCGCGAGGTCGCGGCGGGTCGATGCATCTGTTCGACCAGGCCCGGCGATTCTACGGCGGCAACGCCATTGTCGCCGGAGGCCTGCCACTGGCGGTCGGCATCTCGCTCGCCGACTCCATGCTGAAGCGAAATCGGGTCACGGCATGCTACTTCGGTGATGGAGCCGTCGCTGAAGGCGCGTTCCACGAGTCACTGAACATGGCGGCACTGTGGAAGTTGCCGGTGCTGTTCCTATGCGAGAACAACCTTTACGCCATGGGCACCGCATTGCATCGAGCCCAGTCGCAGACCGACCTCACCGTCAAGGCGGCGTCGTACAACGTTGCCACGCTGGCGGTCGACGGGATGGACGTAGCGGCCTGCATGAGCGCCACCCAGCAGGGTGTCGACCACATCCGCAGCACCGGCGGACCGTTCTTCATCGAGTTCCGTACCTACCGATTCCGGGCCCATTCGATGTTCGACCCCGAGCTGTACCGGGACAAGGCGGAAGTGCAGCGATGGCGCGAGCGCGACCCGATCCGGCTGTTCACCGAACAGTGTCTGAACAGCGGCACGCTGACCGATGACGACGTGCGCGACATCGAAGGGTCGGCGGCCGACGAGATCGCTGCGGCGGTTGCCTTCGCCGATGCCGGAACATGGGAGGACGCATCGGATCTCGAACGCGACGTGCTGACTCCGCCCGATAGCTGCGATGCGACCGCGGAATCGACCTGGGAGCCGGCGCGATGAAGACCACCTACCGAACCGCTGTCCACGATGGCTTGCACGACGCGTTGAGCAACGACTCGCGGGTGGTGCTGATGGGCGAGGACGTCGGCCGCTACGGGGGCACCTACGCGGCATCCAAGGGCTTGCTCGAGGAGTTCGGACCCGAGCGGGTGCGCGACACACCGCTGTCCGAGCTGGGCTTCGTCGGCATCGGAATCGGCGCGGCACTCAACGGGTTACGTCCAATCGTGGAAGTGATGACGGTCAATTTCAGCCTGTTGGCCCTCGACCAGATCGTCAACACCGCGGCCGCCCTGCGACACATGTCCGGCGGGCAGTTCTCGGTACCGATCGTGGTGCGAATGGCAACCGGCGCCGGACGTCAGCTGGCGGCGCAGCACTCCCACAGCCTGGAGCCCTGGTACGCCCACGTCCCGGGGATCAAGGTCCTCGCCCCCGCCACGGTCGAGGATGCCTACGGAATGCTCGCCCCCGCGCTGGCTGACCCGGATCCGGTGATCATCTTCGAGCACGTACAGCTGTACAACACCTCCGCCGATATCGATGCGCTCAAGCCGACCGACATCCGTAAGGCAGCGGTGCGCCGCAACGGTACCGACGTCACCTTGATCGCCTACGGCGGCTGCCTGGCCAAGGCGCTGGATGCGGCAAACGAGTTGTCGCTGAACGGAATCGAGTGTGAGGTCGTCGATCTGCGGGTGTTGCGTCCATTGGATACCGACACGATCCTGGAGTCCGTCCGCAAGACGCATCGAGCGGTGGTGATCGACGAAGCTTGGCGCAGTGGAAGTTTGGCCGGCGAGATCTCCGCGCAAATCATGGAGGGCGCCTTCTACGACCTGGATGCACCGGTTTCGCGGGTGTGCAGTGTGGAGGTCCCCATCCCCTATGCCAAACACTTGGAGCAGGCGGCGCTGCCCCAACCCGACAAGATCATTGCCGCGGTCCAAGCGCTGTTCGGTGACCAGTCATGATCGAGTTCAAAATGCCCGCCCTGGGCTCCGACATGGACGAGGGCACGCTGAACGAATGGCTGGTCAAGCCGGGTGACAAGGTAAGCCGCGGACAGATCGTGGCGATCGTCGAGACGACCAAGGCCGCCGTGGAGATCGAGTGCTGGCAGGAGGGCACGGTCGATGAGCTGGTCGTCCCCGTCGGCGATACTGTCGAAGTCGGAACGGTACTGGCCACCCTGCTGGAGCCGGGAGCCAGTCCGCAGAAGTCGCCGCGCCAGCGACCCCGCAAGCGCGCCAAACCCGCCCCCGCGGTAGCCGCATCGGCACCGGCGCCCGCCCACGGCGCCACCGCGGCGCCGCGCCACCGGCGCTGGGTCTCCCCCGCCGCCCGCCGGCTGGCCCAATCCCTGCATGTCGATCTCGACGCGGTCAGCGGCACCGGCCCCCAAGGGGCGGTCACGATCAGCGACGTCGAGCACGCCGCCGCCAGCGCCGTACCTGCCAAGCGGCCCGCGGCCACGGCTGCGAGCACGTCTGCCAAATCCATCGGGGTCAAATCCACGGCCCAGAACAAGATCGCCGAGCGTGCCGCGCAAATGCGCAAATCCATCGCCGCGGCGATGAGCCGGTCGAAGCGGGAGATCCCGCACTACTATCTCGCCGACGAAATCCTGATGGAAAAGTCACTGAACTGGCTGACCACCCGAAATGCGCAACGCTCAATCACCGAGCGGGTGCTGCCGGCCGTCTTGCTGCTCAAGGCCGTCGGACTGGCCGCCCAACGCTTCGGCGAGTTCAACGGCTTCTGGCGCGACGATGGGTTCCAGGCCGCCACCGGCGTGCATGTCGGGGTCGGGATATCACTTCGCGGGGGTGGGCTGGTCGCCCCGGCCATCCACGACGTCGCCGACAAGAAGCTCGACGAATTGATGGGTGACCTCACCGACCTCGTCGCGCGGGCACGCGCCGGTTCGCTGCGCAGTTCGGAGATGTCGGACCCGACCATCACGGTCACCAACCTTGGCGACCAGGGCGTCGACACCGTCTTCGGCGTGATCTACCCACCGCAGGTGGCCATTGTCGGGTTCGGGAAACCGGCCCAACGAGTGTGCGTCATCGACGGCGGGATTCGCGTTGTCACCACCGTGCAGGGCACCCTCGCCGCAGACCACCGGGCCAGCGATGGACACCGTGGCGCCCTATTTCTGGCCGCGATCAACGAGCTGCTTCAGCAGCCCGACCTGCTAGAGAAGTGATGGGCACATGACGACACAACAAGACACCCGCGCCGTGGTCCTGTCGGTATTGACGACCATCGCGCCCGAGGTCGACGCCGATGACATCTGTGACGATGTGCTGCTGCGCGATCAGGTCGATCTTGACTCGATGGATTGGCTGAACTTTCTACTCGGTATCCACAAACGGATGCACGTGGACATCCCCGAATCCGACTACGCGACCCTGCGCACCCTCAACGATGTCGTGACCTACGTCGAGACACACGCGTCCAAAACCGCTTGAACGACATTGGTCCCTGCCCGGTAGGACCTTGGGCCGGCGATGCGCGCCGCCGACTTCAATAGCATCATGCTTGTGACCTACCAAAGGAGAGGGGTTGGCTGATGTCGGGAGCCGGTGATGGGATCACCATCCTGCCCGTGCACGAATGCTGGGACCTGATGAAAAGCGTCACGTTAGGACGGCTGGTTACCAGCGTCGACGGGCGGCCGCAGATCTTCCCGGTGAACTTCGTCGTCCAGCGCCGCACCGTGCTGTTCCGCACGGCCGAGGGCACCAAGTTGGTCAGCACGGCGATAAACCACAAAGTCCTGTTCGAAGTTGACGATCACACCTCCAGCGAGGGCTGGAGCGTCATCGTCGAGGGCAGGGCCCGTTCGATGCGCACCGACGAGGAGATCGCGGAGGCCGAGAGCGCTCACCTGTTGACGTGGACGGCAACGGAGAAAACCCACTATGTGCGGATTCTGCCGGACGCGGTGACAGGTCGGCGGTTCCAGTTCGGTCCACCGGGCCAGGAGTAAACCAACCGCCAGCTGGCGCCGGCGCCGACTCGTGATCGCCGGCGCCAGCACGGCGAGTTTGTTAGATCTGGGTTAGATCTGCCCTGAAAACGACAAATTTCGGATACGGCTGACGTGCTCGCCTGTGAAGATGGGCCGCACGGGGCCGTACGTCGAACCGGGGGGATGGCAGTGTCGCTGGTAGTCGCCGAACCCGATGCGTTGAGCAACGCAGCCGGGCATTTGGCGGGTATCGGCTCGAAGATCGAGGATGCGACGGCTGCCGGGGCCGGTCGCACAACTACCGTCGCCGCCGCGGCCTCTGATGATGTGTCGATCGCCATCTCGGAGTTCTTCGGTACCTACGGCAAGCAATTTCAGACGTTCAGTGCGCGGGCGGCAGCATTTCACGACGAATTTGTCAGCCTCTTGCGCGGCGGCGCGGCCGCATACCTCGACACCGAGTTCGCCAACGCCCGGCTGGGCCAGGCGAACCCGGCGAATTCGCCGGCTCCGGCGGCCGCGGCGCCCGGCGGCGCCTTCCTCGCCGAGTTGAGTGCGGGCAACACCGAGTTGGGCCCGATCACCGGTGCAATCTCGGTGGGAGAACTTCTCCCGGGCGCCCCGCCAGAGATTGGTGCCGCCATATCTGTTCTCGGCGGCGGCTCCCTGTTGCCCGGGCTGTTCGGGTTTGGCCCGTTCGCTCCGACAACCGGTTCGCCTGCCGTTGCCGAGGGGCCATGGCAAACCCTGTTCGCCAATACCGGCGCCAATCTGCAGACCATCTATAGCGACTGGGCTGCCCATCCGTTCCCGGTCGCGCAGCAGGTGATCGCAAACCAAGCCGAATACGCCCGGACGATAGGCGGCGGACTCGCGGCCGCCGCGCAAGACCTCCCCGCAACTGTGGCGAACCTGCCGGCGAACATCGGACTCGCCGTCGCCGACGCCGTGAACTTCCCGGCGGAGCTGCAGGGATACCTCGGCAAGCAAGTTGGCTACGGCCAGGTAGTTGTGGACGCGCTGCAGAACGCGGGCGCGGAGCTGCCGCAGACTTTGCCCAACTTTTTCGGCGACGTCGACAAGGCCAACCGAGCGGTGATGGCGGGCGACTACAACGACGCGGTGGACTACGTCCCGCGAGCCGCGGTGGATCTTTTCCTCAGCGGAGTCAACATCAACAACCTCTCGCAGATCACCGTCGAGGGACCAGCGGGAGAACTACTCCCGCTGATGTCACTGCCTGCGCAGATGCAGCAGGACCTGATCGACCTGCTTCCGCCGGGCGCCATTCTCACGCAAATGGTGCAGAACAGCTTCAACGCCACCAACACGGTCGTCAACTCGATCGCCTTGGCCGCAATCGGCCCGCCGATCGCCACGCTCGATGGGTTTGCAACGGGCCTGACGGTGCTCGGCGGCGCGGTGGCTACGGGAAACGGTGTGGGGGCTGTCGGCGCCTTGCTCGATATGCCCGCCTACGTGTTGGACGGTTTCCTCAACGGCGAAACCGTCGTGGAGCTAAGGGTGCCGGTGAGCGAGACGGTGACTATTCCGTTGACGCCCCTGACGCCTCCCATCGTCGTCGGCGCCAACACGCCGGTCCTGGTCCGGATGCCCTTCGGCGGAGTGCTGGCCCAGCCGCAACCGATCACCGCGACAATCGAACTTCCGGGCACGGGGAGTCCCGCCCCGCTCGACATCTCGGTCCCCGATATGCAAGTTGCGGGTGTCGTTCCTACCCTGCTGAACGTGATACCCCAACGGGTCGCCGAGGCGATTGCACCCGAGTAATGGGTCGGCGGCCATTCCCACTTCCGGTGCGTTCGGCCCGGCCGGTCCGGCGCGAAGCCGCTCCATACCGACCTCTCACGACGAATGTCTCTGCGAGAAAGGGACTTCGGACCCTCCCATACGGTGTGCGTCGATGCTCAGATAGCTCTAGCTCGTCGTTACGGACGCGGTGGTCGACTCGTGTGCCAACTGAGTTAGCACCATGAGCGACACACCGCCCGGCACCTCACCGTCGGGGTCAGCTACGGAAGGAATCACCATGGGCCTCGCGTTATCGACAAGGTTGACGGCCCCGTTCGATGACGCGGTGGCACGCACCCGGGCGGCTCTGGCCGCCCAAGGGCTTGGGGTGCTCACCGAGATCGATGTCAAGGCGACGCTGCAAGCCAAACTCGGCGCGCCGATGGAGGACTATCTGATCCTCGGCGCCTGCGACCCGGACCTGGCGCACCGGGCCATCGAAGCCGACCGCGAGATCGGGCTGCTGCTGCCCTGCAACGTCTTGGTTCGCGCCGACCCGGACCGCCCCGGCGACGTGCTGGTCGAGGCGGTGAATCCGGGCATGCTGCTCGCGGTGACGGGCGAGGCGGCGCTCATCTCGATCGCCGATGAGGCGACCCAGAAGCTGGTCGCCGCCATCGCCTTGCTGGCCGCCACCGAAGCGGCCGCGCCGGCCTGATCGACGTCCGCTACACGTCGGCGCGTGGCCGCGGGCGACCGATTTCATCGACGGCCAGGCCGACCACCACCGGAACGGCATCCAAGACCTGTGGCGTCAAACCAACGCCGTGGCCAATGTCGGCGACGTCGACGGTGATGATGACCAGCCGTTCGGGCACCCGGTCCAAGGCTTGTCCCAGTGCGTATGCCGTGGCCACGTCGGCCCGGTGCGAACTCACCCCGCTGGATCCGGTCGCCAGGTCGCCCAGGCCACAGCGACGCACCCGGCCCGGTGTTGCTGGCGTCGCGACCGCGGCATCGATCAGCACGGCCAGCCCGGCACCCGACCACGCTTCGAGCAGACTCATCGGATCCGCGAGGTCGGTAACCACGCGAACGCCCGACAACGCCAGCTCCCGCAACGCCGTGGCGGCGGCCACCCCGACACCGTCGTCACGCCGGTAGCGATTGCCGAGCCCGATGACGACGACAGCTGCGTTCATCCACGCTCGAGGGTGAGTGTCAGGAAGTGTGTCGAGCACGAGATGCACGGGTCATAGTTGCGGATCGCACGTTCACACATGGTGGTGAGCACCTCGTCGTCAAGAGCGAGGTTCTCCGAAACCACCCGCGCCAGGTCGGCCTCGATGGCCGCCTGATTCTGCGAGGTGGGCGGAACGATGGTGGCCGCCGACACCAATCCGGCATCGTCGATACGGTAGCGGTGGTAGAGCAGTCCCCGTGGCGCCTCGCTGACGCCATGGCCCACCCCGGCCCGAGCCGGCACCTCGACGAACGGTCGCGCCGGCCGCTGGTAGTTCTCGATGATCCGCAGCGCCTCTTCTATCGCGTACACCACTTCCACGGCACGAACGATGATGCTGCGGAATGGATTTCGGCACTGGGCGGAAAGTCCGGCCCGGGCGGCGGCCTGCGCGGCTATCGGGGTGAGCAGCGACGAGTTCAGCGCGTAGCGGGCCAGCGGACCGGTCACATGGCAGCCGCCGTCCAATGTGGCATGCAGGGCGGTTGAATGGGGCACCTGCAGCTCCACGACGTGGTCGGTGAATTCGGCCACCGGAAAGACCGGTCCGGCACTGCGCGCGATGGTGCCGTTCTCGATCGGGTAGCGGTCGGGCGTAGTGAGCGCCAGGAACTCATGGTCGAACTCGAGATCGGGGAACTCGAACCCGGCCACCCACTCCACGGTGGCCAGCGCGTCGTCCAGAGCGCGGCGCAACTGCTCAGCCATCGGCGCGAAGTCCGATCGAGTTGGGACGGAATAGAATCCGCCCAGCCGAACATTGATCGGGTGGATCGCCCGCCCGCCCACGAACTCCATCAGCTGGTTACCGGCCTTCTTCAGGCGTAACCCGCGCTCGACGATCTCACGTTCGTCTCGGGCGAAGGCGATCGCGTCGGGATAGCCCAGAAAGTCCGGTGCGTGTAACAAGCAGATGTGCAGAACGTGGCTGTGTATCCATTCGCCGCAGTACAGCAACCGGCGCAGCTCTATCAGGTCCGCGTCCAGCTCGACACCGCAGGCATCTTCGAGCGCATTGCAGGCACTGACCTGGTAGGCGACCGGACAGATGCCGCAGATCCGCGCGGTCAGGTCGGGCGGCTCGGTGTGCGCGCGGCCGCGCAGGAACGCTTCGAAAAACCTTGGCGGCTCGTAGATGTTGAGCTCGACCCGGTCCAGCTCGCCATCTTTGAGCGAAACGTAGAGCGCCCCTTCGCCTTCGACACGGGTCAACGTTCCGACGCTCAGCGTCCGGTTGTCGGGTGCCATCATTTGCTCCGCTCCGCGGCGAAACTGGTGACGTTGAAAGTCGAGAACACCCGGTCGACACCGTCTTCGGACATGCCGTCCCGACGCAGTAGCGGGATCAAGGTCGCGGTCTGCGGTGCCGCCGATGGACCGAAGCAGCCATAGCAGCCGCGATGGTGCCTGGGACACAGCGCACCGCAGCCGGCGTGGGTGACCGGGCCCAGGCACGGGGTGCCCTCGGCGACAATCACGCACGTCACGCCGCGCAGTTTGCACTCCGTGCACACCGTCTTGGCCGGCAGCCGCGGTTTACGCCCGATCAGCAGCGCCTCGAGAGTATCGAGCAGCTGCCCTCGGTCAATGGGGCAGCCGTGCAGCTGGTAGTCGACTTTGACGTGCGCGGATATCGGCGTGGAAGTGGCCAGGGTGTCGATGTATTCGGGCTTGGCGTAGACGACCGAGGTGAACTCGGCGACGTCGGCGAAGTTGCGCAGCGCCTGCACGCCCCCGGCGGTCGCGCAGGCACCGATGGTGATCAGCAGCTTGGACTGGGCCCGAATCTCTTGGATGCGTTGCTCGTCGTGATGGGTGGTGATCGACCCCTCGACCAGCGAAACGTCGTAGGGCCCGCCCACCATGGTGCTGGACGCCTCGGCGAACGTGGCGATCTGGACCTGATCGGCAAGCGTGAGCAGCTCGTCCTCGCAGTCCAACAAGGTCAACTGACAACCGTCGCAGGAGGCGAATTTCCACACAGCCAAAGTGGTTGGGCCCATCCTAAAGCTCTTTCACTCGTAGCAGCGGTCCGGCGATGTCATAGCTGACGACGGGCCCGTCCCGGCACAGCAGCAGCGGTCCCAGCTGGCAGTGACCGCACCACCCCACACCGCATTGCATGTTGCGCTCCAATGAGACCCGAATATCTTGGGCCGCTACCCCTTTTGCCAGCAGAGCTTCGGCCCCGAACCGCAACATCGGTTCGGGCCCGCACAGGAATGCGGTGGTGTGTTCGGGGTCCAGGGCAAGTCGGCGCAGCGGCTCGGTGACCAGACCGACCTCACCGCGCCAGCCCTGAACCGGGACGTCGACGGTGACGTGCAGTTCGATATCGGGGTCCTGGGCCCACTTTTCCAGCTGGGCCGCGAACACGAAATCCGCCCGGGAGCGGGCGCCCACGATCAGCGTCAGCCTGCGGTAGCGAGAGCGCTGCGCCAGCGCGCCCAGGACCGCTGGGCGCAAGGGGCACAACCCCACACCGCCGGCGACCATGACCAGATCACGGCCGGCCGCCTCGTCAAGCCCCCAGGTCGTGCCGAATGGACCCCGCACTCCCACGATGCTGCCCGGTGCGGCATCGTGCAGGGCACGGCTGACCGCCCCGACCGCACGAATCGTGTGGGTGATCGACCCATCTGTGACGCTGGGATCGCCACTGATCGAGATTGCCGCCTCGCCCACCCCGAACGCGTAGAGCATCATGAATTCGCCCGGCTCCGGGCGCCGCAATGCCTCGCTGACCGGCTCCAGGCACAGCGTCGCCGAATCCGGACTCTCCACAACGCGACTGCGCACCCGATACGGGACTGGCGCCATCGCTGATGGCGGCGCTGCGACTCCGGCCGCTGCGTCAGTCATCGTCGGCCATCTTGTTCATCTCAGCGGTGATGTCGATGCCGGTGGGACACCAGGCGATGCATCGCCCACAGCCCACACAGCCCGACATGCCGAACTGGTCGTGCCAGGTAGCCAACTTGTGGGTCAGCCAATGTCGGTAGCGTGACGCGCCGGATTGGCGCACGCTGCCGCCGCCGTGGACGTAGGTGAAGTCGAACTCGAAACATGACGCCCAATGCCGCCAGCGTTCGGCGTGTTCGCCGGTGAGATCGCTGACGTCTTCGGTGCTGGTGCAAAAGCAGGTGGGGCAGACCATCGTGCAGTTGCCACAGGTCAGGCAGCGACTGGCCACCTCCTCCCACTGCGGCGACTCCCGGGAGCGCAGCAGCAGGTCGCGCAGATCGACCTCGGGCATCTGCCGTCCCATCCGGTCGGCGGCGGCCTCGACATCGGCGCGCGCCGACGCCACGTCGCCGCTGCTGGCTGACTGATGCGGCAGCGCGGCGAGCACGTCGGCGCCCTGTGGACTGCCGACGTCAACGACGTAACCGACTCCGTCGGAACCAACACGCTCGGTGAGTGCCAGGTCGTAGCCGGGTCCAACGCCGGGACCGGTGCCCATCGACGCGCAGAAGCACACTCCCCCGGGCTCGGTGCAGTTCACCGCCACCACAAAGATCTGGCGCCGGCGACCGACAAACGCGCTGTCGGGGTAGTCGGAACGGCCCAACACCCCGCCCAACGTCGCGATCGCCGCCAGATCACAACCGCGCACGCCAAGGAATGCGTAACGCGGGGCCTCCGGCTCGGATTCGGCTGGGCCATCCCCGTCTCGAGTGCCGGCCCACATCCGCTGACGCGGCGGATGCAGGAACTGCTTCCAGGATTGCGGTCCCGCCGAGTGCCCGAAGGCCGCGTCGTCATCGCGACGACGCAGCCGATAGTGCCCCGGAGCCACGTCAACACCCCAGCCGCGCGGAAGGTCGTCTGCGGACTCGAGTTCGGCAAGCACAATCGCGTTGTCACGCAAGGTCGGACCGACCACGCGATATTGCCGCTCCATCAGCACCTCGACGAGGCGACGCAGCCCGGCCATGTCCAATAACGCGGCGTCGGAATCTGTCCCGGGTCTGTTCATCGTCACACTCATCAGCCTATTTCACGACAGACGCCAAAGGGCACAACGCCTGAATTTCGGCCTGTGCCAGCCGAAGTGAAGCCCGCCAGCCATGTCATCAATATCGATTCGTCCTGCCGCCATCGTCTTGCAGACAACTGAGCTCACGGTCCCACTGTGCGTCACGCACTCGGTCGAGCTGGGTACGGACCGCGGCCACCAGTGCTGCCAGCACGACACACATGCTCAGCAGGATCACCATGGTCACGCCGACCGCGTCGACGGCGGCGTGCCAAGTCGGTGTTGGCGGCCGCACCAGATTGTCGTCTCGATCCACCCATACTTGAATGCGCTGGCCCGCCTTGACCGGGCTGGTGCGTTGCAGCGAACCGGAGTGCTGCGCGGCCGTCCCGGGCCATCGCACTTGCACCACAACAGCTTCGGTGTTCGGGTTGCGCGTCGTGCCGGTCACTTCCGCTGTGACGGGGTGGCGCACCTGTGCCTGCTCGGCGTATTGATCAGCACGTGCGTTGAAGACGACCGCACCCAACACCGCGGCGACCGGTATTGCGACTAGCGATGCCGCCAGCGCGATCAGCACGACCAAGGCTTCGACGCGGTCGGCGCGCCGAAGCAGTGGGTTGCGGCCGGCGATGCGAGCGATCCACCAGTCCCGTGGGTCCAGTTTGAACGTCTCCATCACAACTTTCCCCGTCCCCGCGGTGCGGCTCGCCCGAGGCCGCGTACGCCGCACCAGGGGGCTATTCGGTGCCGCATTGTTCGCGGTCAGACATCCACTCGACGATCTCGGCGAGTGGACGTCGCGGGGTCGACGGCAGTGGATCGGCGTTGATCGGGGCCCATCCCACCCGAAGCAGCATCTGCGGATAGTCATTGTTGCCGAACACATCGGTCCGGACGGACGCGCGTGTTTCGGCAATCTCGAGCGGTTCGGTGACCGGGCAACTGGCCAGACCCATCGCTGTCGCGGTGAGTAGCACGACGCTGGTGGCCTCGCCGGCGCGGAGCTGGGCGAGCCGGTCGTCGGTTCGAGTTCCCAACGCCAGCATCACCGCATTGTCATCGGCGGGCGCGGCATCGGCCGGCATTGCCAACGTTGAGCCGGCGAATAGCCGGCTGGGCAGCGGCGCCGCGGGATCGGAGACGGGCGTGTTGCGAGCCGGAACACCGGAGGCCGAGGCGTGCCGCCCGCTCCAGGCGTTGAGTTCGGCCAGATACTCGTCATCAGCGGCGTGGTCCCAGACCGACTTCGCCACAATCGCGTTCAACTTGTCCGTGGCGTCGACTTGCCGCAGCGATACCCCGCAGCGGGCGGCCCGCGCCGCCATCAGGGCAACATCGCTTACCGGAACCGGCCAGAAGCTGTAGTGGCGCCGATCGGTTCGGCGCCTCGGTATCGCTGCGGCCAGGGTGATGTTCAGCTGGTCGGGGGTGTGGCGGGACACCTCGAGCGCGGCAAGGTGAGTCGGATCGGCCGGGTTCGGCAGACGAGCCACCTTGGCATGCCAGCCGACCGCCGCCAGCGCAATGACGCAGTGATTCAAGGCGGCGCCGCAACTCGAGATGAGGTCTCGCCCCTCCGGGTCGGTGTTGGGCAGCTGCAGGCTCGTGTCGGCGTACAAATGCAGCGTCGTTGCCCCAACCTGCCAACGCCACGGCTGGGTGTTGTGCACCGAGGGCGCGCGCGAGGCGAGGGTGAGAACAGTTCGGACCGTGCCGGCATCCGGGAAATGCGCATTCATGATTGCTGCTCCTTCGGCAAGTCGTCCTCCTCAACGATCGCGCAATCACATCGGCCATACGAGGGCATGGCGTCCCTGCAGCGAGGGACTTTGTGCCATTGTCGAAGCGGCCAACGCGCCATCAGCACGGCAGCACAGCGCAATCGCGCTAAGAATCGTCCTGCGCGAGGGTGAAGTAGTTCTCTTCTTCCTGCAGGAAGTGCAGGCGTAACAGCGCGTGCAGGCCATACAGGCAGGCCAGCAGATCGTCGACCTGGTCGTGCTGTATCGCCCCGGCCGACTGCGCCAGCGCCAGATGGGTGGTGATGCGATCGGACAGCCGTTGAATCTCGGCGTGCGTCCGGCTCATGGTCGCGGTGGCTTCGCCACTTCCCAGCGGGTCGGCGAGCGCAGGATAAAGCAGGGTTTCCTCTGCCTGCTCATGAGGCAGAATCCGCTCGGTCAGCAAGGCTTGCGCGGCGACGATCGAGTCAAGAGCCCCAGCGTCGGGACCGGCGGCCAGGCGATCGGCGGCGGTGCGCAACAGCCCGATGGAGTCGCGGAGTTGGTCGTGTTCAGCCGCGAAACGATGCAACATCTGCTCGGTGCCGGTGGCCAACAGCAACTCGGTGCCCGGATTTCCACGTAATGCCCGCAGCGCGTTGAGGATCACCGCGACGTCGATGCCTTCTTGCAGCAGCGCACCCGCCGCGGGCGGCAACCAGCCCAGTGCGGCCATCGCCATGGCCAGCAGTGACAGGCCCATGCCAACGCTGGCGCTTTGTACCGCAATGCGCCGCGACCACCGGGCGATATCCATCGCGTCGGCCAACCGGTCGAGGCGGTCGGTGGTCAACACTATGTCGGCGGCCTCCGAAGACGCGGTGGCCCCACGTGCTCCCATCGCCACCCCAACCGTGGCCGCCGCCAGTGCGGGAGCATCGTTGACACCGTCGCCGACCATCACGGTCACTGCCCGTTGGGTTTCGGCGCGTACCGCGGTGAATTTGTCGGCCGGGCTCTGGTCGGCATAGACCTCGTCGAGGCCCAAAATGGCGGCCACCTCCCGAGTCGGCTCGGCTCGGTCGCCGGTGAGCAGGATCAGCCGGGTGAAGCCGGCCTGGCGCAACCGGCGCATGGTTCGTGGCGCCTGCCGGCGCAACGGATCCCGCAGCAACACCGCGCCCTGGGGGTCGCCGTCCACACAGACCCACGCGATTGCCGCACCGTCGAGGCGGGCGCGGTTGACCGCGGCTCGCGCCCAGGGGCCGGTCGCCGTGTCGGCCGATAGCTTGCCGACCGTCAGGCGCCGCCCGTCGATGGTGGCACTGACACCGCGGCCCGGCTCCTCGACGACGTCTGTCGGCAGTGACAGCTGCAAACCGCGATCGAGAGCCTCGGTGACGATGGCTTCGGCGAGGACGTGCGGGGAAAGCTGGTCAACCGAGGCGGCCTGGCGCAGCAGCTCGGTCCCGCCGCTACCGGGTGCGCTCACCACGTCGACCACCGACGGGCGCCCCATCGTCAACGTGCCGGTCTTGTCCATCATCAATGTCGTTGCATGACCGAGGTTTTCCAATGCGCCGCCACCGCGAATCACCACGCCCATGCGCGAGGCGCGGGACAGGCCGGAGACGATCGCGACCGGTGCTGCCAGCAGCAGCGGGCATGGCGTGGCAACCACCAGCACGGCAACGGCTCGCACCGCGGAGCCGCTGGCGAGCCATGACGCCGCGGCCAGCACCAGCGCCATCGGCAGAAACCAGGCCGCATAACGGTCGGCCAACCGCACGATCGGCGCATTCTCGGCGCCGGCCTGCTGCGCCATCCGCACGATGCCCGCGTAGGTGCTCTCGTCCGCCGTCGCGCTAGCCCGAATCTCAAAGGCGCCGCCCGCATTGACCACACCACTGCGGACCGGTTCGCCGACGCCACGTTCGACCTGCAGCGGCTCCCCGGTCAGGGCCGACTCGTCCAGTACCGCCACCACATCGGCGGTCCGGCCGTCCACCGGGACCACTTCACCCGGGCCCACGACCAGGATGTCGTTGACGACCACCTCCGCCAGCGGGATCTGGCTGACGTCGGATCCGGTGCGTCGCCGCGCAAACCGCGGCGCACGCTCCAGCAACAACCTCAGGTCCCGGGTGGCACGGCGTTGCGCGGCCGCGTCCAGCGCACGCCCACCCGCCAGCATCACCGCAATCAAGGCACCGGCCAGGTATTCGTGGACCAGCAGGGTGCCGACCAGCGATAGGACCGCGATGATGTCCACGCCGACTTGACCCCGGCGCAACGCCAAAACGACCCAGGTCAGCGCCGGCACGACGGCCACCACGGTTGCCGCGATCCAGCAGCCGTCGGCCACCACCCGCGCACCGAAGAGCCAGGCGAGGCCACCGATGACCAACAAGCCCACGGTGAGCACCACCAGGGTGGGTTCGATCAGCCAGCGCACCCGCGATATCCACCGGTGGGCCATCGTCGCAGTATCGCCAACCACCGGGAAATCCTATCGATACCAGCCAGTTCTGGGTTCAGCACGCCGAGAGCCCAGGTGCAAGCACATCGCCGTGCCAGCACAGTCGATCATTCCCGGACCGTACTGGGCTAGGGCCGTAATACCCGGCCGGCCCGGGCCTTAGCTCAAATCCACCGATGAATTGAGTCCGCACCGGGGGCCGAAATGAGGGAAGTCCCTCTGAGCTGGGATGATTGATGTTGTCAAGACATTGATCAAGCCAATTCGGAAAGGCACTTCCGGTGCGAGTGCGGAACCTGTCAACCTGAATGAGGCACCGTTGCGCGGTATTTACTGAGTGGCCTGCTTTGGTTGGTCGGGGCGGTTGATCCACGAGGTTTCGGGGATCTGTGGTGGTTCGGGCGGTTTGCGGACGAACCGTTCCGGGTGTGCGGCAGAGGCGTTAGCGAGTACGCCGGCGCGCTTGTCGCGGACTGTCTGGGCCAGGCCGTAGTGGACATCGGCGGCGGTATACAGGCCCAAACCCGGCTGGCGGTGTTCATCGTTGTACCAACCGAAGAAGTCCTGGCAGTGTCTTCGGGCGTCTTCGATTGAGTCGAACCGGCCTGGGAAGTCGGGCCGACACTTCAGCGTCTTGAACTGGGCCTCGCTGAACGGGTTGTCGTTGCACACGTGTGGCCGCGAATGTGACTGGGTCACACCGAGATCGGCGAGCAGCAACGCCACCGGCTTGCTGGTCATCGAACTGCCGCGGTCAGCGTGGATGGCCAACTGGGCACGGTCGATGCCTTGCTTGGCACAGGTCTGGCGAATCAATACCTCGGCCAGGGGTCCGGTTTGTCGGCTGGCGACCATCCAGCCAACGACGTAGCGAGAGAAGATGTCCAAGATCACGTATAGGTAGTAATAGCTCCACTTCGCTGGCCACGCAATTTCGTGATATCCCACGACCACCCCGCATTCGGGGCGTCGGCGACCAGTTCGGGTTTCACCTTCGCTGGATGGGTGGCTTGACAGCGGCGCTCGCGCACCTCGCCGGCTCGGCGCAACAGCCGGTAGAACGTCGATTCTGAGCCCAGGTAGACGCCTTCATCGAGTAGGATCGCCCACACCTCAGCCGGTGCCAGATCGGCGAACCAGTCGCTGTGTAGGACGTCGAAGATGGCCTGCTGCTCGGCGGCGCTCAGCCCCCGCGGCTGGCGCCGTTGGCGGTGCGGGATCAGCTCTGGTCGTGGCGGTGCCGGGCTTTGCCGGTGTCGCCGGTAGTAGCCCGGCCTATGCGGCACCAACGGCTTGGCAGGCGGCCCGCACGCCCAGCTGCGGTGCCACCTCCATGACGGCTTGATCGGTCATGGCGTCGACCTCGGCCCGCAATCCGTGCTCCCGGAGAGAGTCTCCAAGAGCACGTGCAGTTTTGCCTGGACATCCACCACGGCGCGGGTCGTGGCTAACTCCTGCTCCAGTCGCCGCTTTTCTGCTTGCAGGCCGGCGATTTGCTCGGTGGCCGGATCGCGCCGTTTGCGCCCGAGTGAGGCCGCCAGCCCGGCCAGCGCACCGGCATCGCGGCCTTTGCGCCATTCGGTGATGTGGCTGGAATACAGCCCCTCGCGGCGTAGCACCGCGCCTTTCTCGCCGTCAGGCGCTGAGTCGTAGGCAGCCAAAGACCTCAGCTTGTACTTCGCAGTGAATGTCCGTCGCCGGGCGCGCTGAGCCACCTCGGGATCGCGACGTTGCGTTGCATCGTCCGCCACCCAACCAAGATCTTTCATCCCGGCCGCACAGGCCAACGTCGTCACCATGCTAGCCATTTCGACGAATCTCTCCATCCCCACCCTCGGGTCACAGATGATCAGGGAGCAGGTGCCTCAACCCAGGTTGACAGAGAGGGGAAGTGCCTTTCCGAATTGGCTTGATCAATGTCTTGACAACATCAATCATCCCAGCTCAGAGGGCGCTTCCCTCATTTCGCCCCCGGTGCGGACTCAATTCATCGATGGATTCAGGCTTAGCGTCAGGAATACAATGTGACCTGGAGCTGCGGCGGCAGGGATGGGCGGCGGGGTTCGAGAGCTACTCTGGCGAGGTTTCTTCCGCGTCTAGCAGCGGATTCCATGATTTCATCAATCTTCTGTTGGGAACTGGCGTCGAGTAGGCCCCAGAACAAGCTATGCCATACCACTGTGCAGACATCCTCGATCCACCGGATGCCCTGGTGTCATTCGGGTGCAGGGATGCGGAAAGTGCCCTCTGAACGGGGATGATTGGTGGTCTTAGCTTAGGACTTCGGGCGCGTGGCGCTGCGATACCTGTCAGTGGCTCAGCGGTGAGCCAACCCGATGCAAGGTGCCATCAGGATCGACGTAGGCGAACTCCCGCAATCCGTAGGGCGTGTCGTGCGGGGCATGAAAGTGGCCGCCGAGGTTTTCCACCGCTTGCCACTGCGTGTAGACCGAGTCGGCATCACCGACATAGAGGTAGACACTGGCAGAGGTGCTCAGCGGGTCATGGTCGGCCCACTCGGTGAGATGGATCGACACCTGCCCTCGGTCGACGAATCCGTACCGGTCGGGACCTTCGTAGGCTCGAGCGGCGAAGCCCAGCGTGCGATACCGGGCCAGCGCCGCATCTAGACTCCGGACGGTCAAGATCGGCGCGATCGCAGTGAAGTCGATTTCAGCCACACCTCAGTGTGTCAGCTGCGTCCCGCACCGGATCTCGCCCCGGTTTTGCCTAATCGCGGCGACGGCCAAAAACCGGCGCGTAGAAGTACCAGAGTCCCGCGCGCGGGTGACCGTTGTGGTGTCACCATCGTTGGATGAGTGACAATCGCGTCCGGTACGCCCGCAATGGCGACGTGCACCTGGCGTACCGGGTGTTCGGGCAGTCCGGGCCGACGGTGATCTGGGTGCCGGGGTGGATGGTCAGCAACGTCGACACGATCGACGAACCAGGCAGTCCCTACGCGCCCGGCATCGAGCGCGCCTCCCAACAGGTCAGGCTGGTGGTGTGGGATAGACGTGGGACCGGCCTCTCGGACCCGGCGACGCATCTGCTCTCGCTGGACGAGCGCCTAGAAGATCTGCGTGCCATCGTCGATTCGGTGGGACTCGACCCAGCCGCACTCTGGGGTACCAGCGAGGGCGGCGCCGTGAGCATCTTGTTCGCCGCAACCTACCCGGACCGGGTGGGCTTGCTGAGCCTCTTCGGTACCGCCGCACGGTTTTCCCAAGATCTGCCGGACTTTCCCTGGGGATTCACCCCCACTGAGGTGCAGTCGCAGCTCTGCGCGATCGAAGATGACTGGGGCCGAGGGGCATTGGCGGAACTGTTCTACGGTCAAGCGGCCGAGGTGCCCGGAATGCGAGAGCTATTCGGCAGGCTGCAACGGTCGGTGTCAAGCCCTTCGATGGCGAAACTGTGGTGGCAGGCCTTCATGGCGACCGACGTCCGTGCCGTGCTGGGTTCGATCCGCGTTCCCACATTGGTCCTGGCGCGCCCCGGTGATCAACTCGTACCCCTGGAATCCTCGGCGGCACTGGCGGCGGCAATTCCCAACGCTCAGTTTCGCCTCCTGCCGCCCGGTCCCCACACTCCGTTCGACATCATCGACGATCTGGCCCGGGAGGTGCTCGACTTCTTCACCGGGGAGTCGGGTGCGCCGGCCGGCGAACGCGTGCTGAAGACCGTGCTGTTCACCGACATCGTGAGTTCCACCGAGAAGCTCAGCACCATGGGCGATACGGCATGGCGTCACCAGCTCAACGGCCATGACAGCGTGGTTGACAACCTACTGCTGCGCTACGGCGGCACCCGCGCCAAGCACACTGGCGACGGTGTTTTCGCGCTGTTTGATGCACCAACGAAGGCGGCTCGCTGCGCCCTGCAGCTGGTCCCGGCCCTTGCTGCCCTCAACATCGCGATCCGCGCCGGAATACATACGGGCGAGTGTGAGCGACGGGGCCAGGAGTGGAGCGGCATGGCGGTACACATGGGCGCCCGCATCGGCGCGCTGGCCGATGCCGGCGAAGTGTTCGCCAGCCGCACCGTGCGCGATCTGACCGCCGGCTCCGGCCTGACCTTCGAAAGCCTTGGCCCCCAGCAACTCAAGGGCCTCCCCGAACAGATCGAGATCTATCGGGTCAGTGCGGCCTGATACCGCTTCGACCGCGGCGCCGGCGGCACCCAGCTCAACGATCTCTCACCCGTCCCCGGCCGGCTGGCCAGTCCGGTTCAGGGATACCCGCGCGGGCCCCGTCGACCCGCTCAACCGGCGCCAATCCTCGTACAGGAGTTTGCATCCCAGCCACCCGAAGACGAGCGGGAAAACGAAGTACTGATATTGGGTCCACGCCAGCGCAAGCAGGGTATCGGCCACGCCGCCGGCCATGTTCTTGAAGCCCCCGAACACTTCGCTGAACGAGAAGATGAAGGTAGCCACCACCGGTTCTCCAGCTCCAAGGACTGGGATCAGGTACCGCATCGGCGAGCGTCTCTTGTTGAGCCGCCAAAACGCCAGCACGCCGGCGATGTTGACGAAGGCATAGATCTCCAGGGTGAAGAACGTCGGATTGTGATTGACCGTACGAAGGTCAACCGAACCAAATGAGGCCAGGTCCCACCAGTACATGTGCAGGACGTTCTCGCGCAGCCACGGGGTGTAGGCGACGATATCGCCCAGGGTGTGCAGGTCGTGGAAAACAAACGGCGAAAAGATCACCCAGGGGATCTCCCAGAGCAGGTTGGTTATCGCGTAGGAAACCATCCACAACACCAGGCACTCGTGAAACAGCGCCATCCGCGGCCGCTTGCGCGCCCCGGGGAGCAGCAGCGGGATGAACCAACCGTTGAGCCAGATGCTGATGCCGTAAAGAGACGTTTTGGTGCTGGTCGTGAAGTCCAGCACGCCCAGGTAGAACAGCGCCGCAAAGATCGCGGTTGCGCCCCAGAAGATCGCGGTCCACACCGCGAACGCCCGCCACGTCGAGGAGCTGACTCGGCGCTCTTCGCCGGCGCCGGGCAAAAAGCGGTCGGTGGTGGGACTGGCCAGTGCGGTCATCCGCATCGCCCGGCCCGTCTCGTCGACCCCGTCGTCTGCTCCCGGGCGACACCGGCGCGTCCCCATTTGCCGCATTTCATGCCCTCACCACCGACCCTAGCGTCTGTCGAACTATCGACATACCGTTCGATATTGTGACGGACACCGTAGACCCAGCCTCAGTTTCCAGTCAAGGCTCGTCCCCGCCCACCGAGCGGGTCATCGCGGTGCTGGAACTGCTCGGCCACAATTCGGCCAAGCAGTTCTCGCTGGCCGAAATCTGCCGCAGCCTCGGCATCAGCCGCGCCACCGGTCACGCCATCCTGACCACGCTGGCCGCGCGGGAGTGGGTGATCAGGGATCCCGAAACGTTTCGCTACAGCTGGGGGCCGGCCATCGCCGGATTGGACACGCCGACCACCGCGCAGTTGCACCGAGGCGATCTGCAAGAGCTGGCCGCCGCCACCGGCACCCAAGTGATGCTGGCCCGCCGGGAAGACGCCACGCTGGTTGTCATCGACACCGTCGGCGAGTGCCCGCGCGGACCGCGGATCTCGCGGGGTATGCGCACACCGTTCGTGGCTCCGATCGGACGAGACTATGTCGCCTGGTGGAGCCCGGATGCCCAGCAAGACTGGCTGCGGGCATTCGGGGCGCCAAACCCCCGGTTTCTGCAGCGAATGACATTAGTACTCAACCAGATTCAACGGCGCGGCTTCGTCGTCGAACGGCTCACCCGGCAGTACGTTCGGGTCTACACGGCGTTGCGCGCGCTCAGCGCCGACGGCGAGGTCGATGAGATCACCACCCAATTGGCCCGCGCCTATGCCGACCTGGCCATCATCGACGTCTTGGATGAGGAGCTGACCAGCGGCGCCACCCACAGTGTCGCCACGATCTCGGCGCCGATCCGCGGGCCCGACGGTTCGGCCACCATGACCGTGATGGCCACGGTATTTGCCAACCTCGACGGCGCCGGCATTCGCAAGCTCGGCGAAAGACTGCGCCGCAGCGCACACGCCATCGAGCAACGCAGCGCGCGCTCTAGCGCGTGACCTGGCACGCACCGGACGACGTCGTCGGCCCGCTAATTCGCCGATGCCCAGATGACGCCCAGATTCTGTCGTCGCCAATTGGCTGTTTTGGCCGCCGGCCGGAGTTTGCAGGCGACATAATCTCCCGAAGAGTGGTCCGACGAGTCGCGGCGCGGAGAGGGCAGTCATGTCAAAGGCATTCCGGTTGCCGGTCATCATCCTGGCCGGTTGGGCGGTCATCGCCGGATGCGCATCCGGGCGGCCCGCACCACCGGCAGCATCTGCTCCGAGTTCGTCGACATCGGCCGTCAACCCGGCCACCCCGATGACGACGCGCACCGGCGCGAGCCCAACCACCACCGCACCGTGCGTCGGACTGTCGATATGCCCGCCCCCACCACCGGACGCCGAGGGAAACCCGGCCTGCTTCTATTCCGACGGTTGGCAGCCCACTTCGTCCGGATCGGGTATCGAAGTGTGGTATTTCCATGAGCCGCAAGACATGTCGAAGTCCGGCAAGGTGACCGCGGTGGTGCGCAAGAAGGACGGCAGCAACGAGTCCCAAGACGCTATCATCGAAGCCGGCCAACAAGTGCATCGTTTCGAGTTTCCGACCGTCGACCAGTCCGCCGTCGACGAAGTGTTCCTCGACACCGGCAATAGCCGCTGCTTCGTCACCGGAGGAAGCAGTTGATCCGCGCAAACCGGGCCACCAGATCGGCGGCATCGGTCATGCGCGATCTCCTTTGGGAGGTGGCGGGGGCGAACCGATGAGCGCCTGCATGGCCCGGTGCGCGCGCAGGACGATCGCCGCCCGGTCCGCTCCGCTGCCGCGGTGCACGTGTGCGGCGTTGTCACCGGCGATGACAACCGGACCGTTGGCCAGGTTGTCCAGACCCTCACGGGCTACGTCGGCCGGATCGGAAACCAAGATTCCCGGCGCATCGAAGTTCAGCCCGGCCCGCTGCATCGCCGGCGTGCGGGTCACCCCCAGCACGAGTTCAAGCACATCCACCCCGGCTTCGCGCAGCTCTAGCCAGAGGCTTTCGGCGAACAGCCGGCTGAACGCCTTGGCACCGGCGTATGCCGACTGCCGCATCGCTCCGTAGGTGGCCGCCGTCGAACCGACCAGCACGATGCCGCCGCGGCGGCGCGCCCGCATCGGCCGCCCGAAGTGCTGCACGAGTTCGAGCATCCGCGTCACGTTGAGGTCGATCACCCGACCCAGTTCGGTTAGCTCGGCATCGAGGAACTGTTCCCGGCAGGTGTTGGCGCCCGCGTTGTAGATCAACAAGCCGACCTCGAGGTCGGCCGTCTCGGAGCAGATCAGCGCAACCGCCTCGGGATCAACGAGATCCACGGCAATCGTGCGCACGTGCACGCCGGTCTCCCGGCAGCGTCGCGCCGTATCGGCCAGCGGCCCGGATGCGCGCGCGATCAGCACCAGATTCAGCCCGCCGCCAGCCAGCTGCCGGGCGAACTCGGCGCCTACCCCCTCCGAACCGCCGGCGATCACCGCCCACGGACCGTATTTGGTCATGTCGGTCATGGTTGAACAGCGTGGCACTGGCAGCGCCCGCCCGGTCCACGTGGGGGACCAACTCCTTACAGTTGCCCTCATGAACACCGCCTTGGACATCACCACCAACGGACCGATCCGGACCTGGACGATCAACCTGCCCGATGTGGGCAACGCGATCACCGGAAGGGACTTCATCGCGGCATTCGAGGCCGCGGTCGACGACGCGAACATCGACACCAGCGTCCGCGCGGTCATTCTCACCGGGGCCGGCAAGATATTTTCGGGGGGCGGCAACGTCAAGGAAATGGCCAACCGCGACGGGATGTTCGGCTTGGACGCGCTCGAACAGCGGCAGGCTTACACCGACGGAATCCAGCGCATTCCGCGCGCACTGGCCCGTCTCGAAGTCCCGCTCATCGGTGCGATCAACGGCGCGGCCATCGGCGCGGGCTGCGACCTGGCGATGATGTGTGACATCCGGATCGCATCGCAGCGAGCCTCGTTCGCGGAGAGCTTCGTCGCGCTCGGCATCATCCCCGGCGACGGCGGAACCTGGTTTCTGCAGCGTGCGATCGGCTACGAGCGCGCCGCGGAGATGACGCTGACCGGCGACCGCATCGATGCCGCAACGGCTCTCGAATGGGGCATGGTCAGCCGGGTGGTGCCCCACGATGATCTGCTGCCGCAGGCACAGGAGCTGGCCGAGCGGATCGTCAAGAACCCCGCGCACGCGTTGCGCATGGCCAAGCGGCTGCTGCAAGAGTCCCGGGTCGGCTCGCTCGAGTCGACGCTGGGGATGGCCGCCGCCATGCAACCACTTGCCCATCGCGACCCCGAACACCAACAACGCATTGCGAAGTGGCGGACGCGCTGATGGCGCTGCCCCGGTTGGTGCCACCCGCGGGGGCCCTCGATTCCCCCCGGGCCGATGTCCTGCGCGGCGAGGTCCGCGCATTTCTTGCCGAGCAGTCCGCCGCCGGCGGGTTCACCCCCTCGGTTGATGCCTGGCTGTCGGCGTGGGATGAGGACTTCACCGCCGCGCTCGCCGACCGCGGCTGGTTGGGCATGACCGTGCCCGTCGAGTACGGCGGACACGGGCGCACGTTCCTGGAACGATTCGTCGTCACCGAAGAACTGCTGGCCGCCGGTGCACCCGTGGCCGCCCATTGGATAGCCGACCGTCAAATCGTGCCGTCACTGCTCAAGTACGGGACCGAACTGCAGAAGTCGCACTTCCTGCCTCGGATTGTGCGCGGTGAGTGCTTTTTCGGCATCGGCATGAGCGAGCCCGATTCCGGTTCCGATCTGGCCAGCGTGCGGACCCGGGCGGTACGCGGCGAGGGCGGTTGGCTGTTGTCGGGCACAAAGGTATGGACCTCGGGGGCACACCGCGCCCACGCGTTCATCGTGCTCGCGCGCACCGCGCCGGCGGACCCCGACCACAGGCATGCCGGGCTAAGTCAATTCATCGTCGACCTACGCGGGCCGGGGGTCCAGACCCGGCCGATCATCTCCATGAATGGCGCCCACCACTTCAACGAGGTGATCCTCGACAACGCCCATGTACCCGACGAGATGGTGTTCGGGGCAATCGGCAACGGCTGGACGCAGGTGACATCGGAACTCAGCTTCGAGCGCAGCGGACCAGAGCGCTTCCTGTCCACCTTCGTATTGCTGGCTGCTACCGCCGAAAGCATTGCCGAGCAACGCTTTACCCGCGACCAGCAGCTCGGGCGGCTGGTGGCGCGCATCGCCGGCCTGCACCAGATGTCCGCCGCGGTGGCTGGCGCACTCGAGCGCAACGATCCCGCCGACCTACCTGCGGCGGTGGTCAAGGTGCTGGGCACCAGCACCGAGGGCGACATCGCCGAACTCGCCGACCTGGCCGACTCGACCGACCTGGCCGACTCGGGCGCCCCGCACCGCCCGCGCGATCCCGAGTTCGCCGCCCTGGTCACCGCGGCGCTGGACCAGCGGCCGGGCTTCACCCTGCGTGGCGGAACCAACGAAGTGCTGCGCGGTGTCATCGCGCGTGGGTTGGGACTGCGATGAGCGCCACCGTGCACACCGTCGACCCCGCCCTGGTGGACATGATGGAGGCGGTCTTCGCCCAGTACCGCACGTCGCATCCCCCCACCGAGGCAAGCCGGCGCGATCCGGCGCTGTGGCAGCGACTCGAGCAGCTTGGCCTGGCCCGTCTCACCGGTGCGGAAGACAGCGGCGGCAGCGGGGCCAGCTGGTATGAGGCGGCCGAGTTGCTAGCTGCGGCGGTACGCAACGCGGTGCGAATTCCGTTGGCCGAACATGATCTGTTGGCTTGCTGGTTGCTCGATGCGCATGACATGGGCGCCGACGCCGCGGTAAGAACGGTGTGTCTACTCGACGCCGATGGGGTCGCTACCGAGGTTCCATGGGCCTCTCACGCCGACCGCATCGTGGTGATCAGGCAATCGGCTGGCGAATACCACCTTGCCGACGTCGATGCGCAGACACTCACTATCACTCACGGCGCCAACATGATCGGCGAACCGCGCAACACGGTCCGTGCCGACCATCTCGACCTTCGGGGTGTGCCCACCACCGGAGCCATGGTTTCAACGCTGAAGTTCAAGTCGGCACTGGTGCGGGCGATCCAGGTCTGCGCGGCGCTCGACCAGATTCTGCATCTGTCGGTCGAGCACGTGAGCTCACGCGTCCAGTTCGGCCGTCCGCTGGCCAAGTTCCAGGCGGTACAGAATCTGATCGCCGACATCGCCGCCGAGACCGCGCTGGCCAGGGCGGCGACCGAGGCCGCACTCACCAAGGCCGTCGCCAGTCAATGGTCGGCGCAGAACTTGGACTTTCTTGTCGCGGTTGCCCGCTCGTGCGTGGGCCACGCCGTCTCGGTCGTGGTGCGCAACGCCCACCAGGTGCATGGCGCCATCGGCACCACCGAAGAGCACCGGCTGCACGAATTCACGCGCGCGGCATTGGCTTGGCGTTCGGAGTTCGGCTCGGTCCACTATTGGGACGAGCAGGTGACCAAGGCCGCACTGCACGCGGGCGGCTCCGGGTTGTGGGGTCTGATCACCGGGTAGCCGGGCCGGAGCGCTACCGCACCACAACGGTGCTCGGTGTTCGCGGTGCACCCAACATGTGCCGGTGCGACGGAGGGTGGCGTCCGCCCTCGTCGGTGATGCCGTAGCGCTCGGCAAGCTCGGCGCCGATCACGGTTTGTCCGCTCAGCTCGCCCAGAGCGGGATCCCGATACAGTGCATCGATCAAATAGCCGGTGAATTCCGGGGTTTCGGCATGCTCAGCGGTCTTGGCGAGCGCGCGCTGACCGTCTGGGTGTTGCCCGAATGCGCCACGCAGCTTCTCGGTCAGCAGGATGCCCATCCAGATCGACACCGTTGCGACGCCGGTGTCATGAAAGTCCACCGCCATGTCGGCGGCCATCTTGTCGATACCGGCCTTCTGCGCCCCGTACGCCGGGCCGTGCATGTAACACACCGACCCCGGTGACGAGGTGAAGGCGATCAGGCCGCGGCCGCCGGCCACCAGAAGCGGTGCGGCATACCAGGATGCGACATAGGAGGACCGCAGACCGACATCCAGTACGTCGGCCATCGCAAGCGGCTTCTCCCAGAACGGCTTGGGGTCGACCAAGTCATCGGAGATCGCCGCGGCATTGTTGACCAGCAGATCAAGGCGGCCCGATTCCTGCTGCACCCGCTCAAACAGCGCGGCGGTGGCCGTGTCATCGCGATGGTCGACCCGGACCGCGACTCCCCCGGGCGGCGCGTCGACGACGCTGCGGCTCGTCGCATACACCCGCCAGCCCCGCGCGGCCAGAGCCGCCGCGACACCACGCCCGGCCCCACGGCTCGCCCCGGTCACCACCGCAACCAACGCCGCGTCACTCATCACGGTCCCGAATCTTCACTGAATCACACACTGGAACAACATTTTTCAGTCTAGGACTGACCTGCATCCAGCACCCCGGCCGGAGCGGATGCGCCCCGGGCAATGACGACCGGTATCGAGGTAGCCGCGTCGGTGCGCAGGATCGTGTGCACGATGTTGACCAAGTCCTCGACCGGCATCAACTTGCCTGGCATGCAGCCACGCGCCAGCCAAAGCGGATAGGCCTTCATGGCTAGCTCTCTATCCCAGCCGATGTTCATGCCGGTCTGGGCATCGCCCTCGCCGCCGGCGCACTCTCCGACGATGACGCAGGTGAACCCGATTTCCGGGTGTTCGGCCCGCCACGCCTCCACGAGTCGTTCCAGTGCCGCCTTGCTGACGCCGTAGGCACCCAGGCCAGGCCATGGAGGCGCGTGGCTGCCCGCGTCCGAGGAGAGATAGACCGCCTTGCCCGCGGCGGCCCTCAGGTGCGGCAACGCCGCCGCCGTCGCGAGCGACGCGCCTATGACGTTGGTGTCAAAGACCCGCCGCCAGGTGTCGGCGTCGGTTTCGGCCAGCCGAACGAGGGGGCTGATGGCGGGGGCGTAGACGAGGTTGTCGATCCCCCCCAGCGCGTCGGCCGCCGCGGCAAGCGCCGATCGGCACGACGCTTCATCGGTAACGTCGCATTCGACGGCGACGGTCCCCGGCCCCGCTTCCTTGGCGGCGGCCTCCGTTCGCTCGCGCCGCCGGGCCAGAAGTGCGACATGATCGCCACGCCGCGCAAGTCCAACACCAATGCAGCGCCCCAGCCCGCTCGAGGCTCCGATCACCACGGTCTTTGACATAACCCGCCTTCACCAGCCGATGTCACTCCCCCGGCGCCATGGCCTGGAAGGATGCCGGCGCGATTCCCTTCGATCCACGGCGCGCAAGGTCGCATCGACGCTGCGCGAAGAGCCCCGCGCAAGCCACAGCGTATCGGCCGTACCCGGACCGCGTAAGGCGTTCGGTGGCCCGAAGATCGCCGACGTCTACTCGGTGACCGCTTGCAGCACCACGCTGCTGCGCGCGTCAACGACGATCGTGGCCGCCGCCGGCAGAGCCCCGGCCGAAGTCGCTGTTGCGGCAGCGGTAGCGACCACAACCCGCCAACCGCTGCCGAACTCCACCGGCGGGAGGGTGAAGTCGATGGGCTCGAAGTGAGCGTTGAAACACAGGATGAACGAGTCATCGAGGACTCGGTGGCCACGCATGTCCCGGTCGGCGATGCCCTGACCATTGAGGAAAACGGCGATCGACTTGGCGAAACCGACCCCCCCAGTCCTCGTCAGCCATCTCTGATCCATCGGCGGCGAACCAAGCGATGTCGGGCAGCCCCGCTTCGCCACGGCGACCGACCGGCTTTCCGTTGAAGAAGCGCCGCCTACGGAATACCGGGTGGTTGGCACGTAGTGCGGACACCGCATGGGTGAACTCCAGCAGGCCGGTATCGACGTCGGACCAGTCGATCCAGGTGAGCGCGCTGTCCTGGCAGTATCCGTTGTTGTTCCCGTATTGGGTACGCCCGAGCTCGTCACCGTGCGAAATCATCGGGACACCCTGCGACAGCATCAGAGTAGCGATGAGGTTGCGCTGCTGACGGGCCCGCAGCGCATTGATCGCGGGGTCATCGGTGGGCCCTTCCACACCGCAGTTCCACGAGCGGTTATGGCCCTCGCCGTCGTCGTTGTCCTCCCCGTTGGCCTCGTTGTGTTTGTCGTTGTAGGACACCAGGTCACGCAGTGTGAACCCGTCATGGGCGGTGACGAAGTTGATCGAAGCAACCGGCCTTCGCCCGGTGTGCTCGTAGAGGTCGGCCGATCCGGACAATCGGTAGGCGAACTCATCGAGCGTGGCCGGCTCACCGCGCCAGAAGTCCCGAACGGTGTCGCGGTACTTGCCGTTCCACTCCGTCCACTGCGGCGGAAAGTTGCCCACCTGATAGCCGCCGGGGCCCACATCCCACGGCTCGGCGATGAGCTTGACCTGGCTGACGGTTGGATCCTGTTGCACGAGTTCGAAAAACGTCGCCAACCGATCGACCTCATAGAACTCGCGCGCCAGGGTAGCCGCCAGATCGAACCGGAAGCCATCAACATGCATCTCGGTGACCCAGTAGCGCAACGAATCCATGATCAGCTGCAGCGAGTGCGGATGGCTGACATTGAAGCTGTTGCCGGTTCCGGTGTGATCCACGTAGTAACGCATGTCATCATCGACCAGCCGGTAGTAGGCGGCGTTGTCGATACCACGCATAGAGAGCGTGGGCCCCAGATGGTTGCCCTCGGCGGTGTGGTTGTAGACGACATCGAGGATCACCTCGATGTTCGCCTCGTGCAGGGCGCGCACCATCGCCTTGAACTCCTGAACCTGGCCCCCTGGCAGCATGGCGCTGGAATATTTCGGGTCGGGCGCAAAGAACGAGATCGTGTTGTAGCCCCAGTAATTCGAGAGATTCTTGTCGGCCAACGTCGAGTCGTTGGCGAAATGGTGTACCGGCATCAGCTCGATCGCGGTGACACCGATGCTTTTGAGGTGGTCGATGATTGCCGGGTGCGCCACCGCGGCATAGGTGCCACGTAGCTGTTCGGGTATGTCCGGATGGGTCTGTGTCAGACCTTTCACGTGTGCTTCGTAGATGACCGTGTCGGCGTAGTGGTGGTCGGGGGGCCGATCGTTTGCCCAGTCGAAATAGGGATTGATCACCACCGCTTTGGGCATGCTGGCCGCGGAGTCCTCGTCATTGCGGCTCTCGGGGTCACCGAAGGTATAGCCGAACAGCGACTGGTTCCAGGCGAATGTGCCTTCGATCGCCTTCGAATAAGGGTCCAGCAGCAGCTTGTTCGGATTGCACCGGTGCCCGGCGCGGGGATCGTGGGGACCGTGGATGCGGTATCCGTAGCGCTGGCCGGGGTCGATGGCCGGCACATACGCGTGCCAGACGAACCCGCCAACCTCAGGCAGTTCGACCCGGCTTTCCGTGTCGTCCGCATCGAACAGACACAGCTCGATCCGCTCAGCGACTTCGCTGAAGATCGCGAAATTCGTACCCATACCGTCATACGTTGCGCCCAGCGGATAGGCCCGGCCCGGCCAGACCTCACCGGTGGGTGTGGGAGCAACGGCGGTGCCAGCCATGGCGGACTTGATACCCGATCGGTGTCGCGGTCAAACGGCGCGACGGCCCGGTGGGCACCGGACGATCAGGCAGTTTGAACAAATCTAGAAATTTATCTATTGATTGCACAAATCCTCTGATATGTTCAAAACATGCCAGCGGTCGCCCCTCCGGTGCGCTGGCCGCACTACCTGGATCAGGGCAGTGACCACACTGAGAAAGGATCGTCATGACGTCCGTGGCGCAACCAAAGTCGGAAAATCCGGTCCAGCAATGGCGAGACCGGAAGCGATACCTGTGGCTGGTGGGATTGGTGCTGCCGACGGCTTTGCCGGCAAGCCTCGCGCTGGCGTGGGTGTTCGGCAAGCTCGGCTGGACCGCCGTCACTCCGGTGTTGTGGTGGATCGGACCGTTCCTGCTCTACCTGCTGCTACCGGCCCTGGATGTGTTCTTCGGCCCAGACGGCGAGAACCCTCCTGACGAAGTGATGGAGCGCCTGGAGAACGACAAGTACTACCGCTACTGCACCTACGCCTTCATTCCGCTGCAGATGGTCAGCCTCGTCTTGGCCTGCTACCTGTGGTCGGCCGACAACTTGAGCTGGCTGGGACTGGGCGCAGGACTGGGCCTGATCTCCAAGATCGGTCTCACCATGACCATCGGAGTCGTCGGCGGGGTGGGCATCAACACCGCCCACGAATTGGGACACAAACGCGAGAACCTGGAGCGGTGGCTGTCCAAGATCACCCTCGCCCAGACCCTGTATGGCCACTTCTACATCGAGCACAACCGCGGCCACCACGTCCGCGTCTCCACCCCGGAGGACCCGGCCAGCGCACGGTTCGGTGAAAGCTTCTGGATGTTCCTCCCGCGCAGTATGTTCGGCTCGCTCAAGTCCGCATGGGAGCTGGAAAAGAGCCGCATGCAACGCATCAACAAGCCCACCCTGAGCATGCGCAACGATGTGCTCAACGCCTGGATCATGTCGGTGGTTCTGTTCGGCGCGCTGACCGCCGTGTTCGGCTGGCAGGTGCTGCCATTCCTGATCATTCAGGGACTGTTCGGCGCATCACTGTTGGAGTCGGTCAACTACCTCGAACACTATGGGCTGCTGCGGCAGCGCACCGCTTCGGGGCGCTACGAACGCTGCGCACCCGTGCACAGCTGGAACTCCGACCACATCGTCACCAACATCTTCCTGTACCACCTGCAGCGGCACAGCGACCACCACGCTAATCCCCTACGCCGCTACCAGACGCTGCGCAGCATGGACGGCGCCCCCAACCTGCCCAGCGGCTATGCCACGTTGATCACGCTGACCTACTTCCCGCCGCTGTGGCGGAAGCTGATGGACCACCGCGTCATTGAGCACTACGACGGCGACATCACCAAGGTCAACATCGATCCGCGCAAGCGCGACAAGATCCTCGCCACCTACGGTGTCCGGTGATGGCCGCTTACCACTGCCCGGTGTGCGACTACGTCTACGATGAAGCTGCCGGTGCCCCGCGCGAGGGGTATCCGGCGGGCACCAGCTGGGCCGATGTCGATGAAACTTGGAACTGCCCAGACTGCGGCGTCCGGGAGAAGATCGACTTCCAGCTACAGGAGGCCTGACATGTCAACCGATTTCAAGCTGTATCGCTGCGTGCAGTGCGGGTTTGAGTATGACGAGGCACAAGGTTGGCCCGAAGACGGCATAGCCCCGGGAACACGTTGGGACGACATTCCCGACGACTGGAGCTGCCCGGACTGCGGCGCCGCAAAGTCGGACTTCGAGATGATCGAAGTCAGCCGGACCTAGCACCATCAGCCCACCGGATATGGCCATGCGGACATGTATGGCCATATCCCCAAATAGCAACCTTCAGTAGCCATTTCGGTTGTCACAACCGGCCCGCGAGGACCTACCGGAGTTAATTCGGGCGGGACCGTCGTCGTCGACATTCTCGCAAATGCACGGGCGGCGCCTACCCAAAACAACATTGTGGACCGAAAGTCGAAGGCACTATCAATGCGCACTAATCTCAGCTACATGGTCGACCCCGAGCATCGAACCCGCAATCCGTATCGCAGCACCGCTGCGAATCTGATGCATAACGGGGTTCTCGACGCGATGCACGGGTTGCTGCTGGTCAAGAAATGGTCGTCGATCACCATGGCCGATGTGGCTTCCGCCGCAGGCATCAGCAGGGGCACCCTCTACAACGAATTCCAGTCGCGCCGGGGCCTGGCGCGCCACTACGCCCTGCGCCTGACCGACAGCATCGTCACCGGAATGCAAACGGCGATCAGCGAAAACCACGGCAACGGCTACAGCGCTATGCAGACCGTGTTCAGTGATTTCTTCCACCGCGTCGCCAACGACCCCCTAGCCCAGGTGCTGCGAACTGAAGACGCACCCAACGACATTCTGCGTTTGATCACCGTCGAGAGTCAGTTCCTGGTCGATCATGCCACCGAACAGCTGTCCCAGACCTTCCAGCACAGCTGGGTAAACGCCAACGAATACGACGCGGCGGTGATGGGCCAGGCGGTGGTACGGGCTGCCCTGAGCTACCTCGCCCTGCCCCCGAGTGATGCCGATGAGGCCGCCAAAGGGATGGCGCACCTGCTCGCGCCCTACATCGACTCGGTCAACAGGGCGCGCTGACGGCACTCGCCGGCGCCGCGAGCGTGCGTGTCTGCACGAAGACACGCCGTGCTGACCGGCATTCTGCGCACCCTCACCGCCCAGACGCAGGGAGACCGCTCAGTACCGTGTGAACCATGAAACACCTCGAGGTCGACGGAATCGGAAATGTCAGCCGGATCGGGCTGGGCACCTGGCAGTTCGGCTCACGCGAGTGGGGTTATGGGGACCGGTACGCCTCCGGCGCCGCCCGCGACATCGTCGCGCGCGCTCGTGCGCTGGGAGTCACCCTGTTCGACACCGCCGAGGTCTACGGACTGGGCAAGAGTGAGCGGATTCTCGGCGAGGCACTCGGCGACGAGCGCGCCGACGTGGTCGTGGCCAGCAAGATCATGCCCGTGGCGCCGTTTCCGGCGGTGGTCAAGCGGCGCGAACGGGCCAGTGCCCGCAGGTTGCGGCTCGACCGCATCCCGCTGTATCAGATCCACCAGCCCAACCCGGTGGTCCCCGATTCGGTGATCATGCCGGGCATGCGCGAGCTGCTCGACACCGGCAGGATCGGAGCGGCCGGCGTCTCCAACTACTCGTTGGCGCGCTGGAAGAAAGCGGACGCCGCACTCGGGCGCCCCGTCGTCAGCAACCAGGTGCATTTCTCGCTGGCGCATCCCGGTCCGCTCGATGACCTGGTTCCCTTCGCCGAACGGGAGAACCGCATCATCATCGCCTACAGCCCACTGGCGCAGGGGCTGCTGGGCGGCAAATACGGTGTGGACAACCGGCCGACCGGTGTTCGGGCCGTCAACCCGCTGTTCGGCACGGAGAACCTGCGCCGGATCGAGCCGCTGCTGCAGACGCTTCGCGCCGTCGCCACTGACGTCGACGCAAAGTCCGCCCAGGTGGCGCTGGCATGGTTGATCAGCCTGCCCGGCGTGGTCGCCATCCCGGGAGCGTCCAGCGTGGAGCAACTCGAGTTCAATGTTGCCGCAGCCGACATCGAACTCAGCGCGGACGCGCGTGCCGCACTAACCGAGGCGGCCAGGGCTTTTCACCCCGTGTCGGCCCGGCGATTCCTCACCGACACGGTCCGCGAGAAGCTGGGCCGGCGTTAGTTACAGCGTTCGCGTCAGACGATCCGCCAACAGCTCGGCGAACCGGGCCGGATCGTCTGGCGCACCGCCTTCGGCAAGAAGCGCTGTGCCGTAGAGCAGCTCCGCGGTTTCGCTGACCGCCGCCTTCTTGGCATCGTCGTCAGCGCTCGCCTGCGCCTGGCGCAGACCGATCACCAGCGGATGGGTGGGGTTGAGTTCCAGCGTTCGCTTGCCGACCGGAACGTCTTGCCCGGTGGCCCGGTAGATGCGGGCAAGCGCGGGAGTGATGCCGAACGTGTCGGTGATCAGGCAAGCCGGCGAGTCGGTCAGGCGGGTGGACAACCGCACTTCCTTGACCTGTTCGCCCAACGTCTCCTTGAGCCAGCCCAGCAGGTCGGCGAACTCCTTCTGCTGCTCTTCGCGCTCGGCCTCGCTCCCTTCGCCGTCGGAGTCCAGGTCTACCTCGCCCTTGGCGACCGACTGCAGCGGCTTTCCATCGAACTCGTTGACCACTCCCACCCATACTTCGTCGACCGGGTCGGTGAGCAGCAGCACCTCATAGCCCTTGGCCCGGAAGGCCTCCAGGTGCGGCGACTTGAGGATCTGTTGTCGCGAATCCCCGGTCGCGAAGAAGATCTGCGTCTGGCCTTCCTTCATGCGCTCCACGTAGCCGGCCAGGGTGGTGGGTTCCTCTTCGCTGTGGGTCGAGGCGAAGGAGGAGATCTCCAACAGCGTCTCGCGGTTGTCGAAGTCGGCCAGCAGCCCTTCCTTGACGACCTTGCCGAACTGGGTCCAGAAGGTGCGGTAGTCCTCGGGCCGCTCGGACTGCAGATCCTTGATGGTGGACAGGACCTTCTTGGTCAGCCGTCGGCGAATCGCCTTGATCTGGCGATCCTGCTGCAGGATTTCGCGAGACACGTTCAGTGACATGTCCTGTGCGTCGACGACACCCTTGACAAAGCGCAGGTACTCGGGCATCAGCTGGTCGCAGTCGCCCATGATGAATACGCGCTTGACATACAGCTGAATACCGAAGACTGCATCCCGATTGAACAGGTCATGCTGGGCGTGCGAGGGAATGAAGAGCAGCGCCTGGTACTCGAAGGTACCTTCGGCCTTCATGGCGATGACCTCCATCGGGTCATCCCAGGCATGCGCGATGTGCTTGTAGAACTCGTTGTACTCGTCGGCGGAGACCTCGTCCTTGGGCCTGGCCCACAACGCCTTCATCGAGTTGAGCGTCTCGGTTTCGAGGACCACGGTCTCCTCGCCGGGCTCCTCCCCCTCTTCGTGAGGGGCCGGGACGCGCTTCTCCACCTCCATGCGGATCGGCCAGGCGATGAAGTCCGAGTACTTCTTGATCAGATGCCGTAGCTTCCAATCCGCCGTGTAGTCGTACAGCTCGTCCTCGGCGTCTTCGGGCTTGAGGTGCAAAGTGACCGAGGTTCCCTGCGGTGCACCCTCGACGGATTCGATCGTGTAGGTGCCCTCTCCGCTGGACTCCCACTTGGTGGCCTCGCTCTCACCGGCCTTGCGGGTGAGCAGTTCGACCTTGTCGGCGACCATGAACGATGAGTAGAACCCGATGCCGAATTGGCCGATCAGCTCCTCGGAGGCTGCGTCGTTCTTGGCCTCCCGCAGCTGCGCGCGCAGCTCGGCGGTGCCCGACTTGGCCAGGGTGCCGATCAGGTCCACGACCTCCGCCCGGGTCATTCCGATGCCGTTGTCGCGCACGGTCAGTGTCCGCGCGCCCTTGTCGGCCTCGATCTCGATGTGCAGGTCCGAGGTGTCGACTTCGAGGTCCTTGTTCCGGAAGGCCTCGATTCGCAGCTTGTCCAGCGCATCGGAGGCGTTGGAGATCAGCTCCCGCAGAAATGAGTCCTTGTTGGAGTAGACCGAGTGGATCATCAGATCCAGCAGCTGCCGGGCCTCCGCCTGAAACTCCAGCTGCTCGACACGCGCGTTCATGAGATTCCTTCCGACGACATGGCGTCTCGAATTTAGCGAGATGGTTGAAAACACACGTCACGGGGGTCACCGAACGAGGCCGCTGAGGTCGGTGCAGCCCCTGCGCCCAGCCGAACGCTTTGCGGCAATGTTCGAGGTAGAACCGCCTTCGGTGTGGCATTCTGCGTTAGTGGCCGCTGATCTGGGGGGTCCACCTTCGGGGATCGTGACGTTCCTGTTCACCGATGTTGAGGGCTCCACCCGCCGGTGGGAGTCCGACCCCGATCGGATGCGGGCCGCCCTCGCGGCCCATGATGCGGTGCTCAAACGGACGATCCAGACGCACCGGGGCTGGTTGTTCAAGCACACGGGCGACGGCGTCTGCGCCGCGTTCGCGTCGCCGAGATCCGCCGTCGATGCCGCCGTCGATGCACAGCGAGCACTCGAGTTGCCGGTGCGGATGGGGCTGGCGACCGGCGAAGCCGAGCCGCATGACGCGGACTACTTCGGTGCGGTGCTCAATCGCGCCGCGCGGGTGATGGCGACCGGCCACGGTGGCCAGATCCTGCTGACCGACTCGACAGCAAATCTGATCAGCGGAGTGGACTTGCGAGATCTCGGGTCACGCCGGTTGCGGGATCTGCCTGCCCCGGTGCGGGTGTTCCAGGTTCGGGCACCGGGCCTGCGCACCGATTTCCCCGCCTTGCGGGCACCGGATACAAGTCCTGGCAACCTGCGGCCCGCGCTGACCAGCTTCGTCGCTCGTGCGGCGGAGATCGGCCAGGTACAGACGGCGTTGCAGGTCCATCGGTTGGTGACGTTGACCGGGGTCGGTGGTGTCGGCAAGACTCGGCTGGCGCTGGAGGTCGCAACACGTGTTGCTGATGAATTCCCGGATGGCGTTTGGCTTTTCGAACTGGCCGCCGTTTCCGATCCGGCCGCGGTGCCCGACGCGGTGGCCGCCGTGCTGGGGATTACCCAACAAGCGGGAAAGACCGTAACCCAGAGCGTGGCCACGGCGCTGGAAGGACGGGTCCGGCTCTTGGTGTTCGACAATTGCGAGCACGTGCGTGACGCGGCGGCCGACCTGATCGAAGCCATCCTCGCCGGTTCGACGACCGTGCGGATCCTGGCGACCAGTCGCGAGCGGCTGGAGGTGCCTGACGAGCAGCTGTGGTCGGTGCCGTCGCTGGATGTCGGTGGCGGCGTGGTGTCCGCTGCCGGCACCCTCTTCGTCGAACGCGCCCAAAGTGTTGCCCCCGGCTTCGCACCGACCGATGCCCAGGATGCGGCCGCGATCGCCGAAATCTGCCGGCGTCTTGACGGAATCCCGCTGGCCATCGAGCTGGCCGCCTCCCGCATGGCGTCGATGACCCCGATCGAGGTGCGTGATCGGCTCGATCACCGCTTCCGCTTGCTGGTCGGATCTCGGCGCGGCCTGGGACGTCACCAAACGCTGCGTCACGCCGTTGCGTGGTCTTACGACCATCTCAGCGACGCGGAAAAGGTTCTGCTAGAGCGTTGCTCGGTGTTCGCCGGTGGTTTCGATCTGCAAAGTGCTTGCGCGGTAGCCGGATCCGCCGATACTCACGACGACTACGAGGTGCTGGACTTGCTGGATGCGTTGGTGGGCGAGTCCCTGCTCATCGTCGACCGGCTTTCGGGGCGATCACGGTTTTCGATGCTGGAGACCATCCGCGAGTTCGCCGAGGAGCAACTGGTCACCCGCGGGCAGGCACTGGCCGCTCGAACGGCGCATGCCCGCCACTTCGCCCAGCGGTTGCCCGACGTGGCGGCGGTGTGGGACAGCCCCCGGCAACCTGAGGCCTACACGTGGCTCACCGCCGAACTCGCCAATCTGCGCCTGGCCTTTCGCTGGACCGCCGACAACAATGACCTCGACGATGCCGCGAGCATCGCCACCTGGGTGGGATTTCTCGGCTTTTTTGTGAACAGATTTGAGCCGCTGACGTGGGTCGAGGAAGCGATCGAACGAGCGGTCGATCATCCCAAGCTCGCGTTCCTGCACGTGCTGGCATCACAGTGCTATATGACGGGGCGCGTCCAAGAAGCCATCCGCTACGCCGATGAGGCCGCCCGGTTGCTGGCCACCGACCGCTACGAGGTGCCGTTCGGCATCGAGGGGTGGCCCTCCGGTGCGTATACCAGCAGCGGGCACCCTGAACAGTCGGTCGAGTTGTGCCGCACCCAGCTCGCGCTTGGTCGCGACACGCACACACTCACCCTGGGATGTCTGGTGCTGGCCTTGACGATCAAGGGTCAATGCAACGAAGCCGAGCAGCTGGCCGACGCGCTGATCGAGTCCGCCGAAGCCACCCGCAACCCCGCGGCGCTGTGTTACGCCCTACTTGCCTATGGATTCACCTTCCGCGACACCAACCCCGCCAGCGCCCTTGCCGCCATGCGCCGTGGTTTGCGGATCGCCCAGGACACCGGTAACCGCAACAGCGAGACGCACCTAGCCGCCGTATTGTGCCGCGTCGAGGCCAAATATGGTGATCCATTGTCCGCGCTCGACTACTTCACATTGGCGATTCATAATCACCACGAGGCCGGAAACACCACCCTGATCAGCACACCGCTGGCCGTACTAGCAGCGTTCTTCGATCGGCTGGGCCGCTACGAGGCGGCTGCCACCATAGCCGGTTTCGCATTTCACCCCATTACCGAGGCGTCGTTCCCGGAACTCAGAACAACCATCTCGCACCTGCGCGATGCACTTGGAGACCGCGCCTGTGAATCGTTCTCCCAGAGCGGTGCCGCCATGACCACCGCCGCCATGGCCACCTATGCGTATCACCAAATCGACCAAGCCAGAACGGAACTCCAAGCACGGTGAGTGGGGCGCCCAGGCAAAGAAGGTCGGCTATGACATGTCTTTGGCGAGTGCATAGAGGCTGGGATCATGAGCGCAGATGATCAGCAGCTCCGGATCTTGGCGGCGCTGCAGCTCGGCTAGACGCGCCTGGTTGTCCCGCAGTTGCCTGCGGTCAAAGGAGAACAGCTCTTCCTGGCTTCGCAGAACGAACGGCACTTTGGACTGTCCGTCCAATGTTCCGACGTGATAGAAGGCGTCGCCGCAGTGCAGGATCCAACGGTCGCCAGCGTCGACGGCGACCGCGGCATGGCCACGGGTGTGACCGGGCATCGGCACCAGGACCACACCGTCAGCAATGGCGTCAAGGGGTTTGGCCGCGGCGAAGCCACGCCAGGATTCGCCGTTGTGACCATGCTCCACCAGCTTGGGGCCGTGCGCCCACTGCACGCTTCGATACCGCACGCGCTCACGAAACGATGGGGCGTGGATGGCGCCGCGGGCCTCGGCGGCGGTGACGTGGACGTGAGAGCCCGGGAAGTCGGCCAGCCCACCGATGTGGTCGAAGTCGAAGTGGGTCAGCACGATATGGCGAACGTCGGACGGCCGGTAGCCAAGACGCTCGATCTGGTGCACCGCAGTTTCATTCTGCAGCAAGGCAGGCCGAAGGAAGTGACGAAACGCGCCTAGCCGGCGCGGATCAAGGCAGTCTTGTACCCCAAAGCCGGTGTCGACCAGGACCAGCCCGTTGCCGGCCTCGACGAGCAGGACGTGGCACAACAGTGCTGCGCCGGGCGAATTCATGGTGCCGCAGTTGAGGTGGTGGACCTTCACCGGCGGGCTCCTTCCGATTCCGGCATGACACCGATGCAGCTACAAGAACTCAGCCTAGTTAATAAGGGCCGGACCGGGGCCGGCACGCCAACACGGCGGACCGTTTTGCCCGTAGGATTCGCAGCTATGCGTCGACGCCACGGGCAGACCGAGGGGCAACGCCCGTGAAAGCATCGGCGCCATCGCGACGGATTGTCGCGGTGCTGCTGTGTGTGGTTCCGCTGAATCAGATTCCGATGGACGCCTACACCCCCGCGCTGCCACAGATGGAAACCAGTATTGGCGCCACCGCTACCGCCTTGCAGTCCACGGTGACGGTGTTCATGATCGGCATGGCCCTGAGCTACCTTGCCGTGGGCATCATGTCAGATGCCTGGGGACGCAAGCCGGTGCTCATGGGCTGCGCGGCCGCGCTGACGGTGACCAGCCTCGCCTGCGCGGCGGCCAACAACGTTGCCATGTTGCTGGTGCTGCGGTTCCTACAGGGCGGTGCGTGTAGTGCCTTCATTGTTGTCGCCATCGCCATTGCCGCAGACTGTTTCGAAGGTGCACAACTAAGATCGGTCAACGGCTTGCTGGGCGCTGCCTGGTCAGCGGCACCGATCGTGGCCCCGGCAGTGGGCGGGTTCATTGTCGAGTACGCCTCGTGGCGCTACGTTTTCGTTTTGATAGCGGCGTTGAGTGTTGTGGTGGGATTGGCGGTCGCCTGGGCGCTACCGGAAACCCTGGAAAAAGAGTCCCGGACCCGATTTGAACTCGGCCGGACGTGGCAGGTTGTGACCGCAACCGCGCGCAACCGCGTGTTCCTGGCATTAGCAGCGGTTTTCGGGTTATTGGCCGGTCCGCAGCTCGCGTTCGGTGTGGCCGCACCGTTTTTGTATCAGGACGAGATGGGCTTCTCGCCCTCAGCCTATGGTCTGATCGCGCTGGTCGTCGGTGTTGCGGTGTTACTGGGCAGCTTTTCGACCGGCATGTTGGCCACTCGCATGGCCTTTCGCCGATTGGCATTTGCCGACTGGACGCTGTACATGGTCGGGGCGGTGCTGCTATTGGGGTCGGCTCCCGTGGTTGGTGTCAATCCCTGGGCGATCACGCTGGCGGTATCGCTGGCGGTCGCGGGGTGCGGCGCGTTGGTCCCGCAGGCGCAGGCCGCAGCACTCGGGGCGTTCAGTCGCAACCTCGGTTTGGTCAGCGGACTGTTCGGCACCCTGACGTACCTGATCATCGCCGCGATCATGGCCATCGTCGGGGTCAGTCCGGAACGCACCCAGGCTCCGCTGGGATGGCTCTATGTGCTTTGTGGCGCACTGGTTTTCGCCGCACTCGCCTGGGTGACGCCACGAGTCCAGGGCGAAAAACCCACGCCGGGCTAGCACACCGCCGGCGGCCCAGCGTGTTAGTCGCGGTCGCATTCGATGACGATCGCGGGCGGATAGTTGAGGTAGTCATCCCAAAAATCGCCCTCGTCTTCGCCCTGAGGTGCCGCCGCCAGATCGGGCACGTGCACCACGAAATCGTGAAAGCCGGCCTGCCGCAGCGCGGCTTCATACGCCGCAATCGGCAGATAGTAGTTTTCGATCACCAGCGGTGCGCCATCGACAAACGCCGTCAACTCGATGGGCGCGCCCTCGAACACGGCATCGGCCAGCTTTATCTGGAAGCCATACTTGCGGTAGTCGGGCACCCGCCCGAATGTGTAAAGGCCCGGGTTGGTGGTGAGGGTGACAAACCGGCCACCCGACCGAACCCGGCAAGCCACCCCGCGACACATCCCAGCAAGCTCGTCGCGATCTCGGGCGTACACCAGCAGATAAGCCGAGATCGCGAGGTCGAAATCCTGTTGTGCCACTTCCTGGCTGACGTCGGCAACGAAATACTCGATACCTAGTGGCTGGTGTGCCTCCTGCTCGCGGGCCAGCCCGATCATTTTCTCGGAGATATCGAAGCCCACAACGCGCGCGGCGCCGGCCCGCCGCATCACGCGGGTGTAGTCCCCGGCACCGCAGGCGATGTCAACCACCTTCTCGCCCGTAACGGCGCCAATGTGTTTCAGAAATGAGTAGGCCTCGATCCTGGTCCGCACCGGGATCGCCTTCGTCTTCTTGTACTGTTCAGCGATTTCGCCCTGGTTGTAGTCAGTGACCATCCTGTCCCCTCTTCCTGTCCTCTGTGTTCGTCCTCTTTCCTCACCCCGGTTGCTGTCCAGCCTATGTTCTGAGCTGGTCAGCGGTTGGAACCCAACGCTGACCGGTCGCCCCCATATTTCTGCGATTCCCGAGACCGACACCAGCGCAGCGGCGAAAGTGGTCACGTGACAGATCGCGCACCGACGGTGGTGGACGCCCACGTTCACCAATGGGACCCGTTTGCCACTCCCCGGGCGGTGTCCGGCGTTGCGAAGATCGTGCGCCGCGCGCCGACGGTGCTTCCAGCGCTGCTGCGGCTTTTTCCACGCGCCTCGCGCGAGTTCATCGGTGACCCGCGCTACCTGCTGGATCGCTACCTACCGGTCGACTACCTCCAAGACAGCTCCCCCGTCGGCGTCGACGCCGTCGTGCACGTGGAAGCCGGGTGGCGGACCAAAGACCCACTGGGCAGCGTGGACGAGACGCAGTGGGTCAGCGCCCTGCCATTCGGCATTGCCGGAGCACCGGCCCTCGGCGCGATCGTGGTGCATGCCGACCCGTCGGCGCCACGTATCGCTGAACTGCTGGACGCACACCTGCAGGCGAGCGCGTTGGTGCGCGGGGTGCGCTGCATCGGCGCGCACAGCGACGACCGCGGCGTCATGAATTGGACACCCAACGCCAATCTGTACTCGAGCGCGGATTTTCGGCGCGGCTTCACCGCGGTGGCCGAGCGCGGGCTCAGCTTTGACATGTGGGTCTACAGCCACCAATTACCCGACGCGATCACGCTCGCGCGGGAATATCCCGACACCACCTTCATCCTCGATCACTACGCCACTCCGGTGGGGGCATACGGTCCATCCGGCAAACACACCGGCACTAGCTCCGCGGACCGCCGCGCCATCCTCGGGCGGTGGCGCGACGACATCTCATCGCTGGCCGAACTGCCCAACGTGGTCGCCAAGCACAGCGGCTTCGGGATGCCGGTGTTGGGCGCCGGAGCACGCAGCCACGACGAACTGCGCGAGGCGGCTGCGCCGCTGATCAGCCACTTGCAGGCGGCCTTCGGACCTGAACGCACCTTCTGGTCCTCGAACTTCCCCATCGACAAGCCCAACGTGGCTTTGCCCCAGACCATTTCGATCCTGCGCGAGGTGCTCGGTGACCAGTTCGACCAGGCTCGGATACTGCGCGACAACGCCAGCCGCGTGTACCGGCTGACCTCGAACTGACCTCAGCGAAGCGTCTTGCGTAAGACCCGTCAGATGTCGGTGGTGGTGTATCTGATCTTGACTGGAGGCGCGGCCAGCAACGGCGGCAGCTCTGTTATCCGTCCGGGGCCGGCACGAAAGCTGCGGTAGGCCTCATCGTGCTCGACGGTGTCCCAAAGCTCGTAGATCAGCCAGTGCGCTTCGTCGTCCTCGTCGACAAGCACGTCGGTGCCGAGGTTTCCGTCGAAGGCCCGGGTATCTTGCAGCGCTCGCCCCAGGACATCACGTGCCGCACCCACAGCCTCGGGCTTGATTCTGAGTTCGAGTGTCACGGTGACTGGCATGGCGGTCTCCTTGTCAGATTTGGTCGTCGGATTTGGTCGAATCGTCTTGGCCAGCGGGCAGATTAGCAGGACCCCGCCACCGGCGTTACCAGGGCATTCCCCCGGTGAACCTACCGAGGTCAAGCCGAGTCTGTCACCACCGCCGCCGGGTCGCCAGCATCAGCATCATCCACAACGCGGCCAGAAACCCCACCGCGACGACGGCAAACGTCACCCATCCGAGCAGCATCGCGGCAGGTCCCGGTGATCTGGTGATCGCCAGCGGGATGCACGCGGTTGGTGGGTGAACGCGGCCCACGGGCGCCGCCACGATCACCACCGCGGCGATGGTCGACGCGAGCAGCCCGGACATGGAGGTGAGCATGCCGATCAACGTGATGGGGACCGTGATCGCCAACCCGGTGGCATAGCAGCTGGCGATGACGTGCGGTCTGCGCCGGTAACGGTTCGGTGAGTGCAGGACGATAGCGGTTGTGCTCGCCATCGCCGAGATCGCGAAAGGTTCGCCCAGGCGCAGCAACAATAGTGCGCTGGGAAGCAGCACCAGCGCACCCGCAACCATCCGTTCGGCCACCGCGATGGCCGGTCTTCTCGGGTTCGTGGCGCCGGTGCGGGCAGCGCCGGTGCTGCCGGCGCTGCCATCAACGTCCTGCCAATACGGCCACCATCGAACTCGAGCCATCCTGGCTATCCTCTCTCGCGGATTGACTCCTTGCAGCGTTCGGGAGCAGGCTCGGTGGCAGCCTGGACCGTCGCCACGTGGGCGTAGCCGCCGGGGCGGCCCCAAACGGTCGCTCACCCGGGCCGACAAATCCAGAATCCGTTGACGACGGGAGCACGCGCATGAGGTCCGCTGTGGTGACGACCCCGGGCCACACCGACGTCATCGAGGCACCCGACCCGCAGGTCGGGCCCAAAGACGTGTTGGTCAAGATCCGCGCCTGCGGAATCTGCGGCACCGATTCGTTCTACATCTCGATCGGTGGCCTACCGCCCCATCGAGGCCGGATGCCGCTCGGGCACGAACCCGCCGGCGAGGTGGTCGCGGTCGGCTCGCGGGTATCTGGCCTCGCCGTCGGTGACCACGTCGTCATCAATCCGATGGCCGCCCCCAACGGCATCATCGGCAACGGCGGAGCCAGTGGCGCGCTGGCGGACTATCTCCTCATCGAGGAGGCGGTGCGCGGGGTAAGCCTGGAGGTCATTCCCGAGCACATACCGTTCGAAGTGGCCGCGCTCAACGAGCCGATGGCGGTGGCCCGCCATGCTGTAAACCAATGCAAGCCAAAGCCTTCTGACAAGATCCTGATCTTCGGTGCCGGCCCAATCGGTCTGGGCGCGGTGCTGGCGTTCAAGTCGGTCGGCGCCGCGCACGTCGCGGTCGCTGATCTCATCCCGTCCCGCCTGGACAAGGCGCTCCAAGTGGGTGCCGACGCGGTCATCAATTCCGCCGAGGAAGATCTCACCCAACGGCTCATCGATCTGCACGGTCCTGGGCAGGCACTGTTCCCTGGCAAGGCGGGCACCGATATCTACCTGGACGCCGCCGGCGCGCCCGCGGCCGTCAACAGCGCGCTGACCAACGCGAAAAAGGGGGCCACCATCGGCATCGTGGCCGTCCACAAGAAGCCGGTCGAGGTCGATCTGGTCACCGTGATGAGCCACGAGATCACCCTGGTGGGATCGATCGGCTACCCCACCGAAATCTTCGACGTCACCAAAGACATCGTCGCCGATTGGCAGAGATATGCATTGATCGTCGACCGCACCATCGCATTCGACAACGTGCAGGATGCCCTTGCCGCCGCCACCGCACCGGGAACGGCCGATAAGATCGTTGTGACTTTCCCCTAGACCGCCACCCGTTGCGCCGACCCCTGACTGCTATCCCTCGCGGGCAGCCGATCAGGACAGCTGATAGCCGTCGCGTGAGATCGAGAAACCTCCGCCGTCGCCGATATCGCGGCAGGTCACCCCCGACGTCTCACTTTCACACTGCAGCGATCCCTTGGTGATCTTGTCGCCGTAGGCCAGCGCCGGCCCGCCGCCCAGCGCGGTGTCACCGGCACAGACGAATCGAGCGGGCTGACCGGCGGTGAGCACGATGCCCTGCCCATAATCCATCATCGACTCGCAATCGGCGGGCCTCGGCGGCGGCGACCAGGTGCGGTCACGGACATCGCAGCGCACCGACGAAGAGTCGATCATGCAGCCGATGTTGCCGCTGGGCGACGTGAATCCGACGATGTCGGCGTGAGCCGTTGCCGGGGCGAGCACGCCGGCCGCGAACGCACCGACAACTGTAACGAGCAGGCGTTTCGGGTGGTGAGTCATTGCTTGGACCCTACTCGTCGGTTGTCGCTGCAAGGCGGGCAAAATGCATCCGTTGCCGGCCGGGACATCCGGCCAACGCCTGCCCCACCCGATACGGCCACCAACCTTGCAGCACAAGCGATTCACCTCGCGACGACATCGCTGCGCAATGGCCAACTCGCCAAGACGTCCAAACATTCAGTTGTTCAACAGGTTTGGCGGATCGACCGGTGATTGATGAGCCCGCGCGCACCGGGCTCGGGGTCTCGGATCGCACGGGTAACCGCAAGGCCACGCCCGCGGGCCGCCGTCTCGGGGGATTGTCTCGGGGGATTATTGTGCGGGTGCCTACCCCCGCCCCCGGCACACCCGCAACGGTGAACGGAGACAATGCATGACCCACGCCCCGACTCCGACCGACCGAGTCAAGGCCGCCTACCGGCGCATCGCCGACACCGATCGGCCCGAAGTATGGATCACCCTGCGCGACCAAGCCGATGTGCTCGCCGACGCCACGGTCATCGAAGGGCGGGTGGCCGCGGGACAAGACCTGCCGCTGGCCGGATTGCTGGTCGCGGTCAAGGACAATATCGACGTCGCGGGTCTACCCACCACCGCAGCCTGCCCCGAGTTCGCCTACACCCCTGACACCACCGCGGCCGCGGTGCAACGGCTCATCGACGCCGGCGCGATCATCCTGGGCAAGACCAACCTCGACCAGTTCGCCACCGGGTTGGTCGGCACCCGAAGCCCTTATGGCGCCGTCCGCAATGCGCAGCACCCAGAGCTGATCTCGGGAGGCTCCAGTTCGGGTTCAGCGGTTGCTGTCGCCCTGGGCATCACCGACCTGGGCATCGGTACCGACACCGCCGGCTCCGGACGCGTGCCGGCCGCCCTCAACGGAATCATCGGCATCAAACCCACCCTGGGCATCATCCCCACCCACGGCGTGGTGCCCGCCTGCGCCGACTACGACACCGTCACGGTATTCGCGGCCGAGCTACCCACCGCGGCGCTCGCCATCGCCACCATGATCGGCCCCGACGCGCGTGATCCCCGCAGCCGGCGCTGGCCATCCGACGCCGCCCTGGCCGCACCCGAGACACCCCGGCTTGCGATTCCCACGCCGGAGAACCTGGCCCCCCTCACCGACACGTACCGGACTGCCTTCCAGCGATGTGTGCAAGCCGCTACCGCCGCGGGCGCCAGCATCGCCACCGTCGACATCAGCACGCTGCTGGATGCGGCCCGCCTGCTCTATGACGGCGCAATCGTGGCCGAACGCTACGCGGCCGTCGGAGAATTCCTCGACACCAACCCGTCCGGCGCCGATCCGACAGTGGCCACCATCATCACCGCGGCGCGCTCCACCACCGGGGCCGCCTTCGCCGCGGACCTACACGCGCTCGCCTATGCGCGCGGTGCTGCGGCCGAACTTCTGGGCCGCTTCGACGCACTGTTGCTACCCACCACCACCGAGCACCCGAGTTTGGCCGCCGTTGCGGCCGATCCGGCCGGGATCAATCGGCGGATGGGTACCTTCACCAACTTCTGCAATTTGCTGGACTTGGCCGCGATCGCCATCCCCGCCGCACCACTGCCGGACGCGAGGCCGTTCGGTGTCATGCTCATCGCCGCGGCCTTCGGCGACCAGGTCGCCATCGACATTGCGGCCCGCCTCAGCGGGGTCAGCACCCCGTTGCTGGTCAATCATGGGGTTGAGCTGGCCGTCTTCGGGGCTCATCTGCGCGGACAGCCACTGCACCCCCAACTACAAGAGCTGGGCGCCCGCTATTGCGGGCCGATCACCACCAGCGACGCCTACCGCCTGACCGTCCTGGACACCACGCCCGCCAAACCCGCGCTCGTGCGCACCGATCCCGGCGCCGGCGCCGGCATCCGCGGCGAGCTCTACCGAATCTCGGAAGCCGGCCTGGGGCGCTTCCTGGCCGCGCTACCACCACCCATGGCGCTGACCGCGATCGAACTCGAAAACGGCAGCGAGGTGGTCGGTTTCACGGCCACCCAGGACGCAACCAGCGACGCGACCGACATCACCGCCTACCGCGGCTGGCTGGCCTATCTGGCCGCGCAACGCTAGAACCGTCGCGACCGAAACGCGGTCAGCTCTTGGTGCCGACGGTGATCAGATCAGGCACCAGCCGCGTCCAGACCGGCCGACGGACGCGGTGCTGATCACTGATGGTGAACCCCGCGCCTTCGAACAGTGCCCGCATCTCGGCCGGCGACGGGCTGTGCTGGGGTTTCCATTTGCTAGCCGCTGGGAGCTGCAGCAGGGGCTGGCGCGCGCTCAGGGATGAGACGGCCACCAGGCCGCCGGGGGCCAAGACCCGATGAAACTCCCGCAACGCCGCCGGCTGATCGAAGAAATGAAATGCGGTGGTGGTAACCACGGCATCGAGCGCGCCGTCATCGAACGGCAGTTGCTCCGCCGGGCCGCGCAGCCACCGCACCCGATCGGATTTAGCCCGGGCCTGGTCGAGCATCCCGTGCGACATGTCTACACCGTAGATTTCGTCAGGGTGCAGTTCGCGCTCGATCCGAGCACTGAGAATGCCAGTGCCGCACGCAATATCAGCAATCCTGCGAGATTTGTGGGCGCGCAGCTGGGCGAGAACCTCGTCATGGGGCGGGCGGTATACCCATTGCTGCAGGATTGCCAAGTCGTAGGCCGGGGCCAACAAACTCCAGATCCCCGTGACGGCGTCGTTGAAGCCCCGGCGCGGCACCGTCGTCATGCGGTCAGGACCGAACTGTAGTAGATCGTGTCTGCCATGGTCACCGAGTCATTGTTGTGCGGGATCGGCGCGGCACCGTTGTCGGCCAACAGCTGACTCATCTGGGTGCCGACCGACTGCCAGCCCAGGTTCTGCAGATACAACTCCACATCCGCTCGGTCACCCTCATAGCCGAGATCACCGAACTCCAGCTCAAACCCGTGCTCACGCCATCTGGCGGTGGCCTTGCGCATCAATTCCCGCGCCTTTTCGGCGTCTTGCTGCGGCCTGTTCGGGATCGCCTCGCAGGCCAGCCGGCTGCCCGTGGCGCTGAGCGCGCTGATGTTGTTCAGCAGTCGGTCCTGAGCTTCCGGAGGGAGATAGCCGAAGAGCCCCTCAGCAATCCACGCGGTAGGGCGACCGGCGTCAAAACCCGCTTCCGTCAAGGCCTTCGGCCAGTCTTGACGCAGATCGACGGCCACCGTGCGCAAGTCGGCTCGCGGTACTGCGCCCAGCCCTGCCAACGTGGTGGTCTTGAACGCGATCACCTCCGGCTGGTCTATCTCGAAAACCGTCATCCCGGCCGGCCAATCCAATCGGTAGGCGCGCGCGTCCAGGCCCGACGCCAGGATCACCGCCTGACGGACGCCGGCGCGGGTCGCATCCTGAAAGAACGCGTCGAAGAAGCGAGTCCGCACGGCCATCGCATCTGGCATCTGCGCTAGCTGCCAACCAGACTCCGTATCGTCGACGTCGGCTACCACCAGATCGCCGGTGACCCAGCGCGTGAAAAAGTCCACGCCGACTGCACGAACCAGCGGTTCGGCGAACCTGTCCGCAATCAAGGGGTTGTCGGCATTGGTGGCGATCGCCCGCGCCGCCGCCACCATCGTGGCCGTCGCCCCCACACTGGTGGCCAAGTCCCAGCTGTCGTTGTCTGTGCGTGGCATGCGCCCTCCGATGTCGAAGCCGAAAATACTTAGTCAGTATAACCACTATCCCGGTGCGGGCTGGACCGGCGTAAAATTGATGTCTCAATGGCAGTAACCGAAAGCGTCGCGCGATGCCGAACCTCGACACGAACACCCAGAATCGGACCAACTTGTTACGGGCGGCGCTCATCGCCGTCGGCTTGATCTTCACCTTCGCCGTCTACCCCCTCACCATCATCTGGCCATCCGGCTGGAGTTGGGGTCATGGGTCATCGCATTACCTCACGATGATCATCGGCATCTACACCACACTTGGCGTCTTCCTTCTGATCGCGGCACGAGATCCGCTGGCCCACCGCAGCCTGATCTGGTTCACGGTGGTATCGAGCGTCGTTCACGCCGCGATCATGGCCGCGCAGGCGATCGGCGACCCACACGAGCGCGGCCACCTGGCCGGTGATGTGCCCGCTCTGGTGATCGTCGCCGTTGTCCTGGGTCTGTTGATGCGGGGCGCCGAAACCCCGCGACGAGTCCAGACACCCGGGTAGGCCCATCTAGGGCCCGCTCGGGCCAACTACGATCGGCGGCGAAACCTTGCCAGCTAGATATCCGAAAGGCCCAACGCCGGTGGCCCGTTCATATGATTTTGCTCAGGTCGACGTGTTCTCTGCGACGCCATATATGGGTAACCCGGTCGCGGTCGTTCTCGACGCGTCCGGGCTGGACGACGAAACGATGCAGCGCGTCGCCCGCTGGACGAACCTCTCGGAGACGACTTTCGTGCTGCCGCCCGAAGACCCGAACGCCCACTACAAGTTGCGGATCTTTACTCCTGGTGGGGAGCTTGCTTTCGCCGGTCACCCCACCCTCGGCTCGGCGCATGCCTGGCTCGAGCACCGCGAAAGCCCAGGCTGTGCGGATCGCATCGTGCAGGAATGTGGCGCGGGCCTGGTGCAGCTGCGTCGCCATCACGGCATGCTGTCGTTCGCCGCCCCACCCATGCGACGCACGGGCGATCTGGACGAGGCTTATCTGACGCAGATCGTCGCCGCATTCGGCATTGCTCGCGACCAGGTGCTCGCCCACCAATGGGTTGACAACGGTCCCGGATGGGCGGTCGTGCAACTGGCCACCGCCCAAGAGGTGCTCGACCTTGAACCTGACTTCTCACAGATGTCCGCTGCCATGGTGGGGGCGATCGGCGCCTACCCGTCGGGTTCGGAGCACGCGTTTGAGTTGCGCACCTTCGCTCCCGGGGTCGGGGTCGCCGAAGATCCGGTGTGCGGCAGCATGAACGCCGGCGTCGCCCAGTGGCTGACCAGCACGGGCACCGCGCCGCTGAGCTACACAGTCTCCCAAGGGGCGCGTCTGGCCAGAGCCGGAGAAATATCGATAACCACCGATCCCGACGGTGTCGTTTGGGTCAGCGGGGCCACGAGAACCTGCTTCAAAGGCACCGCCCTGTTCTAGCAACGCCGCACCGCTACCGGCGCTACCCGTTGTAGCCCGTCGAAGAGGGGCTCGCACCGACCGTGGACCAGGTCATCGGGTCCGGCCCCTGGCCGCAACCCGGCAGCGCGCAAGAGAGGACGCGGGAAAAAACGGAAAAAGTGAGGGATCGAAAGCCGTAGCCTCTGTGGTCCCTCGAAAAAGCCGCATGAAAGCGGGGTCCGCGCCCTCCCCATGATCGAACCGCATGCCGGCAATCACCGCAAGTTGCGCACCTGCACGAGCGAAACCAGGCCCATCTGGTGCCGCAGCGTCCTGGGCGGAAGCAGCCGAAAGCCGTGCACACCCGGCCGGCCCGTGGCGACCTGGACGATCTTGCGCGCGATGCGGAAATCCACGTCCTTGAGCACTCCCCGATCCGTTGTCGTCTCCAGCAGTGCCGATAGGCCGGAAACCGCAAAGGGATTCGTGACATCGAGCATCACGTTGGTGGCCTCGACGAGCTGGCGCGCCCGTTCCTCGGCCGGCATTCCCGACAGGGCCGATCCGGTCGCGTCCAGGCGCGTCGTGATGCGACCGACGAGGCGACGCAGCCGATGAGGCGCCAGCGCCATCGTCCCGGCATGGGTGACGGACATCCCGAGACAGTCGATCCGGTTGCGGCCGCGGTAGGCCGGATCGGAGGCGCACGGTTGGCCGGTCGCGCTCAGGGTGGTGCGAAGCTCTTTGGCGAGCTTGCGTTTGACGCCCAACTCGTCAAGCAGCGCATCGATTCGCGCATCCGCCTCGTGCAGCGCCGCGAGGTCAGGATGAGCGATGAGGAAGTCATCGTTGTACCGCGCGTAAAAGATGCCTTCGATACCGACGATCGCCCGGTCCATGGGTATGACCGCCAGATTGCCCAGCACCGGAACAAGCGGTGTTCCCATCGCGACGCCGTAGCGCCGGGTGAACTGGGCCCCGCTCTCATCGCGCACGATGGGGCGGGCCAGCGCGGTGATGAGGTCCCAGGTGTGAACCCCGATGCGGCCCTTCGAACTACCGAGTGTCGCGATCTCGCGCAGCGTTGGCCACAGCGCCGCGTCCGGACCGACCGGCAGACTGTCACCGTAGTGTTCGAAGTCTGACTGCAAGACATACAGCGGCGGGCCTTTGTCGCCCACCCGGTCGCGGTGAGCTCGCACATAGCCGGCAAGAGCACGCACCGCCGCAACATTCGTCAGGCCAGGCAGATAGGAGTAGACGCCGGGCAGGCCGTAGCAGCGCGCGTTATGCGAAAGCAGCTGAAACAGAGCCGAACCCACGACGTGATCGCTGAACGCGGGCGTGTGGGCGGCGCGTACTTTCCCTTTGGTCTCGAGCATCCAGAGGTCGACCGGCTGCGGTCGGTATCGGCCGCTGCCGACACCGCGGGCTATCGCCCGCGACAGCGTGCGCCGCTGGCTTGCGGTGCCAAAGTAGGTGACGCCGCCGGCCGCCTCACCGAAGGCCAACCCGCGCCGGCGCTTCTTGGAGAAGATCCGCAGAATAGCGTCTTCGTAGGTCTTCGGATCCGCCAGTCGCCGCTCGATGTCAACGGGTTCAACCATGGCGGCCCAGCCCCGTCTCCATGGTGCCCCAGCTGAACCGCCAGGCCTTCATGGTTTGCAGCCAGCGCCTGAACACCGCGGGTTCGGGGTCGGGAGGCAGCAGCATGAGCCGACGCAGCCTGCCATCGTGATACAGCGGCGTGAGCAGGCGATCAGCCAAGGGAACCACGATGGAGCCGCCTTCGAGGCTCGCTATTGCCGCGGGCAATGCCGCGGTCAACACACCGTGGTGGAGATTGCGCATGTCTCGTGCCCCCGCGAACGTATCGAGGTCGAAAACGATGCCGTCCGGAAAGAGCACATGAAACTCGGCGCAAAGCGTTTCAACATCACCCGACTGCGATGTCACATCGTCCATTGGCAGGATCCATTTTTCGGCGATCAGACGGTCGAGGGCGGCCGCTCCGGTAGTCATCGGCATGCCCAACGAGTTGCCGCGGTTGGCAGCGCCCCCGGTGATCGCCTGGAGCGCCAGATGCGGCTGCGGTGCGGTATCGCCGTTCGCGGCTCGCTGGTAGTAGACAAGAATCGTTGCCGACCGAAACGCGAAATGCCCTTTGCCACTGAAGTTTTGCCGCATCAGCGCCACCGCGGCCGATCTCTGCTTGGCCGCGATCGAGTCCGGGATGGTGATGCTGCCGACCAGGACTGGCCCCTGCTCACGGGCGAGCGCACGCATCCAGTCACCCAACATCAGCAGCGTGGGCGGCGCAGGTGGGCGGCGGTCTCGATAATGCTGCAGGTCGATCAGCACGACAAGTTGAGCGATCAGCGCGGCGGTGATCTGAATCAGGTCAGAGGCGGGGTTGCGGTCCATCCATACCAGCCACAACAAACCGGCCAGCAACACGACAGTCAACAGGTGGGTGCCGAAACGACCTTCGGAGAACAGGCGGATCTGGTACATCCCGATCAAACTGCGCACGACAAAAAGCGGAAGCAACGCAAACAGGAAGCTCAGCGGAATGTCGTGCAGGACATAGGTCCCGAGCACGGCAGCAAGCGACCAGAAGAACAGGGCGATGAGCGGCGTCATCATCAGGAGACGGTGGAAGAAGAAGAGCCGAAATTCCCTGAGCGCCGGGATACTGCGCAGCCGGACGAAATCGAAATAGAAAAGCCCCGCGCCCTCGAAGGCGCCGCAAAACAACGGCAGCACCAGATAGAAGAACTGGAACACATCAACGTGCCGCCACGCCGCCACACCGGCGGTGAGATCAAACGATCGCGTGCTCGTCCCATACACGCCGACAATGGCAAGCACGATGATCGCGTCCATGCGCAACACAAGTCCCGACAGCGTTGTCTGCAGACCAAGCCAGGGCGGGATCTTGGGCAACAGCCGCCAGAATGCGTACCAGGGTGCCCCCAGTTTCGGCCACAGCCCGGTCAGCCGATAGACCTCGAGGGTGAAGTGCACGGTGCCCCAAATGCCGATGGCGTTGGACGCGACGATCGCAATGATGATCGCGGCGGTGGGATACCAGTAGAGGCCGGCGGTGAGAATTCCCAGCTGAACGAAGGTGGGAGCGAACATCAACCATCTAGGCCGGTAGATGCGCCGAGTGGCATAGATCCCGGAATGGATCACCCGGACCGGAAAGCCGAGCGCCAGTTCCAGGACCACCAGAAGTGCATAGAGGTGCGCAATCGAGTCGTCGCCCGAGGGGCGCAACAACGTCAGTGCAGCACCGGCACCGATCATCAAGACCACGGCCACAATCACCGAAAGAACCAACCAAGAACCAATTTCACGTTCGGCCGCATCCCGGTCCCCGGCCCGGAAGAAACCCCTCAGCCGCTCCCGCATCACTTCGAGCAGCCCCCACCAGCCGCCGCCGGCGATCAGGCTGCCGATTCGCAGCACCATGACGGTAAACACGGCCAGCCCACCGAGGCTGGAGAGCAGCAGCAGGAATTCGATGACGTGAACGGCGAATCGGCTGGTGTCGAGCAGGAACGCGGACCGCAGCCGGTAGCGGAAGTAGGCGAAGATCCGGCCGGTGAGCAGGCTCGTGTAGAGAGAAACCAAGCGGCCTTCCCGGCGCGCTCTGCGCTGGAACCAGCGATCGATCTCGTTCACGAGACGCGTTTCCGGCGCCGCGAGCTCGTCGGCTTCGGCAAACACATGTGATCTTTGGCGGGCGATCCACCAACGTTGACACACGGACGTGAAAAGCTGTACTGCGTTACTGGTTTGGGCGAGTGCGGGAATCTCCCACTCGACACCGCTGAGAAGAGTGGACCATGCAACTGCGGCGAGGCGATAAGGCTGTACTTTCGATATCGGCCGGTCTCGCGGCGATTGTCGTCGCGGCCGTCGCCTTCAGCCTGCTCGTGGTGGACCGCTCGCCGCCACCCTCCAAACAACCCGGCAACAGCAGCTCGAGCCTGCTCGTGATGACCTGGGGCCCCAGCCTGTGCCGGGTGGAGCGCAACAACTCCGGATGCAGATCCGGTCACGTCGAGAAGTTGGGGCGGGCATTGATCCTGCACGGGCTCTGGCCCCAACCCCCAACCGAACAGTTCTGCGACGTGCCAAAGGCGGACGAAGGTCGGGCTCGTGACCATCTACGCGATACCGACATCGCGTCGCTGGATCTGCCGCAGGACGTGCAATCGAAGTTGCAGTCGATGATGTCGGACATCAAGGCCATGGTGCCCCACGAGTGGTATGCGCATGGCAGCTGTTCCGGCGTCACACCGGCGGTCTACTTCAGCGATGCCGTGACACTCGCCGACCAGCTCGGCAGGATCCTCGATCCGGTGTTCGAGAAGGCGCAGGGCCGGCAATTGTCGCTCGGCACGATACGCGAGCGCATCGATGCCGAACTGGGCGACGGGGCGGGCGAGCGCGTCAGTCTCACCTGCCGCGATGTCGACAAGAAAGAGATCGTCGTCTACGAGGTGCAACTGTCGCTTCCTCCCGTCGCCGAACTTAGCGCCACCCAGAGCACCCTGTCGCTGCAAGACTTGCTCTTCAAAGGCCCAACGATATCCGCCCAATGCCTGCGTGGACGTGTGCCGTGAGGATTTGCTCAAGTTTTGCGAACTCCACCGCTACATAAACCCAACGCCGTCGGTGGCGGTCGTTTCGCGGGTACCATCCCACCTCGCATCTGCACCCCGGTCAACCGCATACGGACTTCGATCCCGTGTCACCGGCCCGGGCATCAAACCGACACGGCAAGCGGGTGACCGGCCGGTGAATGCCCGGCCCGAGCGCCGCGATGAACCTGAATCCGAAACCAGCGGGCCATCATCCATGCGATAGATACGCCCACGGAAATGGATGCGCGCCGGCCGGACGACGAATCCGTCCTACCTACAGCACGTCGACTTGCCGGTCGGGCCCCGACGAATCGACTGCCGCACCGCAACCAGGGAACATCACGCCGATACCCTCCCGGGGTAGGGTATTATCCTTCGGCGCCCGAGCTGATTAGCATTCCCGCTGTGGGTACGCCGGGCATCAGACATTTTGCCCGCCCAATCGCTGGACCGTGGTTTGGCGACCGGCCGGGCACCAGCTCATGCACCAATCCGAAATTCAAGAAGTAGGAGAAAGCATGCATATTGCGCTAGTTCGAGCGGCGGCGGTCGCGGTGCTCCTGTCCCCCGGCTTCCTCGCCGTCGGCTGTGGTTCGGACTCGACGAAGTCCGGACCAACCACGCCGACCCAGTCGACGGCCAGCGGGGCGTCTTCGACAACCACGGCCCAGGCCAGCGGCGGTGAATGCCCCGCGGCGACCGCGGTCAACGTCAGCTCGACAAACGGCGGCTACCCGGATGGGATCAATTGGTCCACCGTCTACGCGGCGGCAGATCGCCCGCTGGCCGGCCTGGGGGGTGACGGCAGGGCGATCGTGGTGTACATCGGCACCACCAAGCGTCCGCTGGCGGAGCTCAAGGATCGCAAGATTGAACTGGCGGCCGACGAAGCGTTCCTCAAGCTGGAGTTCACCAACGGCGCGCAGAATGCCGGGGAAGGCGACTACACCACCTCCAGCGACCGCAAAGACCCCAACACGTTCGATCTCTCGATCCGGGTGACCGGACGAACGACGGTGCAGATGTCGCAGGCAAAGGGCAAGGCCCAGCTGGTCACCGACGGTAACCGGGTCTGCGGCAACTTCGACATTGCGGACAAGTGGACGTCGGCGTCTGGCACCTTCGTAGCCGAGGTGGCAACCTAGCCCGACCAGCCGGTTCATCGGCGTGCGTGTGGTGCGGCAGGATGGATATCACCATGACCGACACCGCGACCGATCCTGCGCCCCCAACCGCCAGCCGGGGGCGTCACCTGGTGCGGCTCGCGCTGTTCGCCGGGTTCCTGCTCGGGATGTTCTATCTGGTTGCCGTGGCCCGTGTCATCGACATCGCGGGGATCCGTAGCGCGATCACGGCGACGGGCCCCCTGGCGCCGCTGGCGTATGTCGTGATGTCGACCGTCCTCGGCGCGGTGTTCGTCCCGGGTCCGATCCTGGCGGCCGGCAGCGGCGTGCTGTTCGGCCCGGTACTGGGCACATTCGTGACCCTAGGCGCGACGGTGGGCACCGCGGTGGTCGCCAGCCTGCTCGGCCGACGCGCGGGCCGGGACAGCGCCCGTGTCCTGCTGGGCACCGACCGCGCCAATCGTCTCGATGCACGGATCGAACGTCAGGGGCTGTGGGCGGTGGTTGGCCAGCGCTTCATCCCCGGCATCTCGGACGCACTGGCCTCCTACACCTTCGGGGCCTTCGGGGTACCGCTGTGGCAGATGATCCTCGGGTCGCTCATCGGATCTGCGCCGCGCGCGTTCGTCTACACCGCACTGGGTGCCACCATCATGAACCTGTCGTCCTGGCTGGCGTACGCGGCCATCGCCGTCTGGTGCGTGACCGCGATCGTCGGGGCAGTCACCGCGCGGCGCGAGTACCGCAAGTGGCGTGAGCGCGCGAGCGACCCGGCGCCGGCCGAGTCGGCCTAGGTTCATCCGCGTCGACGACGACACCATCGGGTGACGGCTGGGCGGCGCTGCCGTACGGTCGCCAGCGACCCGTGAATCTTGTTTGGAAGGTGAGCGCACGCGATGCCGGAGCAGTCTCAGGTCCCATCCGCGGCCAGTGTCGCCGTGAGTCTGGCGTGGGTGGGCGGTGCGCTGGTCGGCGCCTACCTGCTCGGCGTGCTGTTGTCGTGGATATTGAAACGCATCGGCCGGCGCAGCGAACTGCTGCGCGATATCGCGCCGCTTACCCGCAAGCCGCTTCGGGTCACATTGATGGTGATTGCCGCGATTGTCGCGGTACACGGTTCCGTGCACGGTGCCGTGGCCTTACACGGCTGGGTTGACCACACCCTGGTGCTGCTGTTGATCGCCGCCATCACCTGGCTGGTGGCCAGCCTGGTGCTCGTCGCGGAGCGGCGCGCGATCAATCAGTTCGGTGGCGGTGACGCGACGATGACCGATGCCGATCTGCACCGCAGACGGATCCGGACCCAGGTGACGACGCTGCGCAGGCTGGCGGTGGCCGCCGTGGTGCTGTTGGGTCTGGCGGCGGCCCTGATGACCTTCCCCGCCTTCGCCGCGCTCGGCACCGCCCTGTTGGCCTCCGCGGGCGTGCTGTCGGTGGTGGCCGGTCTTGCCGCGCAGACCTCGCTCGGTGCGGTCTTCGCCGGTATCCAGATAGCGTTCTCCGACGCCATCCGCGTCGGCGATGTCGTTGTGCTCGAGGATAAATGGGGCCGCATCGAGGAGATCACGCTGACCTATGTGGTGGTAAACCTCTGGGACCAGCGACGGCTGGTCTTGCCCACCACTTACTTCACCACGACACCATTTGAGAACTGGACGCGCAACGCCACCGAACTGCTGGGCACCGTCGAACTCGACGTCGACTTCGCGGTTGGGCTGCAGGCGATGCGCGCCGAACTGCAGCGTCAGCTGGCCGGCAGCGAACTTTGGGACCAGCGCGTTGGCGCGTTGCAGGTGACCGACGCCGTCGGCGGCCACGTGCGGGTGCGGATACTGGTCAGTGCGCCCAATGCCGGCGCCCTGTGGGACCTGCGCTGCGCGGTCCGCGAAGGCATGGTCGACTGGTTGCAGCGCAACCAACCCGCAGCCCTACCGCGCTGGCGCGTTGCGCATTCCGACACCCGTTGCGCCGAACAGCCTGCATGCCGCGACGCCGGAAGCGGCGAAAATGAGCAGGCCCCTGGCTGATCGACTTCGCGATCGGCTGCTCCGCGGTCCAGTGTGGCCCGAACACCTGCCCTACGACTCCGTTTCCGAGTCCCCGTCGGTGCCATGGCCGACTCGGGAGGCACGCGAAAAGATCTTGCGGCGCAACACCCAAACGACCGCCAGCACCAGCACGCCTAGTACCGGGATCCAGGGCAGCAGAAATCCAATGGTCAACACCAGGCCATCGACAGTGGCGATCAATGACTGCCATCCACGTTCGAGGGCTCCGAGGAAACCACCGGGCGCCACCGTCGGTTTGGACGAGAGAGTGACATTGATTGTTGCATAGGAGATTTCGTCACCGAGTGTGGCGCGCTGGGCCCGCAGCGAGTCCAGCTCGGCCTGACGCTCGGTCAGCGACGACTCCGCGGCGAGCAGGTCGGCAACACTGCCCGCCCGGCCCATCAGCTCGCGCAGGCGATTCACCGATGTTTGCAGAGCCTCGATGCGGGCGTCGAGGTCGACGCGTTGGGACGTGACGTCGGTGTGGCCGATCGACATCGATTCCACTTCACCGAGATTCTTCGCGTCGGCCAGAACGCCGTCGAGCTTGTCGGCGGGGATGCGCACGACGAGGCTGACCGTGGGCGAGGAGGCCCCGGAGCGTTCCGAGCGCGAGTCGACCCTGCCGCCGGCGTCGGAGACCGCGACTGCCAGCTGGTCGGCGGCTTGGGCGGGCGCTGCGACGACCATCTGCAGCGATCCGTTGGTGATGATGTCCCGTTTGTAGGTTCCGTCCGCCGGGGTCCTTGGTGGCGGCGGCGCCTCCGGCAACGAGACCGTGTTCTCGGTGCCGCCGAGGCTGCCCTTGGTCTCCGGAATCCCGATTGAATCCGCGATTTCGGGGGGCGTGCCGCCCACTATGCCGGTGCTTTGATCACGCGTCGCGGTGGACAAGCTGTCGCCGCTAAGCGACCAGATCCAGCCGGTGCCAACCAGCAGCGCACTGACCAGCGCCACCGCAACTACGTTGCGTAGCTTGACCGTTCGCACTTTCGATCGCTTGGCTTCCGAGTCGCCGCGGGCGGATCCTTCCACCCGGCGGGTCGCTACCGCATTCTGCGACGCGCCCCTGACTCGCGGCGGGCTTTGGGGGGCCGGCACCGCGACGGGCTGGATCACCCGGTGGTGCAGCGCGCCCTCGGCTACCACGCGGCCGTCCCGAAGTTCACCGGCGACATAGGCGGTGAACCTGCACAAGACACCGAAGCGCAGCGACGTGTCGACGATCCGCGTCGCCACGTCGTCTCGGGTATCCGCCGGCGCCGCGGCGTAGCCGTCCTCGAGGTCGCGCAGGTGGGCCCGCGCCCATTGCGCCGTCACGGCTGGGACCGCGCAGCGCTCCGCGGCCACGGTGATCGACCAGTCCGCGCCCGCCTCGGTGGCGCCGCGCACGGTCAGCGAGCCGGGCGCACTCCCCCGATACCGTCCGGACACCACCAGCGGCACCCCGGGCAACAGGTCGGGCAACCGAGCCGGGCTCACGGTGTCCTCGATAGCTGTGAACCCCGCGGCACGTACTTCCAGCCCGGTCGCCAGCGGCGTCCGTGCGCAGCGCTGGATGACGCCGGGCAGGGCCTCGTCGAGGCGGTCCTCGTTGTCCACCAGCACGCAGCGTCCCCCGCCGACACCGGCCAGGCGGCGCAGGAATCCGGCGTTGACGGCCTCATCGACACCGATCGTGTGCAGCCGTACCCGCCCCAGATCGCCGGACAGCTCTTGCAGCAGCTGGTCCTCGTTGCCGACCTGCCCGTCGGAGATCAGGATGAGCACCGCATCATCGGTGTCGGCCACCTGCTCCCGGCCCAACAGGGCCAGCGCCCGCCGCAACGGCGCGAGCATTTCGGTGTCGCCGCGCGCTTCGACGCGAGCGAGGTGCTCGACCGCGCGATAGCGATGCCGGTCACTGGCCTCGGTCAACCCCGCGGGCAGACCGACCGGATACTCGATGCCGTCATCGAAGGTCAGCACCGCGAACCGGTCGTCGCTGGTGAGCGCGTCCACGATGCGGGATGCGGCGCGGCGGGCGGCGGTCATCTTCCACCCGGCCATGCTGCGGGAGCGGTCCAGCACCAGCACCAGGTGCCGTGGGCGCGGTGCTGCGACACCGGCCGGCGGCAGCACCGTCAGCTGGTAGGTGCCCTCGTCGCCGTCGGCATCGGGAACCAGCACCAGCGAGCTGGCGAGTTCCTGCGCGTCGTAGTCCAGCCGCAAGACGAAATCCCGGTTGGCCGGTGCACCGGGTGTCACCTGTATCCGCCCATCGGCACCGGTCACCGCGGGCATGTTTGATCGCACCTGCGACAGGTTGAAACCGGCGGGGTCGATCCCAACGTCGATGGTCACCGGAACCGAGTGCGCAAATCCTGCCACCAGCATCGGCGGGGTGATCCGAGATGCGTCGGGGACCGCATCCGTGTCGTCGGCGTAGCCGTCGCCGACAGCAATATCGGCCAGCGGTTCACCCGGGATGTAGCGGGGTGCGACCACCAATGGGAAGCGGAATGTTGCCTCACCATCCTCGTAGGTCAGGGGGTTGATGATGGTGAGCGCGACGGTGACCCGTTGACCGGGCACGATATTGCCGACCCGGATAGTGAACACGTCCGGCCGATCCTCCTCGAGGATCCGGGCCGATCGCCCCGATGCGATGGCCTCGTCATAAGCGCGGCGAGCAGCCTCACGCTCGCGCAACTCGGCCTCAACATCGCGCCCGTCGACGCTCACCCGCATGCGGGTGACCGCCGCACTATCTGGCAGCGGGAACACGTAGCTGGCTTCCAGGGCTACGTCGAAAACGTTGACGAAGTCTTGCCTCAGCTCGACTCGGCTGGTGAGTCCGGTGATATCGACCCCAACATCGACGCGTTCGAGTGGCAGGCCGCCCCGGTCGGTGCTCAGCGCGCCCGGGCCAGGCTGGCCGTCGGCGGCGACGGGGCCGGTCGTATCGGCCTCAGTCGTCGGCGTGATACGCACGGTCATGATGGGCTCCGTTCATCTCATCCTGGGATAGCAGGCCCGACAGCAAGCCGCGGTCGGCCAACAGTTGCAGCAGTGGCCGGGCGGCCGCACGGATCGCGTCCAGATCGTCGTCACCGGGGCGGCCTTGGCCCTCGGCGGGCAGCAACAGCGTTACCCCGCCAGGCAGGCTTACCGCCGCAAGCGACGTGACAGTGTCAGCACCGCCACCGTCGGTCGCCGGTTCTACGGTGACCGGCCGATCGGCCCAGAAGCGGCTGCGGCGGCTCGGGTGGACCTCGGCCGACGCCCGCGCCTCGGCCGTCACCAGTTCGTCGGGAACGGCGGCCACCCTGCTCAACGTTTCATTGGTCGCTCCGGCCAGCTCGGCTTGAATGTCGGCCAACGAACGGCCCTCAGCCTGGCGGCGTTTGACCGCAATGACCTGCAGCAGGTGCCGCGGGCCATACAACGCGGTGCGCCCCTGCATGACCGGCCGGTCGATGAGCCCGGTGGTGGTGTACCACCGCACCGAGCGTCGATCGGGAAGCTGGCGGACCCGGCCGTTGGGCGCTCCCGGGTAGGCGGGATCGGCCAGCCCGGCGGCAACCCGTCGCACCAGCTCGTCCAGCGTCCACGACGCCCGCTCGGCCATGCGTCGATACTGACACTGTCACGGTTACACTGTCAACGTTTGGGTGTCTCCGACCTTGAAGCGTTGCGACGACGGCCCAACCGATCCGGGCGGATCTTCGGACCTGGGCAAGTCGGCGCCCACCGGCCCAGGCGGAATTGATCCGGGCGATCCGCGATCAAGCGCGGCAGCAACACGGCAGCCCGACTGGGCGGCTCACGAGCACGATTCGGTAATCCCACCGCCAACGGCTCGCGTCTCACCCAGAATAGGGAGTCGTGAACGGTGCTGCTCCCCTAGGCGGGCCAGAGGGTTGATGGCGGAAAGATCGTGTTGAGTTTCGGTGTCCTCGGGCCATTGGAGATGACGATCGATGGCGCAGCCGTGCCGTTGGGCACCCCCAAGCAACGGGCGGTGCTGGCGGCGTTGCTGATCAATCGCAACCGCCCCGTCGCAATCGATGCGTTGATCGAGGCGGCGTGGGAGCAGGGGGCTCCGGCGGGGGCACGAGAAACGCTATACGCGTACGTGTCAAAGCTGCGTCGTCTGATGGCCGGTGCCGGCATCGAGACTCGAGAACTGCTGGCAAACATGCCACCGGGATACCGACTCACGGTTGCCGATGGCGACTACGACCTCGGCCGATTCGCGGCCGAAAAGCACGCCGGGGTACGGGCCGCCGCGGCTTCGGGCTTTGAACAAGCTAGCGAGCACTTCTCGGCCGCGCTTGCCCAGTGGCGCGGTCCGGTGCTCGACGACTTACGCGACTTCAACTTCGTCGACGCCTTCGCCACCGGACTGGCCGAGGAAAAACTGGTCACACAGATCGCTCGCGCTGAAGTTGAAATTGCTTGCGGCCGAGCCCAGTCGGTGATTGGCGAGCTGGAGGCACTCACCACCGACCACCCCTACCGGGAACCGCTTTGGGTGCAGCTGATCACCGCTTACTATCTGGCCGAACGCCAATCCGATGCGCTCGATGCCTATCGTCGACTGCGGGACAGGCTGGCAGAGGACCTCGGTGTCGACCCCGCTCCTACGGTGCGCGCGCTATATGGACGAATCCTGCGTCAGCGGCCACTCGACGTCTGCAAGACCGCCCAGGCGAACGCCGATGAAACCATCAGCACCCTGTCGGTCCACATGCCGGCCATTCCGGACGCCACCCACGGCCCTTCACTACGCGACGCGAACGAACGTAGGTATCCGTTGGTCGCGACCACCACCCGCATCGGACGCAGCCCGGACAATGACATCGTTCTTTCCGGTGGCAAGGTCAGCCGTCACCACGCCGCGATCGTTGACACCGGGTCCAGTTTCGTCATCGTGGATTTGCGGTCGTTAAACGGCGTTTCCGTTTCTGGCCGACGTGTTCATACCAGCACCGCGCTAACCGAAGGTGACCGGATTCGCATTGCCGAACACCAGTTGATCTTCGAAACCGCCTCCGGAGCCGACAGGGTGTCCTAGGCCGCAACGGCGATGAGCGTAGTGCGCTGAGCATTGTCGATCGTCGAGATAGCCCAGCACGGCTGTGCCCGAATCCGCGTCTATCTATCGAAGTGCAAGGGGCCGATCCCAACCAGGTTGTCGCCGTTGAGGAAAGCCCCGAGGTTGTGGTTACCCGTGTTGAAGAAACCCTCGTTGAAGGTCCCATGGTTAGCCAGACCCAACAACCCCAACCCCGGCAACGGCAGACCAGAGTTGTTGCTACCAACATTGAAAGCACCAACGTTGTTGAGGCCGTCATTGCCGATACCCACCGCACCGAACTGAGTCAGCGGATCGGTAGGAGTGAAATGCGGGCTGACGTTACCGATACCGATATTGACCGAACCGTTGTTGAAGGCGCCGATGTTGTCCAGACCGTTGTTGGCGATGCCGAGCCCCCCGAACAGGGTAATCGGATCGGTCGGGGTGAAGTCCGGACTGATGTTGCTGATCCCGAAGTTCAGCGTGCCGTTGTTGAAGAAACCGACATTGCCCTGACCAACATTGCCATAGCCATAATTCGGCCAGGCCGACGCCGCGGTGGGTAGCCCGGCCAAGTCTGCACTGTTGAAGTGCAGGGGGCCGATCCCAACCAGGTTGTCGCCGTTGAGGAAAGCCCCGAGGTTGTGGTTACCCGTGTTGAAGAAACCCTCGTTGAAGGTCCCATGGTTAGCCAGACCCAACAACCCCAACCCCGGCAACGGCAGACCAGAGTTGTTGCTACCAACATTGAAAGCACCAACGTTGTTGAGGCCGTCATTGCCGATACCCAACCCACCGAACTGAGTCAGCGGATCGGTAGGAGTGAAATGCGGGCTGACGTTCCCGATACCGATATTGACCGAACCATCGTTGAACGCACCAACATTGAACAGACCATTGTTAGCGATCCCCGCCCCACCAAACAACGTAATCGGATCGGTCGGGGTGAAGTCCGGACTGATGTTGCTGATCCCGAAGTTCAGCGTGCCGTTGTTGAAGAAACCGACATTGCCCTGACCAACATTGCCATAGCCATAATTCGGCCAGGCCGACGCCGCGGTGGGTAGCCCGGCCAAGTCTGCACTGTTGAAGTGCAGGGGGCCGATCCCAACCAGGTTGTCGCCGTTGAGGAAAGCCCCGAGGTTGTGGTTACCCGTGTTGAAGAAACCCTCGTTGAAGGTCCCATGGTTAGCCAGACCCAACAACCCCAACCCCGGCAACGGCAGACCAGAGTTGTTGCTACCAACATTGAAAGCACCAACGTTGTTGAGGCCGTCATTGCCGATACCCAACCCACCGAACTGAGTCAGCGGATCGGTAGGAGTGAAATGCGGGCTGACGTTACCGATACCGATATTGACCGAACCATCGTTGAACGCACCAACATTGAACAGACCATTGTTAGCGATCCCCGCCCCACCAAACAACGTAATCGGATCGGTCGGGGTGAAGTCCGGACTGATGTTGCTGATCCCGAAGTTCAGCGTGCCGTTGTTGAAGAAACCGACATTGCCCTGACCAACATTGCCATAGCCATAATTCGGCCAGGCCGACGCCGCGGTGGGTAGCCCGGCCAAGTCTGCACTGTTGAAGTGCAGGGGGCCGATCCCAACCAGGTTGTCGCCGTTGAGGAAAGCCCCGAGGTTGTGGTTACCCGTGTTGAAGAAACCCTCGTTGAAGGTCCCATGGTTAGCCAGACCCAACAACCCCAACCCCGGCAACGGCAGACCAGAGTTGTTGCTACCAACATTGAAAGCACCAACGTTGTTGAGGCCGTCATTGCCGATACCCAACCCACCGAACTGAGTCAGCGGATCGGTAGGAGTGAAATGCGGGCTGACGTTACCGATACCGATATTGACCGAACCATCGTTGAACGCACCAACATTGAACAGACCATTGTTAGCGATCCCCGCCCCACCAAACAACGTGATCGGATCGGTCGGGGTGAAGTCCGGACTGATGTTGCTGATCCCGAAGTTCAGCGTGCCGTTGTTGAAGAAACCGAAATTACCCTGACCAACATTGCCATAGCCATAATTCGGCCAGGCCGACGCCGCGGTGGGTAGCCCGGCCAAGTCTGCACTGTTGAAGTGCAGGGGGCCGATCCCAACCAGGTTGTCGCCGTTGAGGAAAGCCCCGAGGTTGTGGTTACCCGTGTTGAAGAAACCCTCGTTGAAGGTCCCATGGTTAGCCAGACCCAACAACCCCAACCCCGGCAACGGCAGACCAGAGTTGTTGCTACCAACATTGAAAGCACCAACGTTGTTGAGGCCGTCATTGCCGATACCCAACCCACCGAACTGAGTCAGCGGATCGGTAGGAGTGAAATGCGGGCTGACGTTCCCGATACCGATATTGACCGAACCATCGTTGAACGCACCAACATTGAACAGACCATTGTTAGCGATCCCCGCCCCACCAAACAACGTAATCGGATCGGTCGGGGTGAAGTCCGGACTGATGTTGCTGATCCCGAAGTTCAGCGTGCCGTTGTTGAAGAAACCGACATTGCCCTGACCAACATTGCCATAGCCATAATTCGGCCAGGCCGACGCCGCGGTGGGTAGCCCGGCCAAGTCTGCACTGTTGAAGTGCAGGGGGCCGATCCCAACCAGGTTGTCGCCGTTGAGGAAAGCCCCGAGGTTGTGGTTACCCGTGTTGAAGAAACCCTCGTTGAAGGTCCCATGGTTAGCCAGACCCAACAACCCCAACCCCGGCAACGGCAGACCAGAGTTGTTGCTACCAACATTGAAAGCACCAACGTTGTTGAGGCCGTCATTGCCGATACCCAACCCACCGAACTGAGTCAGCGGATCGGTAGGAGTGAAATGCGGGCTGACGTTACCGATACCGATATTGACCGAACCATCGTTGAACGCACCAACATTGAACAGACCATTGTTAGCGATCCCCGCCCCACCAAACAACGTAATCGGATCGGTCGGGGTGAAGTCCGGACTGATGTTGCTGATCCCGAAGTTCAGCGTGCCGTTGTTGAAGAAACCGAAATTACCCTGACCAACATTGCCATAGCCATAGTTCGGCAACGCTGACGCCGCGGGCGAGATCAACTGGGCAGCAGCTGCGGCCGCTCCGCTGTGGTATCCCACCATCGCGGCCACGTCCTGTGCCCACATCTCCTCATAGATGCCCTCGGTGGCCGCGATCGCCGGCGCGTTCTGACCGAACAGGTTCGACAGCACCAGGGACACAAAGTTGGAACGGTTGACCGCTATCAGCTCCGGGTGCACCGTGGCTGCCACCGCCGATTCAAACGCACCCACCACCGCTTCGGCCTGTGCCGATGCACTCGACGCGAGGGATGCCGCGGTGCTCAACCACCCCGCATACGGCGCTGCCGCGGCAAGCATCGCTTTGGACGCCGGCCCCTGCCATGCCTGGGCGGCTAATTCCGCGGTCGTCGAGGAAAACGATTGCGCCGCCGAATCGAGCTCGGAGGCCAAGGCATTCCAGGCAGCGGACGCCTCCGACATGGGAGCCGAGCCTGCGCCAGCTAACATCAACGCCGAATTGATCTCCGGCGGCAACGCAAAAAAGCTCATCGCCCAATTTCCCTTCCCACAAACCCGCCCCCGGGCAAATGTCCGAAAAGTCCTACAGCGGAACTGACGGTACAGCGGCAGGCCCAACAGAGGTTGCGCAACGAACAAACTCAAAAAAAATTGAGACCTTCCGCCTGCCGAGATGGCCCAGATAGATTCATCCCACCAGTTCTGAGCAGGCCAAAAAGCGCTAACCACACACCGGCCACATCTCACCCGTGAGAAAAGCCGACCTCTCCCGCACGACTCTGACCAGGTACTTGAACCGGGTTACCTGGACTCCTACGCGGGCGGCGCGAGCAACGATCAGAACTTTATCTGAACGTCGAAGTGGTGTTGCGCGAGGCGCTGCCCGCGGCCGGGCGCGGTGGAGCTCAAAGCACCGCGGGTCAACGACCGCCATATCACCCCTGATTCGGTTGGGCGGCAGCGGCATTCCTCGCCCATCCCGCCCGTGCCAGCGCGTTAGCCGCGACTTTGGGCCGGCGTCGTGGGGGGGTATATGTCCGCCCCCTCGCGCGGCGCCACCCACGGCCGCGACGGCAATTGCTGCGGTCCGGATGATTTCGGGGGACGATGGTGCCCAACGAGTGGGTCCGTGAAGTGCACTCGGCGTACTCGCCGAGGCCAGAGCGGACACACAACAAGCTCCTACAAAACAAGTCGTTACGGTTGGGTAATTGATACAGCCGGCGCACGAGTGCGAAAGTCAAGTGCGCTGGTTGCTGGGACTAGTGTTGGCGCAGGAGGTCCGATGACGGGTACCGATGCCGGTGGGCACCCATCTGACCCAGCCGTGACCGAGAACGAGTCCTATGGGGTGCAGCATCGTCTGCAAGGGCCACACCGCAATTCCACGAGTTCGACCGGTGAGGTGGGCGAGTTTTCCGGGATCACCATCACAAATGCGGTGCCGGAATTGGCCGACCTGGGGTTTGTCGACGCGTATGAGGTAGGCCGGGGCGGGTATGGGGTGGTGTATCGCTGCGTGCAGGCCGAGTTGGGCCGGGTGGTGGCGGTCAAGACGTTGACCGCCGATGTGGACGAGTGGGGGCCGCGGTTTCTGCGGGAGGAGCAGGCCATGGCCCGACTGACCGCGCATCCCAATATTGTGCCGGTGCTGCAGGTGGGGCAAACCGCCGGCGGTCTGCCGTTCTTGGTGATGCCGTTTTGTGGGCGCGGGTCTGTGCAGCAACGGATCGAGCGCTATGGGGTGTTGGCGGTCGAGGAGATGCTGCGGATCGGGGTGAAGATAGCGGCGGCCTTGGAGTCGGCGCATCGGGTGGGCGTGGTGCACCGCGACGTCAAGCCCGCCAACGTGTTGCTCACCGATTACGGCGAGCCCGCGCTATGCGACTTCGGCATCGCGCGGATGGAGGCGGGATTTGAGACCGGGCCCGGGATGTTCGTCGGGTCACCCGCCTATACCGCTCCCGAGTTGTTGGCTGGTGAATCGCCTAATGCCGCGTCGGATGTGTATGCGCTCGGAGCCAGCCTGTTTGCCGGATTGACGGGCCATGCGGCATTCGAACGGCGCAATGGTGAGCAGGTGGTGGCGCAATTCCTGCGGATCGCCAATGAGTCGATCCCGGATTTGCGTGACAACAATATTCCCACCCAGGTGGCGGACCTGGTCAATGCGGCGATGGCCCGCGAGCCCGGGGATCGCCCTTCGGCGCTCAAGCTGGGTGAAATGATCCAGCAGGCCCAAGCCGATCTTGGGCTGGCTGTTGATGCGATGGCGCTGCCGGAAGCCAACGGTGAGGAGGGAATTCGGTCGGCCCGTCGGATACCGACGGGGGCGCGTTCCGGGGCAGAGCGCTACGGACCGGGCCGGGTGCCGGTTCTGCCGGCCGGGCTGGTGGGACGCCGCGACGAGCTGGCGCAGTTGCGAAAGTCGTTGTACAGCTCGCGGCTGGTGACGGTGACGGGCATGGGTGGAGTCGGAAAGACCACGCTCGCGATCGCCGCGGCCGGCCAGTTGCGCGCCGAGTTCTCCGATCAGGTGTGGCTGGTCGAGCTCTCCGAGCTACGCGACGGCGACATGCTAGCTGAGGTCGCCATCGCCGCCCTGGGGGTCTGCGACCAAACGGGCGCGCCGCCAACCGACGTGCTTGTCGAATTTCTTGGCCACGGCATGACTCTGCTGGTGATCGACAACTGTGAACAGATCATCGACGCGGTGGCCAAACAGGTCGACAACTTGCTGCACCACTGCCCGCAGCTACACATTCTGGCCACCAGCCGTGAAGTCCTCGATATCGATGGGGAATCTGTCCTACCGTTGATGCCGCTCGCGGTGCCCGAAACCGATGCCGACTCCACGCTGGGCAGTCTGGCCCGCTATGACGCGGTGGAGTTGTTCGTTGCTCGCGCCCGGGCCGGGGTCCCCGAGTTCCGCCTGACCCACGCCAATGCGGCGGCGGTGGCCCGCGTCTGCGCGCGCCTGGACGGCTTGCCGCTGGCCATTGAGCTGGCGGCCGCCCGGCTACGGGCATTGTCGATCGAGCAGATCGCCGACGGCCTGGCGGACCGCTACCACCTACTCAGCCGTGGCCACCGCGGTGCGCCCACCCGGCAACAAAACCTCGTCAGCTGTGTGGCGTGGAGCCATGACCTGTGTACCCCCACCGAACAACACCTGTGGGCAATACTGTCGGTCTTCGCCGGCAGTTTCGATCTGCCCGCCGCCCGGCATGTGAGCGCCGGCAGTTTGCTCGACGAGCAGTGTCTGGATGTGATGTGCACGCTTGTCGACAAGTCCATCCTGATCCGCACCGAGCACGATGGCCAAGTTCGGTTCCGATTGCTCGACACCCTGCGCGACTACGGCCGCACCCACCTCAGCGCTGCCGAACACCACCAACTGCGCCACCGCCACGCCGACTACTACCACCGTCTGGCGGCGCAAGCGTACAGCGATTGGTTTGGACCTCAACAAATCGAATGGTTGAGTCGTCTCACCGCCGAAACACCTAACCTGCGCGAAGCACTGCAATTCTGCATCACCCATGAACCTGCCACCGCGCTGGAATTGGCCGCCAATTTGCGCGAGATCTGGATTCCGCGCGGAATGTTCAGCGAAGGGTACCGCTGGCTGGATCTCGCGCTGACTGCGTTACCGCCCCTACCCAGCCCCGAACGCATCCGAGCGTTGGCTCACATTTCGGAGTTCGCAAATTTTCGCGGCAATTTGCCGAGAGCGACGGAGCTAGTCGCGCAGGCACGCCAACTTTACGAATCGCTGGCCGATCGACGAGTAATTGCCGTGCTCGAATGCACCGACGGCCATATGGCGATGATCAACGGTGATTTCGAACGCGCGCGAGACTGCCTCCGACGTGCTGCGTCGGCAACCGACGACCTGCAATCCAAGGGCTGCGCGATGTTGCTCATGGGTTGGGACTCTCTCTTTTGGGGCGATGTTGAGAAGGCGTCAGACTGGTTCGAGAAGGCCCTTGCCGTGTCCGAATCCCACGGCGAATCGCTGCAACGATCATATGTGTTGGTATGCACCGGAATTAGTTCATGGCGCCGAGGCGAGTTCGAACGCGCCGAGCAACAGCTCCAGCAGGGTATCCAAATTTGTCGAGCACTCAATGATCGGTGGATGGCCGCGCAGTATTTTGAGGCACTGGCGTGGTGCGCCGGATCCAATGAGGACTTCCGGCGTGCCGTCGTGTTGATGGCGGCGGCCAACGTGCTGAGCCCGGCTACTGGATTTCCGCTGATGGCACTATTTTCCGGACTTCACGACGAGTGTGAACAGCGCTCCCGCGCCGGGCTCGACGACGCGGAATATCAGGCGGCGTGGAACCAAGGCAGCGCGCTGAGCTTTCAACAGGCCGTCATGGTCGCCGTGGGCGAATGATGAGAACTACCTTTTGCGGGCCTACGTGGTCTGTCCCCTAGACGGCTCACCCGGATAAGCTGCCCGCCGTAACCCCAGCGGCGTTGCGCCCCGCGGTTCAACAGTGACGCCCAAGATCACCGGCGGCTGGTTGGAAATCCCACAGCCTGGGGAAATGCCCGACTGCTCAAACACCGCACGCGAGAAATTGCACCGCTTGACGCGGGTTGCCCCGGTGATCATCGGCGATCAACGCCGACCGACCGGGCGACGGTAAGGATTTGTAAAGGTCGGAACCCGATAGTGCTGACATGCGAACCCAACACGGTTCCAGGCAGCCGGATCCACAGGTGCCAGGTCGGCGACGTCAACCTGCCCCGCTACGGCTCGCTCCCATCCGCGTCGCGGCAACTCGAGTTTCATTCACTCACGCCAGCCGCCGGACAGCGGAAACACGTCAGCGCAATGACGCATGCCGACGTGCACACCACAACACAACCGCTACTACCGCCGCGACAAATTTGCCCGCAACAAACGATGGCGTTTGCCCGTGCAAGTGACGCGGTCAAAAAGCGCTTCCCAGAAAGGAAGAAGCCGTGATAGACAAAGCCCCGTTCCGAGGCGCACGTACCGTCCTTCACAGCACCACGACGGCGAGCATGCAGCCGACAACCACGCACCCGGCCCAAGCCAGAAGGCTTCGTAGTTCTGGGGAACTGCTTGGCGTGCGAGATGTATCGGCCCACAACAAGCCACGCAACGTCGACAACACCAGGGGTGGTAACGCGCCCGCCAACGAGCGGCGCCGCCGGCCCGGTCGCCCCCGTGGCAACAGCTCCGACACTCGGCAGCGCATTCTCGCCAGTGCTCGCGAACTGTTTGCGAGCAACGGTATCGACCGAACATCGATACGGGCGGTGGCGGCGGCGGCGGATGTCGATGCGGCGCTCGTGCATCACTACTTCGGCACCAAGCAGCAGCTGTTCGCCGCCGCGATCCACCTTCCCATCGACCCAAAGCTCGTGCTGAAACGCATGCAGAACACCCCAACCGCTGAACTCGGATTCGCGCTGCCGTCCATGCTGCTGCCGATGTGGGATTCCGAACTCGGCACGGGGTTGATCGCCTCGCTGCGCTCCCTGTTCGGCGGCGGTGATGTGGACTTGGCACGCTCCTTCCTGCAAGAAGTCGTCACCGCCGAGATGGCGTCGCTGGTCGACAATCCAACGGGAACGGGCATGATCCGTGCCCAGCTAGTCGCGTCGCAATTGCTGGGCGTCGTCATGGCTCGCTACATCTTGCAGATCGAGCCGTTCGCCTCGATGCCGGCTGAGGACATCGCGCGGGCCATCGCACCGAACCTGCAGCGCTACCTCACTGGCGAAATCTAGGTCCCGCGCGCATCGTTGATCGGGCGTGCTCGCCGTCGTCATCGGCAACGCGGGCCTGGTCGACAAGTAGCGCCGGGAGACAGTTCTGGTGCGGTGGGCCGGTCGAGGCGGCGGAATCGTCGAGTAGATTCCCGTGTTCGGTGCCGGCCCGCCGCAATCGGCGCTACCGGCTTCGCTGTTCATCCGGTTTACCCGCGCCATGCCATCCGGCACCCGGGCGGGCCCGGGGTTCTTGGGCTCCGGGCCAGCACGCCCCGGTCGGTGTCTCACGTTCGCAACCGTTGCGGACACATCGTTGACACCGGCGTAACAAGTTTGGCATCGATGCTTCCTATGGTGAGGCGGTCCGCCTTCCGCGGTGCAGGACGTCGCGGACCCCCTTACTGGTAGGAGCTCAGTTGAGCGGAAACGCAGTTCGCCTGCAGGCGATCAATAACGTCGAGGCATATGTCCCCCCAGCCGTCAGTTTCGTCGCGGGCGAGGCCCCGGGCGAGATCTTCGGCTCCAACGTCTTCACCAAAGCGGAGATGCAGGCACGGCTGCCAAAAGCGGTGTTCAAGTCGGTCCTCGCCACCATCGACAAAGGCGCCAGGCTCGACCCTGCGGTCGCCGACGCGGTCGCGGTCGCGATGAAGGACTGGGCGCTGGAGAAGGGCGCCACCCACTACGCTCACGTCTTCTACCCGATGACGGGGTTGACCGCCGAAAAGCACGACAGCTTCTTGGAACCCACCGCCGACGGACAGACGATGGCCGAGTTCGCGGGCAAGACGCTGATCCAGGGTGAGCCCGACGCGTCGAGTTTCCCGTCCGGCGGGTTGCGCAGCACGTTCGAAGCGCGCGGCTACACCGGCTGGGACGTCACCAGCCCGGCCTATGTTCTGGAAAACCCGAACGGCAACACCCTGTGCATTCCCACGATTTTCGTCTCGATGACCGGGGATGCCCTGGACTACAAGACGCCGCTGCTGCGCAGCCAGCAGGCCATGGGCATCCATGCCGAGCGCATTCTGAAACTGTTCGGCCACAAGGAACTCAACAAGGTCGTCTCGTTCTGCGGTCCAGAACAGGAGTACTTCCTGGTCGACAGGCACTTCTTCGTGGCGCGGCCCGACCTGGTCAACGCCGGTCGCACCGTCTTCGGCGCCAAGCCGCCCAAGGGCCAGGAGTTCGACGACCATTACTTCGGCGCAGTCCCCGAGCGGGTACTGGGCTTCATGATGGACACCGAACGGGAGCTGTTCAAACTGGGCATTCCCGCCAAGACCCGCCACAACGAGGTCGCCCCGGGCCAGTTCGAGGTGGCGCCGATGTTCGAACGGGCCAACATCGCTTCTGACCACCAGCAGCTGCTGATGACGGTCTTCAAGACGTTGGCCAAAAAGCACGGCATGGAATGCCTGTTCCACGAGAAGCCGTTCGCGGGTGTCAACGGTTCGGGCAAACACGTCAACTTCTCGGTCGGCAATGCCGAGCTCGGCTCACTGCTGGTTCCCGGCGATACGCCGCACGAAAATGCGCAGTTCCTGGTGTTCTGCGCCGCAGTGATCCGTGCCGTGCACAAATATGCTGGTCTGCTTCGGGTCTCAGTTGCATCGGCCACCAACGACCATCGGTTGGGTGCCAACGAGGCGCCACCGGCGATCATTTCGATCTTCCTTGGTGAGCAGCTTGCCGATGTGTTCGAGCAGATCGCCAAAGGCGCGGCCACCTCGTCAAAAGGTAAGGGCACCATGATTATTGGTGTCGACACCCTGCCGCCACTACCCACCGATCCCGGCGACCGCAACCGCACCAGCCCATTTGCGTTCACCGGCAACCGATTCGAATTCCGCGCACCCGGCTCGGGCCAGACGGTTGCGGTACCGATGACCATCCTCAACACGATCATGGCCGACTCGTTCGACTACATGGCCACGGTCTTGGAGAAGGCCGTCGAGGACGGGGAGGACTTCGACGCTGCGGTGCAGAAGCTGCTCACCGAGATCATCACCGATCACGGCGCGGTGGTGTTCAACGGTGACGGCTATTCGGAGAACTGGCAGATCGAGGCGGCCGAACGAGGCTTGCCGAACCTCAAGACCACGCTGGACGCCATTCCCGAGTTGATCAAGCCGGAGTCGATCGACCTTTTCCACAAGTACGACGTCTTCAATGAACGCGAGCTGCACAGCCGCTACGAGGTCCGTTTGGAGCAGTACGCGCTGACCATCGCGGTCGAGGCGAGGCTGACGTTGGAGATGGGGACGACGGTTATCCTGCCGGCGGCGATGCGCTACCAGACCGAACTCGCCCAGAACGTCGCCGCCCTAAAGGCCGCTGGCGTTGAACCGAGCATGGCCGCGCTGGAAGCGATTTCGGCTCCGCTGTCGGACCTGTCCGCAGCACTGGCGAAACTGAAGATAGCGTTGTCCGAGCACTCGGCGGATTCGGCGCTCAGCGAGGCCAAGCATGCCCAGGAGGCGCTGCTGCCCGCGATGGACGCGGTGCGCTGCGCCGCTGACGCTCTGGAAAGCGTTGTCGCCGATGACTTGTGGCCGCTTCCTACCTACCAGGAGATGCTCTACATCCTGTGATGAGCCCGTCGGGCGTGGGGGTCGGCCGCTTCCGCGGACACTGGTGATTCAGGGCCCCCACGCCCGGCGCTCTGCGCTACCACCGGGGCCGCTGCTGTGCACCCGGTTGCTCATTCGAGGGCCGTCCGCCATCCCACGCGACCAGACGCCACGTCAGTATTTGAGCGATGCCATCGAGCTCTTGATCCCCTGATGGACAACCGCCCGGCACCAACCCTGCCGCGCCCGACCGACGCCGGTGCACAGCAATCACCCGCGGCACTACGCAGCTAGATGCGCCAGACCTACTGATGTCCAGGCGGGCGCAGACCCAGAGCGCGTAACAGGTCGTCAGGCTCCCACCGCGGGCTGCTCACCACGTCACCGGAGTCGCGCAACCGTCCGCTCTGGGCCCGAAGCCCCGAGCGCTTCTTTGAATGCCGGCGCAATCCACGAAGGCTCGTGAGCGGAAGGAACAAGGTCGGCGCGTCGCGCTCAACCCCGGTCCGCCGCGCCGGACCGCCTTGGTTTGCCGAATTGTCCGAGTGAGCCGGGTTGACCGGCTGCAGCGGGTTGGCTGCATGCACCAGTTGAGCCTTGGTCGACATCGCCAAGGAAGGTTCGGCCGTCGCGGAGGCCGCTGTCGGCAGCGCCGATGTTGCCGTCGGCGCCGACAGTTCGCTCACACCGGCGACCGCACCAGGGGTACCGCTACCCACGGCCCCCAACGGCCCGCCTGCCAAGGCGGCCGTGCCATATCCATCCGATGATCTGCCAAGGCCGGAGCCGACCCCGATGCCATGACCAGGACCGTGGCCGCTGGACGAGCTGGTCGCACCGGCGCCGTGGTCACCACCGGTGCTGGCAACACCTTGGCCCGCGGAACCACCGCCGCCGGCTCCGCTCGAGCTGGCGGCCGCGTCGGTACCACCGGCCGAGTTAGCCGCCCCGCCGGTCCTGGCCGCGCCGCCGTCGCTGACGTGCGAGGTAGCCATGCCGTCCCCGCCACCACCTCCGGCACCGCCGTGTTGTGCTCCGGTGCCCACCGACGCAGCATCTCCGTTGCCGGCCGCAGGTCCGGAGTGCACCGTGGCCTGGGCGGGACTGCCACCGGTTCCGGCCGCGGCCGTAGCGCCGGCGGGTCCGACCGGTGCGGCGTTAGCGGTGGATTGACCGACATCGCCAAATCCGCCGGCGCCGCCATGTAGACCGCCGCCGATGGCGCCGTTTCCCGTTCCTGGTCCCCCGGCCTGCCCCTCTGCCGGCGCGGTGAACACACCGATCGCCTTCTCCAGCGGCGAGGCATTGGCGGTCTCGGTGGAGCCGTACGCTTGCGCACTCGTTTGCAGGATCTCGACAAACCGGTCGTGAAACTCCGCTGCCTTGGCACTGAGAACTTGGTAGTTGTAGGCGTGCGCGCCGAACAACGACGCAATTCCTGCCGACACGATGTCGCCGCCCGCGGGCTGCACGGCCGCCGTCGGGGCCGCGGCAGCCGCACTGGCTTGGCGCATCGTCGAAGCGATCGCGGCCAAATCCCCGGCCGTGGCGGCCAGCAGGTTCGGCGAAGTGGTCACGTGCGGCATGAACGTACTCCAACTCCAACTACCAAAACCCGACGGTCATCGGATCGTGACTTCACAAAAACTATCAGCTATCAGCCGAAATGTTAGCCCGATCAGGGAAGACAGCTCAGGATTCGCGCACCCCGAGGCTCCGCTCGCGAACTCGCCGGCGCCCCGAGCATAGCGGCAGGCACCAGCTGCGTGCCGGTGCACGGCCATCAAGAGTGCGTGCCGATGTTGCCAAGAGGACTGTCACCGAACATGTTTGGTTCGAAATGCTCTTGTGACCGACAGCGCTCATGGATACCCAATCTCATCCGGAGCAAATCGTTTTGGAGAAGACACGGTTACGACGTCCCCGCCGCGCATCGGTTCGGCAACTAAATCGTCCGCTCGTCTAGGAAAGATCTCCGGACAGCGATACAGTTCCGCCGCACCGTTCGTTCGCGGAGATACCTTCTGAGCGCGATCATGAGAAGAGTTGTCGTTGAGAAAGTTTGATCGGATCAACATCGCAGTGGCTGCCAGTGCCGGGTTGTGCGGGGCCGCCTTTGCGTTCAGCCCCAGCGCGGCGGCGACGCCGTTGCGAACGGGCGGCCCCAGTTGTGTGGAACAGATGGCGGGGGTTGGAGCACCCGCGGCGGGTGCGGCGCCAGTGATGGCGCCGATCCTGCCCGGGCCCCCGGTAGCGGGGGCGGTGCCCGTCGCGGGCGGCCCATTGCTGCCGGTGCCCGCCGCCGGACCGGTACCAATCCCGGCGCCGGCACCCGCACCGGTGCCCGCGGGCGCGCCGGTACCGCTGCCAGCGGGCGCGCCGGTACCAGTGGCGGTTGGCGCCCCGGTGCCGGTAACCGCTCCGGGACCGGCCGCCGCACCACTACTGCTTCAGGCCGGGGGCAAAGGCGAGCCCACCGCCGTCGACCCGGCGCTGACGGCTGACCCAGTCGTCCTACCTGGTCCCCCGCCGGCACCGGCCCCTGCCCCACCGGCACCCACGGTGGTCACTGGTGCGACGTTAGCCGCGGCCACCCAACCGGTTGCGCCCTGCTGTAACCCCTGATCAGTTGCCGGGCGGAGCCGGCTCTTCGGGCTGGCCCGGCGGCCCCTCAACAGCGCGGGTGGGGATGGGATCGGCCGACTTGATGGTGCGGGCGGGGATGGGATCGGCCGACTTGACTTGCGAGGGAACCCCTTCCTTCACAATCACCGGGTCGCCGACATTGACCGTGTTGAAGTACCACTCGGCGTCGGCGGGGCTCAGGCTGATGCAGCCATGGCTGATGTTCTCCACCCCCATTGCTTGTGTCGCCCACGGAGCGGAATGCACATACAGGCCGCGGCCGGTGATGCGAACGGCGTAGTCCACCGTGAGCCGATAACCGTCAGGAGCATCCACGGGTATTCCGACGCTGCTCGAATCCATGATCACCGAACGGTCTTTCGACAAGACGGTGTAGGTGCCGACCGGCGTCGGATACTCCGATCTACCCATCGAGGCGGGAAGCACCCCATCTTCACCCCAATGGGGACGGTGGTGCGGGGCGGGTAACCGAGGCGGCGGTTCCGCGTCGACCCCATCGATAGTCACGGTGAAGGTGTGATTTGCGATGTCGGCAATACCGAGGACCTCCGGACCCGTCTTGAACTGCGAGGATACGCCGCCCACCGAGAGGGCCACGGTGCTGTGCGCCGGCCAGAATTGATCGGGAACCCACTGCACAACGTTGTTGTCGAGCCACTGGTACCTACCGGTCATCGCGGGCGCCGACTTCACCGCGATGGCGCGCTCGGCCGCATGCCGGTCGGCGACCGGCCCGCTGAACGTCACCACCACGGGGTGCGCAACACCCACCACCTCGCCCCGCGTGGGCCGAAGTGATGCAATCGATAAATTGCCCTGCGACCGGTTGATCCCCGCCAGACGTACGTCACCTGGCCCGGCGACCACTGCCGCAGCGATCCCGATCACCACTAGAACAGACCTAACAACTGCCCGCATCGCGTTTATCACCCTTTGAGATGACCAAATTGTCATTGTTGTTTCGACGATGTTAGGGGCGACATGGCAGACGGTGCGTAAGTACGCGCGACCTGAATGGTCAAGGCTTCGACAAGATTTGGTCACAGGTGGCCGATGTGACAAATGGTCTCACCGAAACTCATCACGATGAATTGAGCTGTAGCAACGCCGCAGGACCGCGCAATCCCGGGCCCGGAGCCAACCAACAAATCGCCTCGCCTCGCGACCCAGCGAGGCTTCGCCGCCGAGTTGTTCGGCGGGCCGGCGGCTCGGCAAATTGACGTTCCCGACGCCCGCCGGGTGGCGCGAGCGTGTAGAACGTCATTGTGCACCATGTGCAAGACACCGTGTCTACCCCGGACGGCAGCTGTCCGGTGAGCCTGTTCTTACCTGATGCCTGCGAACCGGTGCCGGGCGTCGTCATGTATCCCGATGTCGGCGGATTCCGGCCGACCTTTCAGGAGATGGCGGCGACCCTGGCCGGTTTCGGCTATGCGGTGTTGCTACCCGACATGTACTACCGCCATCGTGGCTACGCCCCATTCTCGTTGCCGTCGGCATTCACCGATCCAGGCGAGCGGGCACGGATGATGGCATTGGGAGACAGTTTGATTCCCGACATGATGGCCAGTGATGCCGATGCCTACTTCGACTACCTGAGTACGCGAGCAGAGGTGCGCGACAACGGGTTTGGTGTATGCGGATACTGCAGGGGCGGACGGATCTCGATGATCGTCGCCGGACGATGTCCGGATCGTGTCGCGGCAGTCGCGTCATTCCACGGAAGTCAATTGGCTGCCGACAATCCCAACAGTCCGCACCTGCTGGCCAGCCGGATGCGCGCGAAAGTGTATGTCGCCGCGGCAGACAACGATGAACTGTTCCCTCCGCAGCAGGCCGCAACCCTGCGCAGGGCCCTGACCGCGGCCGGAGTGGACCACACGATCGAAACCTATGGTGCTGAACACGGATTCGCCGTTGCGGACAACCCCGGCTACGACGCCGATGCGGCCCGCCGCCACTGGGATGCGTTGCGCGACTTCTTCGGTTCGACGCTAGGTGCCCAACCGGGCAACACCGGTTGAATTAGACCTAAGACGCCTAAGACGCCCCACTGGTGTCCTTGGTCAAGTGCTGGCCGGTCTGCGGATTGACCGCGGTTTCGCCCGCCGGCAAGTTCGACAGGTCTGCCGCAATCACCGTCTGCATGTCTCCCGAGTCGGGCAGGGCCAGATGCGCGGGCGGGGACACGGCCGGCTCGAGGAGCAGATCGGCACTGTGGCGCCGCAGCGTACGGCCGCGGAAGAAGCCGGGCGAGATCGCCCACCAGATCAACATCACCACCACGCCGAGCAGCATGGACCCCACACCGACCACCGCCACCGCGCCGAACCCGAAGATCGTGACATTGTGGCCGTTCTCGACGAGCCAATCCCGCTTCGCGTACTCGATCAGGCCGAAGATGAAGACCACCGTCAACACCACCCCGCCGGTCAGCGGCACGACGCCGCGCATGACGAAGTTGCGCAGCGACTTGGTCAGCGTCGCACGGTAGTAGTGCGCGCAGGCGTATCCGGTGAGCCCGTAGTAGAACGCGATCACCAACCCAACCGAACCGATCAGTGCGCTCAGCAGGTTGCGGCTGACCAGCGTGAACAGCACATAGAACAGGATCGACACCGCTCCCATCGCGATCGTCGACACGGTGGGCGTGAGGTAGCGAGGGTGGATTTTGGCGAACGACGCGGGCAGTGCCTTGTACACCGCCATCGACAGCGTGGTGCGCGCCGTGGGCAGGATTGTGGTCTGCGTCGAGGCCGACGCGGAGGTCAGGATCGACGCCGAGAGCAACAGCAGCCCGATCTTGCCGAGGACGCCGTCGCCGAACAAGGCCGGCCCGACCGCGGCGAAGACATCGTTGGAATTGTCCGGATTTCCCAGTCCGATGCCGTCGACGCCGACACCGGCGAAGGCGATGCTCGCCACCGTGACCACCGCATAGGTGGCCAGCAGCAGAAACGTTGAGATCACCGCCGCACGCCCGGGGGTGCGGCCGGGGTCATCGGTCTCCTCGTTACATGCCACCGCGGTGTCAAAGCCCCAGTAGATGAAGATGGTGATGAGCAACGCCGGCGCCATTTGGGTGCCAAAGTCCAAACCGCTGGGCCACAACCAGGACAACGAGGGCCGCAACGAGCCCACATCGCCATGATTGGTGTAGACCCTGGCCAGCGCGACAGCCGCCACAGCGACCAGCACAACGAGTTCCACCGATAGCAACACGTACTGCATCCGCGCAGAGACGTCGGTGCCTCGATAGCAGATGTAGGTCATCACCACGATCCAGGCGACGCCCGCGACCGTGGACCACAACGTGCTGTGCGCCAGGTTGCTCGCCGACTGCCAACCAAGCTCGCCGACGAACGTAAAGGAATACGCACCGGCGATTTGCGCCAAGTTGGCCATCACGATCACGTCGGCGGCGATGATGCCCCAGCCCCCGAGCCACCCGGTAACCGGCCCGAAGGCCCGCGATGCCCAGGTGAAGGTCGTCCCGCAATCGGGTTCGGCCTTGTTGAGCTCCTGGTAGGCGACGGCGATCATGTACATCGGGATGAACGAGAGCAGCACGATCGCCGGCGCCTTGACGCCGCAAAGCAACTCGCCGCGGCTTGCCACGATGAGTCCCAACGTCGCCGCCAGACTGTAGGCGGGTGCCGTGGAGGCCGTACCGATAACAACACTGGATAGCAGCCCCACGGCGCCACCTTTGAGACCCTTGCCTTCCACCGCGACGCTCGTGGCCTCACCCTGGCTCACACAATCTCCTTCGATCGGTTGATGGCTGGTCTTCTTGTCAGCGTCAAGGTGCCCCACTATCGAGGATGTGGCAACTCGAAACCGGATCTGGGCGCGTCACCATGCCGACCGGCGAGTCGCCGGCGGTCGCGGCTTGGCGATCAACTCCTGGCAGGTACCTCCTGAAGGCCCCACGGCGCCCCGTAGGCACTCAGCAGCTCGAGGAAGGGCACCGCGTCGAACGCTTCCGGACCCAGCACTCCCCTGCCGCTCCAGGTGCCACTGGCCAACAGTTCCAGCGCCACAACGGGGTTGATCGCGGTTTGCCAGACCACACACTGGTGTCCGTATTCGTTCATCGACCATTGGTTGTCGACGACGTGATACAGATAGGTCGAGCGCGGGTTGCCGTCCTTGCCGGTTCCGGTCACCCACAACCCCGCGCATGTCTTGCCGTGCATCTTCGGCCCCAGCGTGGCGGGATCGGGCAGGCAGGCGGCGACCACATCGCGCGGGCTGACTTGCACGCCACCGACGGTGATCTTCTCGGTGCGATCCAGACCCAGCTTGCGCAGCGTCTTGAGCACTTCGATGAACTCGGTACCCAGACCGTATTTGAAGGTGGCGCGCTTGGCTTTGACCCAGCGGGGCATCAGCAGCACTTCCTCGTGCTCCACGTTGACGCATTCCACCGGTCCGATCCCGTCTGGGAAGTCGAAAACCTCTGGTTCGCTGAAGGGTTCGGTAACGAACCAGCCACGATCGTGCTCCCAGATCACCGGCGGGTTCAGGCACTCTTCGATGGTGGTCCAGATCGAGAACGACGGCGCAAAGTCATACCCGTCCACGGTCAGGTTCGCGCCGTCGCGAGTCCCCAGTTCGTCGATGTCGGTGAACAGGTGATCGGCGGCGTAGCGGGCAAACACATCGGAAAGCCCCGGCTCGACTCCCATTCCCACCAGCGCGAGCCGATCCGCGGCCCGCCATTGGTCGTCGGCGGCGAACTGCTCGTCACCGAGCTTGACCCCGGTCAGTTGGTAGGGCTGTTCGGGATGGCGCTGAGACAGGCTCATCGCCATGTCCAGGTAGTCGGCCCCGGCGGCCAGCGCCCCTTCGAAGATCGGCATCACGAATCGCGGGTCGACCGCATTGACTACGTGGGTGATCTGATGACGGCGCACCGCGGCGGCTACCGCGTCCGCAGATCCGGCATCAAGAGCGGCTGAGCAGAACCGCGCATCGGCCACCGCCTGCGCGGCACGGCTGGCCCGCGCCTCGTCGTAGTCACAGACCACCACATGTTCGAAGAAGCTGCGGCGCGCGGCAATCGCGCAGAATGCCGAGCCCACGCCGCCAGCGCCGACCAACAAGATGCGCATCGGTGTCGTCGTCACTGTGAAACCACCGCCACTGAGTATGTAACTGGCGCTTCGACATTAGCCACGCTGTATCCAGACCTTTCTGACCAGCCCGCGGTATCGGGCAGATTCGGCATGCTCGGCGTTCACCGGGCACGTGGGATGCATTGCTTAGATCGGTTCTGCGGCATCACATCCGCGCTTGCCCACCCGCGGCGGGCACGATTCATCAATCCCCACTCTCCGTGTCAAGCTGAATCGGGCTGGTCGGATCGCCCCGGTCCAGTAAACCGTCGGGCGATCGCAAGAACTAGATTCGCGTGGAAAAGATTGTTCGATGCCAAGGCTTTTCGGCGACACCAGTGATGTCGCTCATGACGTGCTTGATGGTGAGGTACTCCTCGAACGAGTACTCGGACATGTCTTTTCCGAACCCGGACGCCGCCACGCCGCCGTGCGGCATCTCGCTGACGATCGGAATGTGATCATTGATCCATACGCAGCCCGCCGAGATCTCTCGCGAGGCCCGTTGCGCCCGGTAGACATCGCGGGTCCATGCCGATGCGGCCAACCCGTAGTCGGTGTCGTTTGCCTGTCGCAGCGCGTCGTCGTCGCCGTCGTGCGCACGCACCGTGAGTACCGGGCCGAAGATCTCTTCGCGGTAGGCCTGTGACTGTTCGCCGACGTCGGCCAGCAGCGTCGGCAGATAAAAGGCACCGGCCAAATCCGGAATCCGGCCACCCACCACGATGCGGGCTCCCTGCGCCGGAGCCTTGGCCACGATGTCGGCCACCCGGTCACGATGGGCGAGCGAGATGAGCGGCCCGATGTCGGTGTCGGGGTCCATGGGGTCGCCGATCACGACCGTCGACATCACGTCGGCCACCCCGGCCACGAAGTCGTGGTACAGCTCGCGCGCGACGATGGCACGGGTCGCCGCTGTGCAGTCCTGCCCCGAGTTGATCAGCGCGCCGGCCACCGCTCCTTGTATCGCGGCATCCAGGTCAGCGTCGTCGAACACGACAAACGGGGCCTTGCCTCCGAGCTCGAGCTGGGTGCGGCGGCCGTGCGTGGCCGCGGCGGCCATCACCTTGCGCCCCACCGCGGTGGACCCGGTGAAGGTGACCAGGTCGACGCCGGGGTGAGCGGCCAGTGCCGCCCCCACGTCGACGCCCAGCCCCGTCACGACGTTCAGCACGCCATCGGGCAGACCGGCCTCGGCGGCCAGCCGCGCCAGGGTCAGCGTGGTGAGCGGGGTGAGTTCGCTCGGCTTGATGACGACGGTGCACCCGGCCGCCAACGCCGGCATTACCTTCCACACCGCCATCTGCAGCGGGTAATTCCACGGCGTGATGGTGGCTACCACGCCGATCGCCTCACGGCGGATGCTCGAGGTGTGATCGGCGGAGTATTCGGCGGTGGCCTGACCCGGCAAACGCCGTGCGGCGCCGGCGAAGAACCGGATGTTGTCGACGCTGCCGGGCACGTCAAATTCCTCGGCCAGCCGTAGTGGCTTGCCGGTCTGGCACACCTCTTCGGCGATCAGTTCGGGTGCGCGCTGCTCGAGTAAGTCCGCAAGCTTGGCCAGCACGGCGGAGCGTTCGGCCGGCGTCACGCCGGCCCATTGGGGCAGGGCACGTCGCGCCGCTACGACAGCGCGGTCGACGTCGGCCGGTGTGGCCAGGGCCAGCTCGGCGATGGTTTCCTGATTCGCGGGGTTGATTACCGCATGTTGGCGCCCGCCCGTGCTGTGAGCTGCACCGTTAATCCAACTTCCGGCCACCGACACAGTCGTTGTCATGGCGATAAGATATCGGACCACGTGCGGTTCCGCTACGCATTCCGCAATTTGTATCGGATTTCGCACCGATTTCAGTGGTTGAGCTATACATATTCCACTAATTTCGTGCATACTGTCTGCCATGACTAGTTCTGGCGCACCGGTTGGCAATCAACCGGAACAGCTGCGCCCGACTGGCCTGGGGGCGGCCACGCAGCTCGATGACCTCTCCAAGGCGATCATCAAGGAGCTGCAGGAAGACGGTCGGCGTTCCTACTCGGCGATCGCCAAGACGGTCGGGCTCTCGGAGGCCGCGGTCCGCCAGCGCGTGCAGCGATTGATCGAGACCGAAGTAATGCAGATCGTGGCCGTCACCGACCCGATCCAACTCGGATTCGCCCGCCAGGCGCTGATCGGTATCCGCGCCACCGGCGACACCACCAAACTCGCGCAGCAGTTGGCAGCTATTCCCGCGATCGACTATGTCGTACTGACCGCGGGAACATTCGATGTGATCGCCGAACTGGTCTGCAAAGACGACGGCGATCTGCTCGATCTGCTGAATCTGGAAATCAGAGCGCTGCCCGGAGTTCTCTCGACCGAGACACTTGTTTACCTGAAACTCGTTAAACAGCAATACAATTGGGGAGTCAAATGACTGAACTGTCCGCCAAGGCCAACCGCCACCTGTGGGGGCATTTCGCCCGTCACGGCGCCGGGATCACGCCCCCCATCATCACCCGCGGTGAGGGCGTCACAATCTGGGACGACCGCGGCAACAGCTACCTCGATGGACTGTCGGGGCTGTTCGTCGTGCAGGCCGGCCACGGCCGCACCGAACTCGCGGAGGCCGCCGCCAAGCAAGCCGAAACGCTGGCCTTCTTCCCGCTGTGGTCCTACGCCACCCCGACCGCGATAGAGCTCGCCGAGCGCGTCGCGCACTATGCGCCCGGCGATCTCAACCGGGTGTTTTTCACCACCGGCGGCGGCGAGGCCGTCGAGTCCGCGTGGAAACTGGCCAAGCAGTACTTCAAGGAAACCGGCAAACCCGGTAAGTACAAGGCCATTTCGCGATCCACCGCGTACCACGGCACGCCGCATGGCGCGCTGGCCATCACCGGATTGCCGGCGTTCAAGGCGCCGTTCGAGCCGCTCACCCCCGGCGGCGTGCGGATTCCGAACACCAACTTCTACCGCGCCCCCGCACCGTATGCAGACGACTCGAAGGAGTTCGGCCTGTGGGCGGCCAACCGAATCGCCGAGGCGATTGAGTTCGAGGGGCCCGACACGGTCGCGGCCGTCTTCCTCGAGCCGGTGCAGAACGCGGGCGGTTGCTTCCCGCCGCCGCCCGGGTACTTCGAACGGGTCCGCGAAATCTGCGACGAGTACGACGTGCTGCTGGTCTCCGACGAGGTGATCTGCGCCTTCGGTCGGATCGGATCGATGTTCGCGTGCAACGACTTTGGCTATGTCCCCGACATCATCACCTGCGCCAAGGGCATGACCTCCGGGTACTCGCCGATCGGCGCGATGGTCGCCAGCGACCGACTGTTCGAGCCGTTCAACGACGGCAAGACGACGTTTGCGCATGGCTACACGTTCGGTGGGCACCCGGTGTCCTCCGCGGTGGCGCTGGCCAACCTGGACATCTTCGAGCGGGAAGGCCTCAACGACCACGTCAAGCAGAACGCGCCCGCGTTCCGCACCACGCTGGAGAAGCTGCTCGACCTGCCGATCGTCGGCGATGTCCGCGGCGAGGGATTCTTCTACGGCATCGAGCTGGTCAAGGACAAGGACACCAAGGCGACCTTCAGCGATGAGGAAAGTGAGCGGCTGCTGCGCGGCTTCCTGTCCTCGGCACTGCTGGAAGCCGGGCTTTACTGCCGCGCCGACGACCGTGGGGACCCAGTGGTGCAGCTGGCTCCGCCGCTGATCAGTGGCCAGCAGGAGTTCGACAAGATGGAGCAGATCCTGCGCGGGGTGCTTACCGAGGCCTGGAGCCGACTCTAAGTCGGCTCCCCGCGAGCAGACGCAAAATCGCACGGAGCCGCGAACCGCGGCGCGATTTTGCGTCTGCTCGCGCAAGAAACTCGCGCAAGGGACTGGGCCCTCCCGGTACCTCTACTGGTGGTATTGAGCCACCAGGGCGGCGTATTCGTCGAGCAGCCGCAGGGACTCGTCGCGCGGGCAGGTAGGCAGCAGCAGCGCCAGCTGGCCAAAGCCCAGGTCTTGGGCCGCGCGCCAATAGTCGGGCTTGTTCGGTGTTCCGAACATCGCCAGCGGGACGTCGTGACCAGCGGCGCTGCGTAGTTGGTCCACCCGCTGGGTGAGCTGGCGCACCGGAAGCGGGTTGGAGATCCAGCCAGCGTCATGGCGAACGACGCGTTTCACCGTGGCATCGGAGTTACCGCCGATGTAGATGGGCGGATGAGGCTGCCGCACCGGCTTGGGCCGGCTGTAGGACGGGGGAAAGTCCACGTACTTGCCGTGATATTCGGCGGGTTCGTCGGTCCAAAGCGCCTTGATGGCCTCGATGCGTTCGTCCAGCAACGCACCGCGCGTCTTTGGGTCGGTGCCGTGGTCGCGTAGTTCTTCGATGTTCCAGCCGGCGCCCACCCCGAAGACGAATCGGCCACCCGAAATCAAATCAATGCTCGCGGCTTCCTTGGCCGTGGTGATCGGGTCACGCTGGATGAGCAACGCAATCCCGGTGAACAGTTCGATCTTGGACGTCACTGCCGCGGCGGCGGCCAGCGTGACGAATGGGTCAAGAGTGCGGTAATAAACCCCTGGCAGCTCGCCGCCGCCCGGATACGGTGTTTCGCGGCTGGCCGGGATGTGGGTGTGCTCCGCGATCACCAGCGACGAAAACCCGCGCTCTTCGATCGCACGCGCCAGTGACACCGGATCGATGCTGTCGTCGTTGACGAAGGTGGAGATCCCGAACTTCATCGCACTACCCCTATCTGTCTGCGTCGCGTCACCGATCAGACATCGCGCGCCGATCAATTATTCCGTGGGCAGCGAAACGGCTGCGAAAGGGGCGGATTCACTGTCTACCCCGATGGTCGCGAGGTGTGCTGAGCGATCAGCTGTTGCAACATCGGCACGGTCCGGTCCAGTGGGTCGGTGGAGCGTGCGGCCAGGCAGAGAATCACGGCACCCTCGACCGCGGCCACGACGGTGGTGGCCAGCGATTCGGCCGTATCGACCCCAACGCCCTGGGCCCGGAAGCGTCCGGCAAGCACCGTCTGCCATGCGCCGAACACCTCACCGGCGGCGTCCGCGGCCGACGGCGACTCCGTGCGGCCGAGCGCGGCAGCGACGATCGGGCATCCGGCGGCGTAGTCGCTGGCGCGCAGTGTCTGTTTCCACGAGTCCGCGAACGCCACCAACGGCTGATCACCGCCGGCGGCGATGCTGGCCAGAGTGGAATCCATATGTCGGCCCGCCGTCCGGGTGGCCTCGGTCATCAGTTCTGACTTGCCGCCGGGAAAGTTCACGTAGACCGACCGGCGCGCGGTGCCGCTGTGTTCGAGCAGTTCGGCCAGGCCCGTACCCGCCACCCCGTTACGGCGCAGCAGCTCGATGGCGCTCTCGATCAGACGCTCACGCACGGTCACCGTTGCAGTATACCGATTGGTCTACTAATGTCAGGTAGACCAATCGGTATAACCAGGGAGAGGACCCCCGATGACATCCACACCGCCCGTCGCACTGATCACCGGAGTGTCCTCTGGCATCGGCGCGGCCATTGCAGTGCGACTGGCCAGCGCGGGATTCCGCGTGGTCGGCACCTCGCGCGCACCGCAGCGCTTGGCTCCGATTCCCGGTGTCGAGACCTTGGCACTGGACGTCACCGACGACACCGCGGTTCGCTCGGTGGTGTCGGAGGTCATCGACCGGACCGGACGCATCGACGTGCTGGTCAACAACGCCGGCCTGGGAATCGCCGGAGCCGCCGAAGAAAGCTCGATCGCCCAAGCCCGTTCCTTGTTCGATACCAACTTCTTCGGCCTCATCCGCCTCACCAATGAGGTGCTGCCGCACATGCGCCGACGCGGCAGCGGGCGCATCATCAACATCAGCTCGGTGCTCGGCTTCCTCCCCGCGCCGTATGCGGCCCTCTACGCCGCGTCAAAGCATGCCGTAGAGGGTTACACCGAATCGCTCGATCACGAACTTCGCGAGTACGGCGTACGCGCGCTGCTGGTCGAACCCAGTTACACCCGAACAGATTTCGAGTCGAACATGTGGGAAGCCGACACACCGCAGGCGGCCTACGCCGACAATCGCGCCGCCGTGCGCGCAGTGATGACAGACAAGATTCGCAACGCCGAGTTGCCCACCGTTGTCGCTGACGCCACGTACGCCGCGGCCACCGACAAACGGATCAAACTGCGCTACCCCGCCGGTCGCCACGCCCGACAACTCGCGTTGCTCAAGCGCATCGCACCGGCCGCCGTGCTCGACAACGGCATCCGCAAGCAAACCGGACTGAATTCGCCGCGACCGACACCGGTTCCAGCCGAGCGCTGACGGATCACTCAAAGACTCAAAGGGGTTGCCATGAGAAACGTCAAAGACGACAAGACGCTCCGCAAGTTCCGCAGGGAGCGTGCGCTCGGACGCTACTTGCTCAACCCAGCTGTGAAGGGGATGGGCAAGCTGGGGTTGCGAACCGCACTGGCCACCGAGCTGGAGACGATCGGACGCAAGACCGGCCAGGCCCGCCGCGTTCCGGTGTCCGCGCAATTCGATGACAACGGCGCGTGGATCATCTGTCAGCACGGCACCCGCTCGGGCTGGGGACGCAACATCGTCGACAACCCGAATATCCGGGTTCGCCAGGGGACTCGGTGGCGTACGGGCACTGCGACATTGCGACCCGACGACGACGTCGTCGCGCGAGGGCGCAAGTTCGGCAGACTGGGAGCCAGCGTGGTCAAGGCGCTGGAAACCACACCGGTTTCGGTGCGGATCGACTTCACCGACTAGTCGTAGATGACGGCACGTCCCTGCCGCTGCAGCTGGGCCAAACGGTCCCGCATGGCCTGCAACTGTGCGGGTGAATGCCCCGCCCAGTCGGTGAGTTCACCAATGATTCTCACCGGCTCTCGGGTGCGGTAGGAGCGAGTCGGGTTTCCGGGAAGCTTTTTGTCCGTCACGTTCGGGTCGTCCTCTAGCGCACCGACCGGTTCCGCGAAGTAAATCCGGCCTCGACCCTCGCCCGTCGCCAGCTCGGCTCCCCACACCGCCGCATCCAGCGTTTGGGTGACATAGACGTGGTTCGACAGCCGCTCCGCGCCGTAGTTCGACCGGCGCCCCGGCACCAGCAGGTCCCCCACCGACAGCTCGGCTTTGGTGCCATGCAGGAGCGCACCCGACTCGTGGACCTCGAAGGGTTTGGGTGCAGCGGGCACCCTAATCCCCGTCAGCGGGAACGGCGTTGGGAGTCACGAGGAACTTCTCGCCGGTCGCTCGTTTGACGTATTCGTGGAACGCGTCGGGTTTGAGCATGCCGGCCAGCGAAACCTCGCGAGTGTAGTGGCTGGCGAACGTCGTGCTGAGCTCCGCGGCCACCCGAGCCCGCAGCCGAACAAAAGTCTCGGCCCCCGCGCTCTGCAAGAACGTGGTGAGTAACCATCCGCCGACGCCCCAGGCCATCCCGAAGTCCCGCTTGAGCACCGTGGGACTGGTGTCGAGCGAGCCGTAGATGTACACCTGCTTGTGCACGCTCGATCCGTAGCGTGAGTACTCGGCCGCGGTCGCGTTGGCCGCCTGCTCCATGCCGCTGAGGATCTGGCCGGCCAGCGTCCCACCGCCGGTCGCGTCGAAGGCGAGCGTGGCCGATGTCGCCTTGAGCGCCTCGACGAGGTCCGTCGAGAACGACGGCGAAGTGGAGTTGCAGACGTACTCGGCGCCAAGCGATCTCAGCAGCTCCTCTTGCTCGGGCTTACGCACGATGTTGATCAGCGGTATCCCGTCTTTGAGGCAGAGCTTGACCAGCATCTGGCCGAGGTTCGACGCCGCTGCGGTGTGCACAAGGGCCGAATGCCCTTCGCGGCGCATGGTTTCGGTCATTCCCAGTGCCGTCATTGGGTTGACGAACGACGATGCCCCATCTCTGGCCGTGGCCCCGTCCGGCAAAACCAGACATGCGGAAGCGTCGATCGCCCGGTATTGCGAATACATCGCGCCGCCCGCAATGGCCACCTTCTTGCCGATGAGGGCTTGGGCCGCTTCGGACGAGCCCGCGGCCACCACGGTGCCGGCTCCCTCATTGCCCACCGGCAGCGATTGGTCCAGTCGCGCCGAAAGGGCTCCCAAAGTGGCCTTTCCGATCGGGGCGGTGACGATGGGGCGCTGCGCCGTGCCGGTGACCGTCGCGGTAGCCATGTCGGCGCTGGCGACCAGAAGGCCCAGATCCGACGGGTTGATCGGCGAGGCTTCCACTCGCACCAGTACCTCGTTGGCGCCGGGAACCGGAACCGCAACCTCGTGCAACGAGAGTTCGAGCGTGCCCTCAGATGTCACCACTGAACGCAGCTCAAGGGCGATCTCAGGAAAGTCTTGGGTCATAGTGGTGCCTCGCTCCTGTGTCGGACGGATGCTCAGAGCATATGAACTCACCGCGGCGCCAATTATCTTCCCGGGCCACAAACCTCATGCTAGACAGGCTTGCATGAGCACCCTTGCCGAGCAGACCCGTTGGATGGACGCAACCGATCAAGCGGCGCTGGTCGCGGCCGGCGAGGCATCCCCTAGCGAGCTGCTGGAGGCCGCGATCGAGCGCATCGAGCGCATCAACCCGGCATTGAACGCGGTGGTGATCCGCTGGTTCGACCACGCTCGCGAGACGGCCAGCGCCGATCTCCCCGACGGCCCGTTTCGCGGTGTGCCATTCCTGATCAAAGACCTCTATGCGCTCTACGCCGGACAGCCCATCAGCAACGGCAACCTCGCGTTCAAGCAAGCGCATGTCATCGCGGACGCCGACACCACGCTGGTCGGCCGGTACCGCGCCGCGGGGCTGGTGATAGCCGGGCGCACGAACAGCCCCGAACTCGGCAGCCTGCCGACCACCGAACCGGTCGCCTGGGGCCCAACCCGAAACCCATGGGACACCAGCCGCACACCCGGTGGATCCAGCGGCGGTTCGGCGGCGGCCGTCGCCTCGGGCATGGTGCCGTTCGCCCACGCCAGCGACGGCGGCGGATCGATCCGCATTCCGGCGTCATGCTGCGGCCTGGTCGGGCTCAAACCCAGTCAGGGCCGCATCACGCTCGGCCCGCTTCGAGAGGAGAGCGGCATGTCGGTCGAGCACTGCCTCAGCCGCACCGTTCGTGACACCGCCGCGTTGCTCGATGCGACGCGCGGACCGGGCGTCGGCGACACGGTGATCGCGCCACCGCCGATACGTCCCTACACCGAGGAACTCGGTGCGGACCCCGGTCGGCTGCGCATCGGCATCCTCGACCACCACCCCCGCGGTGGGCCGGTCGACGCGGAAGTCACTCATGCGACCCAGGCGGTCGGCCGGCTGCTCGAGTCGCTAGGTCACCACGTGGACGTGGCATGGCCGGCGGCGTTGGAGGACGCCTCATTCGACTCGACGTTCGGCGCGCTGTGGAGCACCAATATGGGCCTGGCGCAGCGCCGCTTCGAGGAGCAACTCGGCCGTCCCTTGGGCGAGGATGAATTCGAGCTGGTGAACCGGGCCCAGGCCGACTTCGCCAAGCACTTCACTTCCGTCGACTACGCGCTGGCGCTGTCGGCGATCGCCGCGTTCCGCAGGGCGATCCAGTCCTGGTGGCACGACGGCTGGGATCTGCTGCTCACACCGACGGTTGCCTCGTTGCCGGTCAAGCTCGGCACCATCGTGAGCACCCCCGAGCACCCGATGGCGGCGATGCAGCGCGCGGGCGAATTCGTACCGTTCACTCCCCCGTTCAACACCAGCGGTCAGCCGGCCATCAGTCTCCCGCTGGAGTGGACGCCCGAGGGGTTGCCCATCGGAGTGCAGCTGGTCGCCGCCTACGGTCGCGAAGACGTGCTGCTGCGCATCGCCAGCCAGCTCGAGCAGGCAAAGCCCTGGGCCCATCGCACACCCGACATCTGAGCGCGCAGCCCGCACACGGAAAGTTTTGCGCGGTGTCGGAAATCAGCAGGGACCGCTGGGGATCCCGCGCGTCGGTGAGGTCTCCTGACTGGGCATCACCTGAGGGAACGGCACCCTATATGGGGGCACCGTCTTGGTAAAGACCGTCACGGTGTCAGGAACGCATTGCACCTGTTGCGGAACGGCTTTCAACGCGGGGTGATCGAGATTCGGTGGTGATGCGTTGGGCGGGACGGCGAAGTTGAATGTCGAGGTCATGTCGCCGGTCACCCCCCGTCGCCAGGTGGTCAGGTTGGGTACCGGCACACCGAACCGTTGCTCGAGCAGCCGCAGCTGGGAGGTGTGGTCGAAGGTGTCATGCACCATCAGCGGGCCACGGCTGTAGGGAGAAATCACGAAGCAGGGCACGCGATAGCCCAGACCGATCGGCCCGCGGATGCCACCGGACCCGGTGACCGCGTTGATGTCGGGCACGGTAATCCACTCTCCGGGAGTGCCCTGCGGCGCAGTGGTCGGTGTGACGTGGTCAAAGAAGCCGCCGTTTTCGTCGAAACTGACGATCAGCGCCGTCTTTTCCCACACCGCGGGATTGGACAGCAAGATGCGCAGGATATTGACGATCGCGGTGCCGCCGACGGCCGGCGCCACCGGCACTCCGGGATGCTCGGACACCTGGAACCCGGGCAGCACCCACGAAACCTGGGGCAGCCGGTTGGATGCGACGTCGGCGACGAAGTCCAAGGGATAGGTCGGGGCGATGCCGTAGCGGGCCATGTTCGAGCGGGGATCCCGGGCCTGAACGAAGTCGTTGAGCATGCCGTCGTAGCCGATGACGGTGTTGTTGAGCGCCCCCAGCAACTTGTTTTGGTACACCTTCCAACTGATTCCGGCATCGCTGAGGTTGTCGGGCATGGTGCGCCAACTGAAACGGCCCTGCGGCTGGATGTTGGGGTCCACCAGCAGCGGGCCGCCCTGTTCGCCGTTGGGATCGATCCAGGCGCTCATCCAGTACAGCCGGTTGGGCGAGGTTCCACCGATCAGGGAACAGTGGTAGCCATCGCAGATGGTGAAGGTATCGGCGAGCAGGTAGTGGATCGGTTGGTCTTGGCGGGTGTAGTAACCCATTGTCACCGGGACGTTGCCTTGCAGCGTCTGGGCCTGGGCCTGCGCGCCCAGCCAATTGTCGTTGGCACCGTTGTTGAACGCCCGGTGCATGTCGATCCATTGGTGGCCGGGGTCGTTGACACATGCGCCGTTGAGCAGCGGGCCCCTGGTGGTATCGAACCGGTAGGGAATTGTCACGCCGGCGGGGTCAATTGATTGGGTCTGAGGATTCCAGCCCTTTTGCTGGAATGCTGATGAGGGCGTGTCGAATCCGTTGATGCCCGACAGCGAGCCGAAGTAGTGGTCGAAAGACCGATTCTCCTGGAGCATGAACACAAAGTGCTCGATGTCGGTCAAATGCCCAGAGCAAGGACCGGCGCCGTAGGCCTTTTCGATCACTGGACCCGCCAAGGACATCATTGCGCCGGCGCTGCTAGCGGCGGCGAGTTTGGCCATGAACTCTCGCCGCGACATGCCATCGACAGGGTGTTTGCTCACCAACATACCTTTCCTGCTGGACGCTGCGGTTCACGGTATATTTGCGGTGGTGATTGGCCACAAAGGTCATCCGGTGTGTCGTGTCCGGATTTTGACGTCGTTCGCCAAACGCGGTACATCGTTTCCCCATTCGGGGCACCTTTTTGGAGTCGCCGGCAAATATTGACGCCGGCTACCTGCGCCGCCCCGCGCGTGTGACCGGCAGCGCGCCCGCGGCTTGCCGCTGTGGGCGTGGAGGCGTCGTGACGGTGATTTGTCGCGGTGCCGAACCGCAACTTTGGCGCGTGCGGATTCGGCTTGCGCTCACCGCGCCTCGGGTGTCACCGACTCAGCACGGGCATTCGTCGCGGTGCCCTCGAGCGCCCACCCCTTCGCAGCCGGACTGTCTTGGGACAGTGCAACTTCGGCACTAGCATCAAGGCACGCCCGGCCTTGGGCGTCCTTGACGGGGGCGGACCCGACCCGCGGCGAAATCGGCCGCATTCTCTGTGGTGACGCGCGCGCCGAATACCACGTCAGCGCGAACATGGCGGCGCCGCGGGCGAGGGGTCGGCCGAGCGCCCGCGTTATCGCACATCTGTCGCCGTCGGATGTCGCCCCATGGCGTCCACAGCAGGAGCGGGACTTTCCCTGGCAAAAAACTGGGACTTCCAGATGACCATTGACATGCGCCCCGGCCGAATGTTACAGCAATGTTACAACAATGTTAGCCGGAGGAGTCTATGCGAACGGCCACTCACGCGAGATCGATTACCACGCAAACCCGAGAGTCAACGGCCCAACAGAACGGAAACCACCGCCATGATCACCGGCACCGCTACCCGCGCGGGCGCCGTGGCAACAGCCACCGTGATACTTTTCGGCGCCGCGATCCTGCGCGGCAACTCAGCAGCGGCCGACCCGAACCAGGACGACCAGTTTCTCGCAGCACTTGATCAAAACGGCATCCCCGCCCTCGAGAACGCGCCAAGTCTGATTGTCACGGCCCACGAAGTTTGTTCCAAACTCGACGGCGGCATGCCGGCAGATGGCGTAGTCGAGTCGATGACGAACTTTGCGGTCAACAACAATTCGGGCCTGAGCCGAATCCCCCGCGACCGCCTCACCCGCACCTTCACCCGCTTCGTCGCTGCCGCCGTGCAGGCCTACTGCCCCACCAACCAGGACAAGCTGGCGTCTTTCAGGACTAGCCCCACGCCTGGATCGAATGGCACCACGCACCGGGCGGCCGCTTACTCCCGCAACATAGTTCGTACCGGGTGCGACGTTGCGGACCGCCCGCGACGGGCGGAGATCGCCAGCACGGCGACTCCATGGCAGGCATCGACGCCCACCGTTGTGGTGCGACTGCCTGGGCCTGTCGTTGGTGGGGCTGTTGTTGCCGGCGAACAAGCGGGCAACCGGCCGGACTGCGGCGCGCCCTACGCTGATCCGGCCCCATTGGTCAAGGCCGTTCCCGCGGGCGAGACCGTCGCGCCGATGCCGCCGCAGCTCCCCGCACAACCACCGCCGCCGGCGCACATCCTCATCCCACCGCGCGCGCCCGTGCCAACGCCGCAACCGCAGCTGCGGCCGCCCCGACCGCAGGCGCCAACGCCACCGCCGCAGGACGTGCCACCTCCACAACAGCTGGAGCCCCCCGTGGTTGCTCCTCAGCCGGGGGCCGCTGGAGGTAGCGGCGGCGACGCCGGAAGCGGCGGTAGTGGTGGCGGTGGCAGCGACGGAGGCGGCGCCGCGGAGCCGACGCCGGCGCGGCCCATGCCACCAGGTGTCATCAGAATCGCTCCATGAGAACGGAACCGAGCGCCGCCGCGTGCTCGGGTGTGGGTGTGGTCGGGGCATTCTGATCGCGGGCCTACCCGCGGAAGCGCGCCCAGCCGGATCGGCTACGGCACCAGCCGCGTGAGCGTGAACAGACCCGATACCGCGGTGCCGACGTTGAACAGGCCCGAGTTGAAACCGCTGACCAGTCCACTGGGGTTTTGGCCGATTGGGCCGGTGACGCCGGTATTGAAGAAGCCCGAGCCAAGTCCGTTCAGATCGGAACCGCCGGTGGCCGTGTTCCCGATTCCCGACATGAAGTGGTTCTCGGTACCGCCGCCCACCGTATTGAGAAAGCCCGATACATCGTCGCCCGCGTTGCCAAAGCCCGAATTTCCCATGCCGGTGTTTGCGCAATTGGGTTTTCGCAGCAAAGTCGGGTGCGGCCAACCGCGACCCGCGGGCGCTCGGTGGCTGGAATCGCCATCTCCCGAACCCGCCGGTAACAACGAGTTCCCGAGACCACCAAAGATCGGGCGCGGGCAACACAGTATTGCCAGTAACGCCGAAAAGGCGTGGCGGTCACGCTAGATTCTGGTGCTGCGGACAATTCAATGGTGAAGGGCCGGGTGGCATTAGATGTCGTATGTGATTGTGGCGCCGGAGATGCTGGAGGCGGCAGCGTCGGATTTGGCGAATATCGGTTCGGCCATCGGCGTGGCCAATGCGGCGGCGGCCCTTCCGACAACGTCGGTGCTGGCCGCGGCCGCCGATGAGGTGTCGGCGGCCATCGCGGCGGTGTTCGGAGAACACGGTCAGGCCTATCAGGCCTTCAGCGCACAAGCGACGGCATTCCATGCCGACTTTGTTGAAGCCCTCACCACAGGGGTCGGCTCGTATGCCGCCGCCGAAGCCACCAATGCCGGGCAGGCGCTGCTGGGTGCGGTGAACGCGCCCGCCCAGGCGCTGCTAGGGCGCCCGCTGATCGGCAACGGCATCGATGGGACAGCGGCGAACCCGAACGGCGGGGACGGCGGGCTGCTCTACGGCAACGGCGGCAACGGATACAGCCAAACCGATGGCGGGCTAGCGGGCGGAAAAGGCGGAAACGCCGGGCTGATTGGCAATGGCGGCGCCGGCGGGAACGGCGGCAATTACCTTGTCGGCGGCGGAGGGGCCGGCGGGGCCGGCGGCAACGGAGGGGTGCTGTACGGCAACGGCGGCACCGGCGGGGCCGGCGGCAGTGGGACAACGAGTTACGGCGCCGCCGGGGTTGGCGGCAACGCGCTGCTGTTCGGCAACGGTGGTACCGGCGGAAGCGGACTTGGTGGCGGCGGCAACGGCGGGAATGCCGTGTTCGGCAACGGCGGTGCGGGCGGCGCCGGGGTGGCCGGCATCGGTGGTAACGGCGGAAACACCTTCATCGGCACCGGCGGTGCTGGCGGGGCCGGCGGCGGGACCATTCTCGGCGGCGGATCCCACGCCGGTGGGGACGGCGGCAGCGTCGGGCTCTGGGGCTCCGGCGGGGTCGGCGGCGCCGGCACGACCCCGGATGCGGATAGCGGCTACGCCGGAGGTGATGGCGGCAACGGCGGCAACAGCGGGCTGCTCTACGGCGACGGCGGTGCGGGTGGGGCCGGCGGCCTCGGGTCGGACTACAGCTCGCTGTTCTACAACGCGGGTAACGGCGGCAATGGTGGCGTGGGCGGTAACGCCAGCCTCTTCGGTAACGGCGGTGCCGGCGGTGCCGGTGGCGCCGGCGGAACCGGCAGCAGCCTGTCCTACGGAGGCCATGGCGGCAACGGCGGTAACGGCGGCACCGACGGCCTGCTCTTCGGCAAGGGCGGCGCCGGCGGGGACGGTGGCGCCGGCGGAGGAACGACCAGCAGCGGAACCGGGGGTTCCGGCGGCACTGGCGGCACCGGAGGCAGCAGCTTCATCGGAAGCGGTGGCACCGGCGGAGCCGGCGGAGCCGGCGGGACAGCTACCGGCTCCGGCGCCAGTGGTGCCGGCGGTGCTGGTGGTAGCGGCGGCTACAACGGCTTCATCGGTGCCGGTGGGACGGGTGGCGCCGGCGGCGACGGCGGGGGCGGCAACCAGGGGGCTGCCGGTGGGGACGGTGGGAGCGGCGGTACCGCCGCCGGCCTGTTCGGTGCCGGCGGCACCGGCGGTACCGGTGGCACCGGTGGCACCACCACCGCCAATGGCGGAACGGGTGGAGCCGCCGGGGTCGGTGGAAGCGGCGGCGACGCCAGTAGCCTCATCGCTCTTGCTGGCACCGGCGGCGTCGGCGGCGTCGGCGGCGCGGCCACCGGCGGCGGCGCGACGATCGGCGCGGACGGCGGTACCGGCGGCAACGGTGGCAACGCCACCGGCCTGCTCAACTTTGGCGGTAGCGGTGGGGCCGGCGGCGCCGGTGGGGCCGGCGCGACCACCGGCGTCCAGGGAGCCGGCGGCATGGGCGGCACACCCGGTGGCCAGCCGGGCGCAGCCGCCGTGTCTGCCCTGCTTCCCGGCGGCCTAGCGAGCAGCACTGCCGCTGTCGGCGGCGCCTACCAAGACCTGTTCACCAATACGATCACCAACCTGCAAAGCCTCGGCGCTACCTGGGCCGCCAACCCGGCGCCGTTCCTGGGCCAGATAGTCAGCAACCAATTCGGCTATGGCCAGCTGATCTTCGCGGCGCTCGGCAATGCCACCAGGGACTTCACCCTCGGGCTGGCCGGCTTGCCGCCGACCTTCCAAACGGCCTTCCAAGCCGTGTTGGCAGGTGATTTCAGCGGCGCGGCCAGCGACATGGCGGAGGGCCTGTCCAAGCTCGTCGCCACCGGTGTCGACACCAGCGATCTGTCCAACATCAAGCTGCTCGGCCCAGTTGGAGACCTGCTGCCAATCCTGCGTATTCCAGGCGACACCGCATTCAACGTCGCCAACGTGATCAGGACACCCACGGACACAACCGTTTCGGTGGAGTTCACGAGTTATGCTCCGCCCGCGATTACCGGCACCTTCGGGCTGCCAGTGGCGCTGACCCTCGATGCGGCGGGTTCGGCGGTGACCACCGCGAACGCGGTTGGCACCAGCGTGACAGCGCTGACCAACGCCGTGCAGGCCGGTGACTGGCCGGCGGCGATCGGCGCACTCGTCGATGCTCCCGCCGTCGTTGCCAACGGCTTTCTCAACGGGCAAGACACGATGACCGTGCCGTTGTCGGTACCGATCGTGGATTCGGCGGTCATCAATTTCCCTGTCAACGGGATTCTGGTTCCCCCCCACGACTACACCGCGACGGTGGTGATTGCCGGGTTCTCCTATGACGTGCCAATCATGGGCACGCCCATCGGTGGCATCGTGCCGGGACTGCTGACCTATGCGCCCCAACAGTTCGCGAACGCGATCGGCTCTTCCGGGTAGGCGTTTGGAGGGCACGCTGGCGGGAGGCGACGGTGCCTCGGCCTTGACGCGGCGTGCACATCACGACCGTCGGGTGCGCCTGCGCGATCCTGCGGCGATCGTGGCCGCATACGCGAAATGCCTTTGCGTCCTACACTCCTGACATGGACATCCTGCGGGCTGCGACCGAGGACATTCGGTCAATCGCCCGCCTATGGCATATCCAGTCCGCCGGGCTCGGCGTCGACCCGCCACGATCGGCCGGGTTGCCATGTCAGTCCCCTGCAGCGGCGGTGAACGCGGCGCATGCTGCCATCACGATCGCCGCTGCGTCACTGAAGGGGCGGGTACAGGCAAGTGCAACCAAAGTGGCACAGGCCAACACCGCCTATCTCGCGAATGAGGCCAAGTCAGCGGCGCAAATCGCCGCAGTGGCGGACCGGGCAAGAGGCTGCTGACGAATGGCGGCCGCAATCGGATCACTACCTACCTTGTCGAACCTGATGGCCTGGCCGACAGAGCATCTGACCGAAGCTGCCGATTACTGGACGGCGGCCGGCCATCGTTGGTATGAGGTGTCCAACCAGATCTGGCGAGACAGTCTGTCAGTCGAGTGGAAGGGCATCGGAGCTGACGCGCTGCACACCCGAACCCACGCCGATCACACCAAAGTCGGCGGCTTGGTCGACCAGTTGCACGAGGCGGCCCGCATCGCTCGCGTCGGTGCCTCCGATTCGTACGCGGCCCGGTCGCGGGTTCGGTACGCGGTTGAAGATGCCCGTGACGCCGGATTCGTTGTTGGCGAAGACTTATCGGTCACCGACTACTCAACGGACGGCTCCCTCGTCGAGCAAGCAACTCGTCGAGCCCAAGCCCAAGCACTCGCCGCTGACATCCGCCAGCGCGCAGGGCTACTGATCAGCCTTGATGGGCAACTCGCGGGCAAAGTGACTACCGCGATGGCTGGTATCGGCAACGTCTTCCCGGCGGATAACCCGACAACTACGACCACGCCTCCGCCTCCCCCGCCGGCAAGATGCGACCCCGAAGACGTTGCAGAGCTCATGCAGCAGGTAGACGAGTGGAACCAAAGAGACGCGAAACTTACCGATGAAATCAATGCATACAACCGCGAAAAGCGGGACTTCAATCTGAACGATCCTGAGGAGCGCAGGAAGGCAGCGGACTACATCCGGCGCGGGCAGGAGTTGCAGGCGAAGAAAGACAAACTCTTGGATGACCAAAGAGACCTGATTCGGGAGGTGACGGAGTGCGGAGCGAAAATCGTAGACAGCCACATAGAGTGGCCAAACCGATCAACGAGTCCGACTCCGACCCGGTGACTGCCCCGATGCGGATGCCGCGAATCACTCGGCGGCCAGGAAGGGCATATACAGCGGTATCAGTGGCCCTAGCGGCGGCCGCAGTTTTCAGCTCTGCCATCGGGTGCGGCCCGGCAGCGATCGACAAGGCTTCGGGCACAACATCACCGAGCGCCAAAGCCACCGACTCATTCGCCCCACCCCCGCCGGTGATCAACGCGCCGATTTTGACGTCCGCCCCCGTGGCTCGGCTGCAACCAGGATCTCCGATCATGGTTGGCGAGGGAACCGCGACCATGGTGTGCAAGGCCGGCTTTCTCATTGACTACCCCGACCCGAACCGTGCTGATCAGCGACTGCCCGGCTTCATCACCGCCGCGCAATGTTCTCGAGGCGCTACACATGCACCGGTGTCGGTAATGCGGGCCCACGACGCCAGCCAACCACCGAGCCGAGTCCAGGTCGGCGAGATCACCTACGCCGCTTCCGGCACGGAGCAACCAGCAGTCACCAACGAGCCCTGGACAATCCCGACGTCTCCCCTGGCAGTGTTCGGCTCTGGTCGACAAGATTGGGCACTTCCCGTGGGCGCCGAGATCAATAACCAAACAGCTACGGGCGCAACGGTTCAGGAGTTGGTACCAGCCAGGCTAAGCAGGGCGTCCGCAACGTGGAGCAATGTCGACGGAGACTTCGTGACCGGCCGCGTGCTCGACCCAGTCGAAACGCCAGAATTGAAGAACCTTCCGACTGGTATCGCCCGGGTGGTCCTGGCCGCAGATGATGCAAACAAGCCCATCGAACAGTGGGTACTCGGCTCTCCGGTCACCGTTGAACTTGACAACGCGATCTACAACCTAGGCGTGATAGTCGGTGTAGACGAGACCAGACACTGGGTCGCGGTTGACCTCATCAATCCGCTTCTCACTCAACTAGATGCGCGCCTGATCACCACTGCCTAGCGTCCAACCTTCTCGCAGAATGTTGTAGGCGTGACTCTTCAGAGTGTGTTGCGTTCTAAACGGTTTGCTTCGGAATGTTGCCCACTTCACTGAGCTGGACGATGCGCACCTGGGGGTTGCAGTCCGGTCGGGTCTGCGTAGCGGCGCGGCTCGACAACCGGAGGGCCCTAATTGCACCGACCGAGATCACCAGCATCGACTTGATATCTGGTACTCGCATTTGAATCGTTCTGCGCGATCCCCCACTCGTTTGGCCGCTTGACGTGTGACAACGCTTTCGCAGTACCAATAGAGAATCGTCGAGGCTGCCCGACCTGTCGAAGCCGAGTTGTCCTCGCTCGTAGAAAGTGAAGGGATATGAGCCATCGTCGGCAATGTAGATACTCAGACCATCATTCGTCCGAGGCCCTAGCTGTATCGGGCTGACATCTAGCTGCGCCGATAGTCGATTAATGTCGAATTGCAGTTGGTTACGGTTATCACCCAAAAGGCGGACTGCATTCGTCAACTATGTCCCTGTCTACCAATTTCCCTGGGTTCGCCTTGACGCCGTCCGGGCCAAGAATCATGTATTAGAGCGCGCCAGGCGGTGGGCCTGACGTCGAGAACGAGTGGGTGCAATCCGCTCACCGCGGGTGCCCACCCCAAGACAGTCGAGTTCTTCAACACCGCTACGCATTGAGAAGATCCCCAGGTCCTATTCGCTGGAATTTCGCTAAACCAGAAGCCGAATTGCTCGCTGTCGCCGTTGGCGAGCTGCCGCCCAGAACGGGCCTGAGCAACTATTTCATGCGATCGGTGATCGCATCAACTACAGCATTCGCTGTCTGCTCAGACTGCGGAAGACCCAACACCGCCACATCAATCAGTACCGAAGATTGCAGGCGATACATCACATTCCATCGATCCGACTTAAGGGCCACGGTCGAGGGATTCGGCTGAGCGATTGTGAAATCGTAGTGTTTAGCCTGCATATCGGAACATGCTGTCAGCGCCGGAACAAGTCGATCGAACGCGTCGCGCGCCGCACCATCATCCGGATAGATGCCGATCCCCTGTGTGACAACGGCAGCCATATGAGGTTGCCCCGGCCCGCTGTTGATTGTTCCGTTGTATGTCACCGACCGAAACTGTGCCCAGCCGCTGCCGAACGCAACGTTCTGGTCGAAGACCGCACGGCATGGCCCCGGAGCGTCCGAGTCTGTGTGGCGCGGTGAGCGCACGTCTGATCCCTGCTCTGACGTGAGGCCATCGAAGCTAGCGATACGGCGCACGTCATCGATGCCGACGATCAAGGAGTCGGTAGTCACGCCCGGTGCGGCTTCGGCACTTGTGTTGACACATGCGGACATCGCGGCGACGCAACAGCCGATGACCGCCGAGTTGCCCACCGCAGCCACCACCGAGCGAATCGCGGACAGAGACCCACCCACCGATCGCCGTCGCCAAAGGAATTGCGAATTCATCGGATTGAAGATCGCAGAACTCCTATCCCAGGTCAAACTGCTCTTCACAGCCCGAAGCGACTCGCGGCTCGCGCGCCGGAACGCTGGCGAGTCCATTGAGTCGTATGGCACGACACGCGCGCAGTTCTCCGCTGGCGCGCAGAACGACGATTGCCCCGGATTGGCGGCATCGGTAGCCACCGTCTCACCGGTTGTACACTTGGCGGCACCCGGTATCCCCGGGGAGGGATAGGTCGCGGCTTCTGGTAGCTACTCCGGCGGTACCTCGTTGAGGGTGTCGCTGTCGGCGGTGACGCCCGCGGTGACATCGAGCCGCATGGCTTCCAGTTCCGAGTCCGCTACCAGATCTTCAATGCAGGCTTGCGAGGCGCCGAGGTAGGTGCTGTCAAAGTCGATTTCGGTGGCTAGGCACCAGGTGTGGTCGTCTGGCCAGCACAGGTTGGCGGAGAGGTGCCACGAGTGGCCGCTGTCGGTGCTCAATGACTGGGTGAGTGCGGCGAGGGGGCCGTGAGCAAGATGGTAGTCGCGGTTGGGGAGCGCGAAGGTCGGTCTGTCATGAAAGGCCTGGTGGAGTTCGCCGCGGCCGGCCCACACCGCAAACCAGCAGTGGTCAGCGCTCGTGGTGTGGTGCGACAGAACGCGGGCGAGCGAGGCAGCGGTGCCGGGAGGCAGCGTTCCTACCGTTGGTGCTTCGTCGAAGAGACCGGGTTGACTATCGGAGTACCCCGAGACGTATCGAGACCGGTAACCGATCAATCGGGTGAACTGCATCTGCGGATGGACGACTTTTCGGTTAGCCCGGGCGATCTCAGCCCAGCTCACCGCGTCACCGTGGTTGTCGGCGGGGTGGAACACCCGAGCGTAGGCGGCGAAGGTGTCCGGGACTACCGACCCGACGTTCTCAGCAAAGCTGCGCACGCTTTCGGTCAACCACCGCGCCGGGCCGAGATCATCGACAACCTCCAAACCACCCACCGCAACCACGTCATCTACCGTAAAGCGCCCGGTACAAGATCGCACGCGCTTCGTTTCAAGAAATTCGAGAGTGATCCGATCCCTCTCGCAGAATGTTGTAGACGTGTCTCTTCAGGTTGTGGTCGTCAGGCTCTCGCCAGTGTCGGTGTAGCTGGGTACACCGGGAAAGCCCGACGTGCAATGGGCCTTTCTTGATCGGCACCTCATAGACCAGGGCTCCACCTTGACTTCTTACCGGACGAGAATGCGAAATCGGGTTCCTGACTGCGTTCGGGTCGATCAGCCAAGTTGTCCAGTGCTGATCGCGTGTCCCGGGTGAATCAGTGGGACCGACTATCGGGGACCTCCCACGCCCAGGCGAGATTGGCTGCGGTGCAGCGCAATCCGTCAGGTGCGAACCGGCAGCAGCCGAGACGGTCAGTCGTTCCCGTCCGGTTCGCCGATCACCCGGCCGAGATCACTGATCTTCGTCAGGCCGTAGTGCGCCGCGGTCGAGGCGGTCACGACGATGCCGTTCTTGTTCTGGGCTGGCGCCGGCTGCAGAGCGACCAGCCCCGTTCCCTGTAGCGCCTGGGCGAGCACGGCATGGGCTTGGGGCGGATCCGAGATCGAGCCCTGGCTACCGTCCAGGTACGCGAGGAGGCTGCCCACGTACTCGGGGACCAGGCCGACTGTGCCGTCGCGAAGCAGCGGAAAGTACGTGTCGCGGTTACCGATCCCGAGGCGCCGCTCGACCGGGAAGCCGGCGCCCGCCAGCGCATGGGCGTAAAGCTCGGCCACGGTGACGCTCTCGGCGAAGTTAGCCGAGCCGACGACAATGGCCGGTTGGTTTCTGCGCGGTGTGCGCGGAGTCAGGCCGTGACGCCGCTCGGTGAGGAATTCCGCCGCCACCGCCGCGGCAGATGCCCCGAGAAGGACGCGGCGATTGAGCTCGGCGAGGCGCTCGGTTGTGAGTTCCGCGCTCAGGGCGTCGATGCTCGCGGCGAGGTGCTCGCCGTGCGCCGCCCGCAACTCGTCGCGCAGGATCGGCGTGACACTCTCGGCTGGCTGGGCATGGCGGTCATCCTCGAGCAGAACGAAGTCGCCGGCGAGGAGACGTGGATCGGTGGTGAAGAGCACGCCAACCTGAATCTCTCCGGTTTCGAGCGCGTCCACGGTGCGCGGACCGCCCGCATCGGTGACGCGAAACTCCTTGAAGGTCAGGCCGTATCGCGCGCGCAGCAGCGGCAGACAAAGCAGTTCGGTTGGGCACTCGGGACCGGAGCCGAACACCAAGTTCTTGGCCGGGATCACGTCCGGCTCCGCGCTTTACGGGTCAAGCTTGTCGCTTTCGAAGACCAGGAGGCTCGCCCCCTGCGGGTCTTGCAGCAAGCTGAAGACGCCCTTCGGCTGCTCGGTCGGCCCCGCGAGAACCGCGCCGCCGGCGGCGACGGCGGCAGCGCCGGTCTCCGCGATGTCGGTCACCACGAAGTAGGGCAGCCAACGCGACGGCACACCGGCGTCCGCCGCTGTCAGAGCGCGCATCCCGCCGTTGTCGCGCCCTCCCACACGAATCACCCAGTAGGGCACGGGCATGCCGGCGAGAAACTCGATGCGCCAACCGAATAGCTGCGAGTAAAAGGCGATCGCGGCATCGACATCCGGGGTGGCCAGCTCATTCCAGGTCAGGCATCCAGGCTCGTTCACGCAAGTCGCGCCGAAGGATCGACCGGGCTGACAGAGGTGGATGACGGACCCGTGCGGATCGCGCACGACCACCATCTTTCCTCGGTCTCCGAGATCCAGTGGCCCGGCGAGGATGACACCTCCCAATGCACGGGCGCGGGCGGCCGCTGCGTCGACGTCGGCGACCGAGATGTGCGAGTTCCAGCGCGTCTGATCACCGGCGGGGTCGGCCGCAGGCAGGGCATAGAGCCCGGCGACCTCCTGGCGGTCTCGGCACAACACCGTGTACGCGCGCCCGTCTGCCGTGCGCCGCTCCTCCGGTGTCCAGCCGAAGAGCTGGCCATAGAACAGTGTGGCCGCCTCTGGCTCGGTCGTGGCAAGGTCGACCCAGCTGAACGTCCCGTCCGCGTACCGGGTCCGCACTCCCATGAGGGGCAGCCTATCGAAGCACCGGCCACCTGCGGGCCCGTCTTGTTGGAGACATCAATAACAGATTTGCGCCCCCCTCGTGCGCGTTCGACGAGAGCGATGCCGCCGCTGAACCAACCTTCTGGTATCCCCGCCGGAAGAAGCCGATCGAACGTGTCGCGCGCCGTACCCTCATCCGGATAGATGCCGATCCGCTATGTGACGACTGCAGCCATATGAGGTTGTCCTGAGCCGGTGGCGGTTGTTCCCGTGTGACGCGGTGAGCGCACATCTGTCCCGAGCTCGTCGAAGCTCGCGCGCGACGCACGTCATCGACGCCGACACAACAGCCGATGACGGCCGAATTGCTCACCGCATCACCACTGCGCGAGCGGTCACTTGCTGGAAACGGCGGACAAGGGATCCGCAAGACATCTGAGCACCCCTGCCCGACTTGAAGAACAAGGCGGCCTAGACCCCACCAATCGCTGTCCACCGCCGAATACAAGGAGATGAACAGAACCGCTTTCCATCAGGTGGAGGCGGCCAAAGAGGTTGTGGCCTCAGCAGGCCCGAAACTTGACATCCGACAAACGCGGTTCCCAGATCGGCGGCCCCTGTGCCACTTCGGGTTACATCATTGGCACAGCGCATGCGCACCGGGGGCATCCGCGAATTCGCCCAACACGTAGTTGCAAGAGCAGAGCTGGCAGGTGCGCGGTCCGCAAGCGCGCTGCGCAGGCAGGAGTTGCCGCCATCGACGTGCGCGGAGGCTGTGTCACCGTGTCGGGAGAACTGCAGGGCAGCGTGATCGTCGAGCGGCGTGGAAATCCTCAGACGTACGGAGAGCTCGTGGACTACCTTCGCTGTGCAATAAGGGTGTTGCAGTCTATGGTCGGCGACCCGGACTCTGGCGTTGGCGAGGTCGCCGAGAAGGCGGCCATACATCCGATCCTCGAAACCGAAGCGGTACGGGACACCCTCTTCGAGGCTCTTGCATCTCTCCCCGATGATGCGCTCCGCAAGGTCCGCACTGAGATCAAGCACCGGTATGCGCTGTTCGCCAATGTTGAGAAGCCGAAATATTGGGGCCGCGACGAAGTCCGAGCCAGACGTCGCTGGCCGTCGAGCCGGACTAGATGCACGGCTTCCAGCGGCCGCACCTGCCGAGGAGCCGGCTTCGCTGACCTATACACGCCAAAGCCCGAACGGTGAGCAGTCCCGACACCGATGCTGTACGACAACAACGTTAGGGTTGGGGCTGCTGATTCGAAGCCCTGACGCCACGGCGGCCCGGCACGACGGCCGAGCCCCCGTCGGTGATCATGTAGAAATGCTCCAGGCCTGGCACGTGAGTGTGCACGGTGGCTACGCCGTTGCTCGACGTGTGAACCTCGTTGAGGTAGGCGCTATAGCGATGTTGGGCGAGTTTGGCCGCCAGCTGGCTTAGGTGCTCAGATGGCGATGACGGGGTGCTGGTACCGACATATGGGGGTGCCGCCCGAAGATTTTGTCGGAGTTGTTAATTCGAACGCCGCGCACGCCTGCAGGCTCGGATAGTCGACGAGCAACTCGATAGCGCGCAGACGATCTGCGTCGTCAGCGTGCGTCAACTCGGCTTCGACCAGTTCGGTTAGCGCGCGATAAACGCTGTAATGCCGAGACAGCGAAGCCCCGGAACCGCGCCGTGAGCCGCCGCCCGGCGCGGTGGCGTACGCAAGCGTGACGGGTACGTCTAGGTCGGTGGTGATGTCGACCAGCCACACTTCACGTGAATCCACTGTTCAACAGCGTTTTTCGTTGGCCAACATGCCACGAGCCTAGGGTGTGGTAACGCGGTCTGCGACCGCCACACCCACACAGCGCGATGCCCCGGGCCTGGTGCTTGAATTCGCTGCCGGCCGTCGTGGCCGCACGGTCACAGGTTGCCTTGGTGGCGGTTGGTCGTGGGTGTGTGTTCCCGGACGGGTTGGTGTGATTGGGATTACTTGTGGTGCAGGGGCTGCGGGCGGGTAGGTATGAATCAGCTATGAGCGCCAAGGGTTTTCACCGAATCATGATTGACAGGCCGATACCGGATCGGTAGCTTCCCTCCAGGTCGCTGGCCGCGGTCGAGAAACCAGCGGTGTTGGCCGCGAATACGCCGAAGATCGTTTGTCTGTCAGTGTTTCTCAGGTTTTTAGGAGGCGTTGAGTGTTGTATGGGTTGTTGCCGCCGGAGGTGAACTCGACGCGTATGCATACCGGCGCGGGAGTGGCCCCGATGCTGGCCGCTGGTGCAGCCTGGGAAGGGCTAGCTGCAGAACTGAGCACCGCAGCGACCTCATTCGGGTCAGTAACGACAGATTTAGCCGGCGGCCCATGGCAAGGACCCGCGTCGGTAGCCATGACCACAGCCGCAGCTCCCTATATTGCGTGGTTGACCGACGCCGCCGGGCACGCCCACACCGCAGCAACACACGCCATCAGCGCAGCCAACGTTTTCGAAACCGCCCTGGCGACCACGGTGCACCCCGCAGTAGTCACCGCCAACCGGAGCCTGCTCGCCACCCTGGTCGCCACCAACCTGCTAGGACAAAACAGCCCCACGATCGCAGCCACCGAAGCCGCCTATGAACAGATGTGGGCTCAAGACGTCGCAGCAATGACCGCCTACGACAGCGGAGCCCGATCGCTGATCACCGCGTTGAAATCGGAAGAGAAAACACCCCCACCCGGCGATGTCACACTGCCCGAACCAACCCCAACAGCCACACCCAAACAACCCGCTGCTGGTGGTGGGCTGATGTCAGGCCTGGTATCACAACTGGCCAAATCCGCCATGCCACTAGCCATGGGTTTAGCCCCCGTAGCACTATCAGCGGGCATGTCAGCGCTCGGGCCAGCCATGTCAGCAATGGGCCCAGCCATGTCAGCAGCTGCTGGTGGCGCCGGCCCACTGGCCGCTGCCGGTGCCGGTATTGCCGGTGTTGCCGGTAGCCAGGCGGGGACGGTATCTGCAGCCATGGGCCAAGCTCATTCCGTGCGGGCGTTGTCGGTACCACCAACTTGGGGGGTATCACCGACCACCAGCGGGGCCAGTAACGCAATCATGGCTGCGACGCCATCAACGTCGAGCGGTGTTAGTGCTGTTGGTGCGCCAGCCGGTCGCGTGGGGGCACCGATGCCGATGGGCATGCCGATGGGCGCTGCCGGTGCCGCAGCCGCCGGCAGCAGCAGCGGCGGCGGTAGTGGTGGCGGGGTTGCGGTGACCTCATCACGACCCAGCATCATCCCCCGCATCGTCTAGAGAAAAGCTGGGTTTGTTGTGTGTGGGTAGGTGATCGCCGAATTAGACAATCAAAGAATCGGATAGATCCGGGAAATCATGGTGTTTATTATTAATGGAGTTAGGTAATGGTTGAGCGTTTTATGACTGACCCGCACGCAATGCGGGACATGGCAGGCCGGTTCGCAAACCATGCACAAGTAGTCGAAGACGAAGCCCGCAAGATGTGGGCATCCACCCAAAACATTGCCGGTGCCGGGTGGAGTGGTCTGGCATCGACGACCTCGATGGACAGCATGGCGCAGATGAATACCGGGTTCCGCAACATCGTGAACATGCTCCACGGAGTCCGTGACGGCCTGGTCCGTGACGCGAACCACTACGAACAACAAGAACAAACCTCCCGGACGATCCTGGGCAGCGACACATAAATACCGCGCAACCGTCGGGCCCCGGGGTGTGAACCCGGGGTTTATTCATCACTATTTCCCCGCAGGGCTTCATACACCCACCACGATTGTGTTCAGTAATTAGGGAAAAGGGTTTCCATGACAATTAGTTACCAGTTCGGCCAAGTCGACGCTCACGGCGCAGTCATCCGAGCCCAAGCCGCAGCACTTGAAGCCCACCACCAAGTAATCGTCAGCGATGTCCTACGCGCCGGCGACTTCTGGGGCGGCGCCGGATCAACCGCCTGCCAAGAATTCATCACCCAACTCGGCCGCAACTTCCAAATGATCTACGAACAAGCCAACACCCACGGCGCCAAAGTCCAAGCCGCGGGAAACAACATGGCCACCACCGACACATCAATCGGATCCAGCTGGGCCTAACCCCCCCCCCCCCCCCCCCCCCCCCCCCCCCCCCGGAACCGCACCACCGCAGGGTGTGAACCGCCACCCACCCGCCACCCGGCCCAGTCACAGATGCAGTAACTAGTAGTCAAAACCCAAGAAAACCAAGGCAGTACCCGGCTCAGACGCGAACCCACAACGCCGCGAGCCCACCTTCGACGAGTAAACCATCAAATACCGAGTTCATAGTTTGGGGAGTGTTGTTGTGCCCGTAGACGTTGTCCCACAAGAGGTAATCCTCGCTGCTGGCGATCTAGCCGGTATCGGCTCCACCATCAGTGCAGCCAACAACGCAGCCGCCCCACCCACCACCGTGCTCGCACCCGCCGCCGCTGATGAGGTATCAGCCCAACTCGCAGCTGTATTCGGTGACTACGCCCGGCAATTCCAAGCCCTCAGCGCTCGAGCAGAACAGTTCCACGACCAATTCGTGCATACCCTACGCGCAGCCGGCTACACCTACGAAGACGCGGAATACACCAATGTCTCGCAATGGATCTCGGGAGAGTTCTCCAAACTAGTTCAATTCATCCTCAACCTGATCAACGCGCCCTCGGAATTACTGTTCGGTCGGATGATGATCGGCAACGGCGCAGACGCCACCGAAGCCGGAACCGCCGGCCAAGCCGGCGGCTGGCTAATCGGCAACGGCGGCAACGGCGCCGCCGGAGCAATCGAACAACACGGCGCCGGTGCTGTCGGTGGCGCCGGCGGCGCCGCCGGACTATTCGGCAACGGCGGCAACGGCGGCAACGGCGGCTGGTCCGGACACGGTGGTGCCGGCGGCCGTGGTGGATGGCTCATCGGCAACGGAGGCGCCGGCGCCAACGGCGGACTATCCGGCAACGGGGCCGCCGGCGGTACCGGCGGATGGCTAGCCGGTAATGGTGGCAACGGCGGTACCGGTGTAATCGGCGGCAACGGCGGAGAGGCGCGAGGACTGTTCGGACACGGCGGCAGCGCCGGCGGCGCCAACGAATATCGCCTATTCGACACAGGTGGCAATGGCGGCCACGGTGGCCGGCTCTACGGCAACGGCGGCGACGGCGGCGGCGCCGGCGACACCGGCCTCTTCGGACACGGCGGCAACGGCGGCAACGCCCGAGGACTGTTCGGACACGGCGGCAACGGCGGCAACGGCGGCACCAGCGGCTGGTTCGGTAACGGTGGCAACGGCGGCGACGGCGGCACCAGCGGCTGGTTCGGTAGCGGCGGCCACGGTGGCAACGGCGGCGACGGCGGAACCACCGGCATCGCCCGCGGCGACAACGGCGGCGACGGCGGCAACGGCGGCAACGGCGGCTGGTTCGGCACCGCCGGCAACGGCGGCATCGGCGGAGACGGAATCGGCGGAGGTTACGGCGGCGACGGCGGTGGCGGGCTAACCATCGGCGGTGCTGGTGGTGCCGGCGGCGAAGGATCCATGGGCGACGGTGGTATCGGCGGCGACGGCGGTTTCGGCGGGTTTGCCGCTGGTTCCGGTGGCGCCGGCGGCGACGGCGGCATGAATGGTGGTGACGGCGGCAACGGCGGTACCAGTCTCGGGGTCGGCGGTGCTGGCGGGGCCGGCGGCACCGGCAACATCAATGGTGGTGACGGCGGCAACGGCGGCAACGGCGGCAAGGCGTTGATAATCGGCGCTGCCGGTGGCGCCGGCGGCACCGGCGACATCAATGGTGGCGACGGCGGCAACGGCGGTACCAGTTTCGGGGTCGGCGGTGCTGGCGGCGCCGGCGGCGAAGGCTCAACGGAAGATGGTGGCGCCGGCGGCACCGGCGGCAACGGCGTGGTGATCGGCGGTGCTGGTGGCGCCGGCGGCAACGGCGACATCAATGGTGGCGTCGGCGGCAACGGCGGTACCGGTGGGTTTGCCGCTGGTACCGGTGGCGCCGGCGGCAACGGCGACAACATTGGTGGTGACGGCGGCAACGGCGGCGACGCGTTGATGATCGGCGGTGCCGGTGGCGCCGGCGGCAACGGCGACTTCAATGGTTCTGGCGGCCACGGCGGTACCGGTGGGTTGGTCACTGGTTCCGACGGTGCCGATGGCACCGTCAGCTTCGACGGCGGCAACGGTGGTTCGGGCGGCTTCGCGACCATCGGTGCTGGCGGCGCCGGAGACACCGGCGGTTCGGGCGGCTTTACCGGTGGTGACGACGGCGCAGGCGGCTGGGCATTTGCCGGTGCTGGCGGTGCCGGTGGAGACGGCGGTTTCGTAGCGGTATCGACGGGGACGGCGGCACCGGAGGGTATGTGAATGCCGGATCTGGCGGTGATAGTGGTGCCGGCGGAGCCGGCGCCATCGGCTGCCGCAAGCGCCCAGTTCGCGAAATCGTCGGCATACCAGCCGATCTGTGCAAACTTCTATCCGTACGCCGCAACGCAATCAAACCTCGATACGAAGAATTCGTCGCCGACTTTCAACTCGCACATGATCATGAACCAACAACATCCGAACAATTTTCCCTTTCGCAGCGTGCGGCTTTCGACACCCGCGAAGCTAGACCAGAACCAAGCTCGCCAGCCCAACAACGCGCCCACTGGCGCAATCACGCCCCACATACCTCGGCGGACAAGCCAAGCTGGACGCAAATGCTGCCAGACACACTCACAGCACGCGAACGGCCCGGGGTGGAGATCACACCGGATTGGGTCCAGTCACAAGGCGCCGCTGTAATCGAAACTATCTCCAAGTCACGCTCGACCTGGGAACGAAACCACGTGTTCGCCGAAGCTCAACGACGTGTGCGCACAGAAGGAGCAGCCCTCGATCCTCGGGTCGCGGTCGCCATCACCGACACCGCACTCCAAGAACCCCACCGCATTCCGCGTCCGAGATCAGCGCATAGACGCTTTTACTCAGCGAAAATGTTCGACCTGTCCAAAGACCCGTACGTGCTTGCCCAACAGAGTATCTGGCTCTCCCGCTAGAACGACTGCTCGAAGAGCCGAGTGTGCGCAGTAATTTACCGGTAAAGCCCCATATTCGTTTCCGTCGTATTCGACGCGAGGTGGGATCTCTTAGCCGGCTCGGGCCGCGATTTTGAGCAGTCTGGAAGTGGCAGGCGATGGCCGATCGGCGCATGGGAGCCGACGGCGACAATGGACCGTTGACACCGAACGCGTACGACCGCAGCAGCCCCTCAACTACGCTAACCGGCAACTGGCTGGCCGAGAGGACCTCGCGATGCGTTTCAATCCACCACCCAACTGGCCGCCGCCGCAGGACGGCTGGGTTCCTAGCCCCGGTTGGACCCCCGATCCCTCCTGGCCTCCGCCCCCGTCGGGGTGGCAGCTGTGGATCGACGACGAAACACTTCCGGCAGGCCCCGCAGGGGGTGTAGCTGCACCGCCTCCGGGCCGTCTAGGTCCTCCGGGTCGGCGTAAGTTTGTCGTCGGCCTCGCGGCGGTCGCGGCTGTCATTGTCGCAGTCGGCGTAGCGGCACTGATCCTTGTGCCGCAAACGGCCGCCGATCCGCCGAAGTCCGACGAAGACCAGATTCGCGAGGTCCTGAGCGGAGTCGTCGAGGCGTACAACAATGCCGACTTCAACAAGTATGTGAGCTATTTCTGCCCGTCGGAACGGTCGGGTCTCGGCGACGCGTCGCAACTCCGGCAAAATCGCGCCGATACCGGTCGCCTCAGTTTCGACGACATCTCCATCGACGTCACCGGCGACACCGCGAAGGTGACGGCGACAGCGACGGTGGAGAACGAGGACGAGCCAGATACCCAGACCGTGGACTTCGTGAAGGAGGACGGGCGTTGGATGATGCTGCTGTTCGAGGACAAGTGCTCAGCCTGACTACGCCGGGGACGTAGCCGTCCCCGGAGACTGCCGGTAAAGCCACATATTCGATTCCGGCGTATTTGGTCGTGCCGGGCGGTGGAAATGGACTATAGCTGAGCCCGCCCGCATAGCGCGTTCCAGTTGGGAGGTGTCTTTGGTGTTCGGTCGCCGACACGAACGGCAAGTAGAGGAGCTGAACGCCGACACCGGCTCGGATCGACGCGGCAATCCGTTCGATGCGCGCGGCCCACGGCGCAACGATGGCTCGCCAGGCGAAGACAATTCTGCGTGGCGGATTGCAGCTGGCGGTAATGGCCAACACGTTGGGCGCCAACCCGGTCCGCGATGTTCAGCCGATCAGGCTCAAGCGACGACCAACTGGCGCGACGGCGCTCAGCGCCGACGATCTGCGCGACCTGCTGGTGCGGCTGCGGGCCGACGACTACTGCCAACGAAACGATCTTGTTGACCCGATCACCGTGCTAATCGCCACCCGGCTTCGCCGATCCGAGCTGCTGGCGTTGCGGTGGACCGACTTCGACAAGACGAAACAGACGATCGCGGCCACCGGAAATGTGGTGCGCGTATTGCCGAGGTTGTTGGGGTCGCGAAGGGTGCCTGCTGTCGTTGGAAAGACTACGGTCATTTCGCCAATGCATGGGTAGCAGTGGCGGAAAGTGCGCGACGAACTCGGCGTGCCCGGCGTTACCACCCACTCGTTCCGCAAGACTGCCGCGACGTTAATCGACGAGGAAGGCCTATCCGCTCGCGTCGGCGCCGACCACCTCGGACACTCCAAAGTGTCGATGACGCAGGATCGATACATGTCTCGCGGGCGCGTGCACACCGAGGTCGCCGCGCTGTTGGACCGCGCCATGAAGTACGAATAGAGGTCCAATCAGATGATTAGGTACGCTAGTTACCATCTCTGACGTGGGGCGGGCGGGGCTCGAACCCGCGACCAACGGATTCTCAAAAGGCCGATCTCGCGAAGTCCGGAAAATGCGCGACTGTTCTGTGCCGCAATGGATTAGCCGTCTCGGCGATCCCGCCAAAACCGACCGGATTCGGGCCTTTTCTCAATCATTCGCGATGAATAAACGATGACTGCTGCGCCACGCTCTGCCACTGCGGCGGCAGTCATATCGCAGGCGAGAACCTATCCACAATCAGTCTGGAGCCACACGCTATGCACGATGCTGAAAGACCTGCGTGTTCTTATCCCTACCTTGCCCCGGCTTCTTATCCCTACCTTGCCCCGGCCCGACTCGTATCTCGATTACGTCTTTGCCCACGGTAGGTAGAACGAGAACGAGTATGGGACTAAGTCGGCGCCGTCCTGACCGAAACAACACGACGAATGAGCTGAACCCCCGGCGCTAAGTCGGCCTCTACGTACTCAGCAAAGCACGCACGATCGGCCAGACCACAATAGAACAGGAGCACACCCCGGCGGCACTGACCGCCTGAACCATCACCGCGAAGAATCACACGATGACGCCGTACATCACGTCCCTGGACTTGACCCGCGTCGGATCGAGGACGGCGTGCCAATCCGTCACCCCGCGCTCATATCGAGTTCATGCCGCGACGGAGGCGGCTCGTGCCCCGAGGATCGAAAACGCTTGGTTAACGGCAGGCTAAGGTGAGACACTCTGATGTACTCGCTCGGATGCCACCCTTAGTCGAGTGGTTTTGCCAGAAGATCGGAGGCAGCGTTGACGGGCGCAACTCAGCAAATACTCAGATTAAACTGGATTAATCTAGGCGCACCCGCTGCGGAACGCGACATCAACGCTGGGCTGGCAGATTATTTTATCGAAAGTAAAGCCTTCGAGAGAGTGGCCGCGCGCGAGAAAACAATTGTTATCGGCAATAGAGGCTCCGGCAAAAGCGCAATTTTTCAGATCTTGGCGATTCGCGCTAAAGCAACTGGCGCTAGCGTGATCGAACTGTTCCCGGAAGATTATTCCTACGAGTTATTGCATCAGTCCATGTTATCTGAAGGCCAGGGTTCGTGGGCAAAGCATGGAGCATATGCGGCCGCTTGGAAATATCTTATTTATGTATCCGTCATGAAGAACCTTTCTTCGGCTTTGCACGACATACCTAAGCCAGTGATTCAAAAACATCAAGATGCCACTCAGGTCAAACGAGGAAACAAACAGACTGGACGAAAAAATTCCCTCGCCGCGATTAAGAGATATATTCGAGATAACCATTATGCAGGCCAGCCGAGTAAATTATCTTGGCTTATTTCCTATTTGAAACGTATCGAAGGCGTCAAAATAGGAAAATACGAAGCATCATTGAAGGCTCGAGAGCTAGAAAAGCTGTATAAGCTTGAAGAGATAGAACACTTACTTCCGCATCTAGAAAAGGTTTTACAATCCAAGCGGGTAGTAGTCCTCGTAGACGAATTAGATCGCGGATGGGATGCGAGTGAGGACGCGCAAGCATTTGTCGCGGGGCTGTTCCAAGCCTGCTTATCGATTAATCAGCTAAGTCCCGACTTGACGGTTTATATGAGCCTACGCCAGGAGCTTTACGATAACATTCCCGCACTGTACGACGACGCACAGAAATATCGAGACCTTATCGAGTACGTGCGATGGGACGAGGTAGGACTTAGACGTCTTGTTTGCAAACGTTTGCGATACAATTTCCAAGCAAGATATCCGCAGAATCACTGGGCACCTGATCAACCTTCCGACGGCTACTTGTGGACTCAATTTATGCGCGAGGACTTCCCAGGCGATCTATCTTCTTTTAGCTACCTCGCCGATCGCACACTTTTCCGGCCTCGCGAGATCATACAGTTTTGCAGTCAGATTGTGGACTATGCGCGAGAGAATTCCCATCCTCTTCCCCTGGCTCATAATACAGTTTCGCTCGCCGAACCGGCTTACTCGGATGAGCGCGCGAAGGATATTGCGGCAGAATTTCGGCTTCAGTACCCACGATTGCTGCAGGTTTTCGAGGGCTTTCGGGGAGTAAACAGCATCCTCTCGCGTAATGATATCGAGGAGATTTGCCTTCGGATCATTTGTGAAGATTGGCCAGCGGGCGACTCTCCGGAGTGGATTGAGAATCTCGACCCATCAAACTTGGTAGAGATTCTGTGGCGTATCGGATTCCTTTGTGCACACACCGCTGCAAGTACGACTGGTGGGCTTGCTACGAACGGGAGCTACGTAGGCTCGCACCAATTCGCTAGCCTAAACTTGAGGAAGAGCGACAGTTTCCAAGTGCATCCTATGTTCCAAGCTTGGCTGGGAATCGGCGAGGCCGGCATTTAGCAGACTGGTGGCAAGTCGGCATTCGGTAGTGCTTCTGGAGCCAGGTGGATGGCAGTCATCGGGTCCCGCAGAGTCCCGTTGACCGACGGAATATTGCGAGGAACTCTCGCGAGCCCCGGCGGGCCCGGGTCGACTCCAAGAGCCGGCAGATATGTCAGTGACGACGCCGAAACGACATGACCGCCAGCATCGCGGTACGTGGCTTCGTTTGGAGTGGGGTTGTCGTGCCACATCATGACCTGTTCGGCCGTGGGGTTATACCCACTGTCGTTGCACAGAGCGATGATTGCGAACACCCGGTACTGCTCATCCGAGAGGATCTTCACCTTGAGAGATTCTAGAGAGCGGGTCCACGATTCGGGGGTGGCTGGCTGGGCGACCGATGCGGACGCGTCGCCTCGCAAAAGTCTCTCCAGCGCGGAGGCGTGGGTGACGAAGATGCTGCAGGGCGCGGCGTTCTGGCTCCGACGCGTAGCGTGAATGCGTGGACATCCTGCAATGGGTGCCTCTGCTTGGCGCTGCAGGCATCGGGTCGGTGATCACCAGCTATGTCGGAGCAGGTAAGGCTAGGCGCGAGGTGCGCAGCGCTGTTCTAGAAGCTCTGGCTATGACTGAGGGTTCTCGGTGGGCAGGTCTGGACAAGGACCACCCCACATTCAAAACCGCGAGCCGCGACTTTGAAACCGCTGCTCTCATTGCTCGGATACCCAGGCCCGCTGTGCAGCAATACCTCGTTCTAGCGGACGCCGCCCGCCGGTACAGCGTGGAGGACTATGCCATAAAGGGCTGCGACGAGGAGATTGGCGCCGGGGCGATTAACTCGGACTTGGGCAATGTTGTCCAAGAGTCGGCTGAGATTGTCACCCAGCTCGCATGGCGCCCATGGTGGTCACGGGTTACATATCGCGTCAAGCTGAGAAAAGTACGCAATAAGGCAACAGACATCGACAATAAAGACGTCAGGCAACAGCTCGTCTACGCGCAGTGGGCGCTGACAAGGTCCCCCGGTTCACTCGGTGAGCTGTACGACGAATACTTCTCGGACAGGAAGAAGAAGTAGAACTGATCCATCCCCTGGGGGCGGGACAAACGCCCCGACCCGCGGGTCGCTTCGCAAAGTCTCCCGCGCGCGGAGGCGCGGGAGCGGACGGTCGACAATCATCCCTCCGGGACAGTGTGAGTATTTTGAGTCCGTTTGGAGCCAGCAAAGACGGCGGGATTCGCATTTACCGTGGCTAGATAGTCGTGCGGTCGGAGGCACCAAAGTGGCTGATTACCAGGGGTTTAACGCGACAGCAAACAAGCTGGGTCAAGCCGAGTTGACACCGGTAACGGCAAGTTGCGTTCGAAGCTTCGCCTCGAGTCGCTTCGGGTGCAACAGTGTGCATGGTGCGACGCGGGTCGAAGCCGATGGGATTTGGCAGCCGTCCGAGAATTGGTGAAGCTGCATCACGATGGAGGAAGGGGCAAACCATGACCAGCAACCAGACGATCCTGCGCTTGTACATCAAGCAGATCGTGCCCGATGGCGACCATCACTTGGCCAGTGATGAGGAAGTCCTGCAAACTGCGATGGACTTCGCAGCACAGACCGGGGTCGACATCGACGACGCCGCCCGCGCGCTAGAGCTTGGAGCAGAGAAACTTGACGTCACCACCAAAGAACTTGTCGCCGCCGTGACGTCACTGTGCGTCTTTCTCCAATGCAGCTTCCACGAAGCGGTCTGGCAACTGCAACGTGTAGTGAATGTGGTGCAGCAGATTGAGCAGGGGACGCCGTAGCCCTCGCCTCGAGTCATTTCGGGTGCAACAGCGTGCACGGTGCGACTCGGGTTGAGGCTGACGGGATTGGGCAGCCGTCCGAGGATTGGTGAAGCAGTTGTTCGCGGGTTAGTAAAGACCTTCGAAGCGCTCTCGACGCCTACGTTCGTAGTCTTCAGACTCGAGGTACCAATCAACTTCGTATGCTTCCAGGGCGTCGATTTCTTCTTGGTTTGCTTCGGTGGTTATCCGCATGTGGTCATCCAAGTGTGTGAGGTCAAGCAATTCGGAATCCAGATGTAGTCCGCATAAGCTGCAGACGAATTCGCACGATTGGAGTTCTATCTCAACCAAGTACCATGGGTCGCCGCGCCAGCTCTCTTGCTCCGTGGGTTGTTCCGTCCATGGGGTTCCTCTGCTGCCGGTGGCGGTGTAGGCAAGCCAGCCTTCGTATCCACAGACGGGGCATTCTGCTCGCGCAGTCTTGTAATCGGTTTGGAGAAGAAGTTCGTCGGCATCGTTAAGTTCTGGGTCTCGGTCAGCGAGTTGCTTGAATGCTTCGTTGTCCAGGCCCATCTGTTGCAGTCGTTCGTAGGTTCGCCGCGCGGCGGCCATCAACTCTTCGAGTTCGAGCCGGCGGGCTTCCTGTTCCTGCTTTAGCCGTTCATCAACGTGCGGGAGCAGCTCAGGCCCCCAAAAGGTGGTTCTGTCTAGCGTGGGGTCAAAGCTGGCGGTGATGTTGAGTATGGCTTCGTTGAGTCGGGTCATTGTGTTCAAGGCTTCGCGGAATAAGGTTGCGTCGACTTGCCCCATGTGAAGTGCGAAGTTTCGTACGACAAATATTTTGGAATCTCTCTGCAGGTTGAAGTCAATGGAATGCGAGTGATTCAGGATTGACAGGCATTCGGCCGCTGTCTTTGTTTTTGCTTCGTGCGGTGATGTCGCGGGGATACCTGAGTACAGCAGTAGGCTCTTGGCGTCTCTTTCCGCGATCAGCGTGGGGGATACGAGGGTGAGGGCGGCTTTGCCTAGTAGCTCGACAGCCGTCCCTATCGAGGTGGCGCGGTCGAGTTGGTCGAGTTGGTGTTCGGCAGCGGCGAGCGCCCGGCGGGCGTGCAGAGCGGCGACGGTGAAGAGGTGTTTGGGTAGTTCCTCGTGGGCGAAGCCCCGCCCGATGCCAGGCCAGATGGTGCGCGCCGGCGTCGTTGAGGTGCTCGCATCGCCCGTCGTGGTTGCTGGTTGTCGTGGCTGATTCATGAAAACACACCTCGAAATGGAATTGGCGGGTGTAAGCCTAGATCCCGGTCCCGTAGTCAGTCACCGGTTTAGCCGCTGGCTTTCGGCTGATGGGGCGCTGGCTGAAGCGTCGGGCTGCCCCTGAGGAGAGCAACGGCAGCCCGACTAAGCAGTCAGGCGCCTCTTGCATGCCGGTGAGCGCGTGATCGCTACCGGTTTGTCGTGTGGCGGACTCATAGGCCTAGGGAGTAGCCGACGTCCTTCCCGTGGCCGTGGTCGATGTGCTGATCGACTGCGCGGCCGTCGGTGACATTGATTCCTACGACGGTGTCACGCCTTTGCTGATGAGCGGTGCGTCTCTGCTGAACAGCATCAGAGCGCCGACGAAGAAGGCTACGGACAGGCTCGGGGAGGACTGAAGCGTCCGCGTCTTGTGCGATCTGGTGAGCGGTGCGGGCTTGCTCGTCGTGGTTGGCGATGAGGGCGCGGGCCCGCTGTGCGGCTTCTTTGGCGGTGCCGCGCCGTGGTATGTGAACTCCGCCGGGTTGGCTGTGCTCGTTTTCGCCGGCGATCCGCTCGTGTAGGTAGGCGGTGTTGGAGCTGCGGCCGCGGGTCATCGCGACGTAGAACAGCGCCCGGGTGGTGTTCTCGCCCAGCACGGCGTGAGTGGTGTCGGCGGTGACACCTTGTGCGGAGTGCACGGTGATCGCGTAGCCGTAGGTGATGTGCTCGCGCAGGTAGTCCCCGGTGAACGCAGCGCGAGCGCCGTCGGTTAGCCGGCGGGCGGCGATGCGATTCTTGTCGGGGTCGACGGCGTAGATGCGCCAGCGGTTTCCGTTGCGCACGGGGTCGGCGTGCCTTCTGATGTTGGTGGCGTCGAAGACGGGCAGGGTGGGGTCGTTGCGGCGGCTGATGATCATGTCACCGACCGCGATGCGGTGCCCTCGCGCGGCGATGATAGTGGGCTGGTCGGCGGCAATGGTGTCGCGGTGGATGCGGTGATTGAGGGCATCGGTCATCTCGGTGGTGCCGCAGATCAGCAGGGCGTTTCTGCCAGCGGCGGTGTCACGGTGGTAGGCCGCCAGGGCATCGGCGGCCATCGCGATGGCATCACCGGTGTGCAGCCGGCCGTGAGTGCGATACCACCCGACAGCGCGGCGCACCGGGGCGGGCCCACCGTCGCGAAGGGCCAACGAGGCGGTGCGCTCCTCGGGGTCGCGCATGCGCCAGACTTCGCAGAGTTCCTGGGTCCAGGGCAGGTCGGCGCACAGTTGGGCAAACATACCGCCGCGCGCCTTGACCGGGGCCAGCTGGTGTGAGTCTCCGACGAGCACGGTCTTGGCTTTGGCTGTTGTTGTGGCGGTGAGCAGCCGCCGGAGATCGTCGGTGCCGACCATGGCGGCTTCGTCGACCACGACCAGGTCAAGGTGGCCCAGGGTGAGGGTGCCGGTGTCCAATTCGTGGAGGGCTTTGGCGATGGTGTAGCCGGTATCGCCGGCGTCTTCGCGGATGGCGACGTCCACAGCGTTGCCGGTTGGTGCGAGGACGAAAACGCGGGCGGTGTGGCGGCGGCGCGCCATCGCCGCCAGCGCCCGCAGGGAGGTGGTCTTACCCGCACCCGCCGGGGCACTGAGCGGCTGCACCAACCAGGGCGAGGTGGCGATGTTTTCCACGGCCCGTTGTTGATCCGGCGACAACCCCTCGGTATCGCCTTCCTTGACCCACAATTGCGAGCGGATATCGTGCGCGTCGACCAGCTGCAGGAGGGCGGCTTCTTCGGCCAAGATGCGGTCGAGGGTGAACCGTTCGTGGCCCTCACGCTGATGGGGTTGCCGCGCCGCGGTGAGCCGGATCCCGATCTCATCGACGACGTTCTCGACGAGCCGGCGTGGGCTCTGCTCGGTGTCGACGGGCAGTTGCGCGCCGACGATCTCCACCAGGTCAGCGCGGGTGAACGCGGCCTTGTCGATCTGCTCGGCGGCCGCGGCCAGCCGGCGCCGATCAAACGGCTGCCGCGACCCCTCGCGGCGGGCTTGGCGCGCCGCCCGCCGGGCCGCGTCATCGAGGTGCAGTCCCCGTTCATCGGTGCGCCAAGCGGCCCGCAACTCAGCGAACGAAAGCTGTTCAAGTTTGGTCGGGCGGGTGGCTTTTTGGGCGGCGCCCAGCTGTGCAGGCGAGAGGTTTTCGCCGTCGGCCAAGGCGAGGTTTCCGGCCGCCCACTCGCGCAACTGGGTGGAACGCTGAGACCAGGCGGTGACACTCTCGGGCGCGATGCCGGCGACTTCGGCCATGCCGGTGGCAGGGTCCACCGACAGCCACTCAAAACTCAAAGACTGGTGCAGTTCACGGCGCAGCGTGGCCTGGTAGATAACCCCGGCGGCTTTGGCTTCGTGATACAGCGACGTGCCATCAATCGACACCAACTGGCCGTCGGCGCGAGCCTGCCGGTTGGGGACGATGACATGGGTGTGCAGGTGCGGATCGCCCGCGCGGGAGGTCTCGTGCTGATAGGCGATCGCCACCAGACCGGGCAGCCGCGCAAGGTCTTTCTCCCCCGTGACCGGGTTGTGTACGCGGGTGTATCCGGCATGGGCCGCCAGGTATTCCAGGGCCTCCGACACCGCGGCTGCGTGCGCATCAGCGATAGCTTTGTCGGCCACATCGCCGGCCCGAAGAGCGCGGATCAGCGACACACTTTTAGGGGCGCAGAACGTCAGATCGAAGCCATGCACACCGCGGTTCCCGAACGCGCGTCCGGACGCTCCGTTGGGTGCTATACCGTCGTCGAGCCAGCGCTGCACGACCTCGGGATCGGCCGGGCCTCCCGCGCGCTCAACATCGGTCAGGCCGACGAGTTTGGCCGCGGTGTGGGTGTCGCCGGCGCACAGCCAGACCGGGATGCGGGTGTCGTGTTCGGCGTAGTACTCCCCCAGCCCTCCGCCTGCGCGCTGGGCATCGAGGGCGGCCGCGGCGGCGGCGCGGGCGGTGTCGTTGTAGTAGTTGATCGACCACCGCGACAGCTTGGCAATCGTCAACACGTCGTACCGCCCGACAACTCAAACCGCCTGGCGCACAACCGCGGCGGTAGCACACTATGTGTGTGCTACCGCTAATCTCGCACACCGGTGTGCAAATGTGCCATAGCAATCGGCGGGATTACGGATTTATTTGCGGTGCAACAAAAGACGATCAGGATAAGCGAGAGTTAATGAGAATCATTGGGAAAAGCGTTGAGCAATAGTATGTCTGATGCAATCTTGATGGACAACGGGGCAAGAATGCAGACGGATAGCCGCGTGCACTCCGGAAAGCGGTGCACCGCCACGTCGGCGACCGCGCGCCGCGGCCGAACCGCACGCTCGCTCACTCTGACCGTGGCATAAGCCCCAGACAGAGCAGATGATATTCACATGGGCCAGCCTTCCGGCAGCCAGCGAGGGAAAGAGTCGCCATGGAGGAGATCACCGACGACAGGTGGATAACTCGACAGGAGCTGGCGGACCGCTACGGCGTGCCCGTGAAGACACCTGCCGAGTGGGCATCGAAAGGAACGGGCCCGCCCTATGCCAAGTTCGGCCGGCACGTCCGGTATCGAATGAGCGATGTCGTCGCCTGGGAGACAACACAAATGAACCAACGCAGGCGAAACTCCGCGTAGCGGTTCCTGTGTCGGTGATGCGCTATACAGTGCATGCAAACGGGCGATTCGCAACGCTGGAACAACGCTCGGCCTGGCAAGTCATGGCCCGGGATGTCCAGCCTCGCAGAAGTAGGAACCATGGCAGGAAGGCCGCAACTCCGGATCGGTACTCATGGCCAGATCAAACGCATCTACACAGGTGGTGGCGTTTGGCTGGCGCGTTGCCGCTACCGTGACGCCGACGGCGTGACCCGCATCGTCCAAAGGCTAGGTCCCGCCGACGAATACGACCAGCACGGCAAGCTGGCCGCGGACGCTTTGATCGCTGCGCTCGGGGAACGCAAACGCTCCGCCAACCACGGTGAAATCAACCCAGACACAAGGGTGACTGACCTCGTGGAACAGCACCTTGCCCGGCTGGCCGAAGACGGCCGCTCACCTGTCACCATGTCGACTTACCGCTTCACAACCAACAACCTCAAGAAATTCATCGGCGGGTTGCGGGTAAGCGAAGCAACGCCTGCCCGCATGGACGCGACCCTGCGCTCCATGCGGAGCGCGCACGGCGCGACGAGGGCCCGTCAGTCGAAGTCGATACTGCGCGGCGCCCTACAACTCGCGGTGATGGCCAGCGTCCTAGGCGCCAACCCGGTGCGCGACGTGCAACCGCTGCGGTCCAAGAGCCAGCCCAAGGGTGCGGTCGCGCTCACGGCCGACCAGCTGCGCGAACTTCTCGCCAAGCTGCAGGCCTCTGACTTCTGCAAAAAGCACGACCTTATCGACCCGATCACCTTGCTCATCGCCACCGGCCTGCGGCGCTCGGAACTGCTCGGCCTGCGCTGGGTCGACTTTGACGAGAAGGCGAGCATGCTTGCCGTCACCGGCAAGGTCATCCGCGTGCCCGGCGAGGGCCTGCTGCGCGTCGATGAGACCAAGTCGGCCGCCGGTCGGCGAACCATCCCGCTACCGAAGCTCGCCGTCGACATGCTCCTGAAGCGCCGGCAGCTGCCCTACCTCGGCGAGCAGGTGGTCATCTTCCCCTCGACGGCCGGGACCCTTCGCGACCCGAACAACTTCGGCAAGGAGTGGCGCACGGCACGAGACGAACTCGGGGTAGCCGAGGTGACCACCCACAGCTTCCGCAAGACTGTGGCGACCCTCATCGACGACGAGGGGCTCTCAGCCCGGATCGGCGCCGATCATCTCGGCCACAGCCACGTCAGCATGACTCAAGACCGCTACATGACCCGAGGTCGCATCCACACGCAGGTAGCGGACCTGCTGGACCGCGCCGTCCGCATAAACGATGAATAAACGATGACTTGGCGAGACCGATCTTGAAAAATAGCCTCTGACGTGGGGCGGGCGGGGCTCGAACCCGCGACCAACGGATTATGAGTCCGCGGCTCTAACCAACTGAGCTACCGCCCCTGGCGCTATCTAGCTTCGGACATGATCTCCGATCTCGTGGTTTCGGCTTCCGGATACCCCGGTGCTTCCGATCGCTTGCCTACGACACCCGCTGCGCGGCCAGGCGGTGGCTGTGCAGGTGCCTGAGGCGATCAAGCGTCTTGACCACTCTCGGGTGCCCTAGAAGCCTCTGCACAATTTTGACATTAGTGCTCACGCCGGTCGCCATCGGCACCCTGGGCAGTCGCGGCCCGTGCGGCGCCGCCCCGCAACCCCAGCGCTTCGCCGAAGGAGCGCTGGCGTGCCCCGGCATAGATCGAAATGCCCCTCCGTGACGCACCCAGCCAAACGGACGGCGCAAAACGCAACGGCCAGGAAAGCCAAAACAACAAGCACCTGGCCCACCAAATCCACCCGCGTGGCACATATTTTTCGAAACCAAAGCACCCCTGTCAAGCACTTTCGTAAATTGAGAAACTCTCCACCTGCGCTCTCCCGGAAATACTTCTCACGCCAACGCCGTGACCTGCACAAATCTCCGTGCGGAGACAAATACATTTCTCACCAACAAGGCGAATGAAACACCGCGCAATACAATGAGCCAGCACTAGCAGAATCGATCATCAACTCGCTAACCAGGAGAACGGCGCGGCCTCCTCACTAGTCCCATTTCCTACACTTGACCCGCCGCCGGTAAGACCGCATAATCTTGCGAAACTTAACGACTGGACAGAAACCAAGCTGAGGAGAACTCCGGCATGGATCGATCAATTCTCCGACGCGACGAATTCAAATATCTTCATTTCACCGAGGCCCAGCAGTCCGGCCTCGTTCACCTTGCGCATCGCATTCATGCACAGAGCTACGTCGCATCCCAATTTGTCACGGCGGATTCACTGGTGGACGGAGCCTTGCCTGCAGAGCTCGATCATGCACGCGGCCAGCACGTCACCTATTCCATTGCCTACGTGGCAGACTCGCAGATCGAGGAAGAGTCACTCGGGTCCTCGGACCCTACCGGTCACGCGATGGCGACATGGCGGATTCGAGATATTGCCCCCGATGACGACTTCACCTCCCTGCCGGCGTACACCTCGACGGCCGGCGCCCTATCATCAGACGGACTCGATTTCCTGCGCTCAGTAGATGGCGATCCGAGATCGATACTGCGAGAAATCGGCGCCCTTGCAAAAACACCGATGTGCCCGGCCGGTGCGGTACTCGAAATCATTCGGGACGCGCTCCATCGTGCGCTTGCCCGTGACGTCGACGAGGTCTGGTTCTTTAGCATCGTCCAATCGACGTATGAGACATTCGTAAAGCACCTTGGATGCCTAACGGTCCGGCCGATCGGCAATGCGGTCCGCTTACGAAAATCCGGGGTGCGGTCTCATGTGCGGCTTGTACCGGTGATTGTCGAGCCGCGCCGATTCCTCGAGAGCCTCTACCGGTGCGCAACCACTCCGGCGAACCCCCGCGCAAGAACGCAGCTGGCGAGCTTTGAGTTCTTTGCAGAAGGGCTGCCCGAAGACTACGTCAGCAAACAGGTAGTCGCCGCATCGGTAAACCAGGAAGAAGTGGTGTCCTCGAACGCAAGATGTCTCGCATGAATCGTGTGGGTTCGTTTGGCTGAATGCATCGATCATCGAGGGCCACCAAGGCCGACCAAGTCAGCATGACGGATCACAAACGCAGCGCAGCGCACCCGACTGCGCTCGGGAATCTGCGGTCGGGGGACAACATCCAGCACGCGATCGGCGGCTGCCCGCCGACCGGGGCGCACCGTTGGACAGGTCGGCACCACCATCGCGTTGGGCCTGCTGTTCGACACCTTGATTGTGCGCTCGTTCATGACGCCAGCGATCGCCGCGCTGCTTGGTCGCTGGTTCTGGTGGCCCCAGAATCCACCGCGGAAGCGGCTTGCGCTGAAACCATGAACACCCCAGTCGGCCAGGCCGCACACCCCGTCATTTCCCCTCAGGGTGAGACTGATTTCCCCAGTGGAGAAGAATTTGCCCAGGTCAAACGGCCCCGCTGAGACAGCCAGAGCTATGGCGCGGCCGGCTCGCTGCTCAAGTCAGTCCAATTGCTTGACAGTGCGCACCGCCATTTGAAAGATGATGGTGGACAGCATGATTCGATATGCCTTGTTGCCGGTGCAGTCGCGTCGGCCAGTGGCTTGTCGCATCGGGTCGACTTCGCCCGGCACGCCGGCCAACCGCTCTAACGCTTCGTCGAATCCACAACTTCCATAACGACTGCCGGGGGCGACTCGTATGAACAACGACACCGTCACTGCCGCGGACGTCATGCGAGCGCTATCGCTGGCTCGCGAGGTGCTAAACAGGCAACCCGAGCTGGCCAAGGGCCAACCTTTCACCTGGACTGCGGGGCGCCCGTGCCTGTCCATCCACGCGGCCATTGTCTTCGCCAGTCCCAACCCACGGGTCCGCGATGCCGTGAGCGAAGCGACCCTGCAAGCACTGCAGGGCCAGTTCCGGGGTCGCCGTATCGAGGATTTCAACGACCACCAGCACACCACCGTCAGCGACGCACAAAGGCTGCTACAGCGGGCGAAAGCCAATGCTCTGGCGGTGGCTGCCGTTGATGCCGAAACGATTTGGATTCCCGCCCGGTCATCGGCGACCCCGCCGCACCGCACCCCTTGGCACCGCCCCACCCACCTGTCTGATGTGCCGTGGAATTCGCCGGGCTGCGAGTGGAAGGATCGCCGCTCCGGATGAGGCGACCTCGCCACGACAGACGCAAGACCCCCGGCTCAACGGTCCGCGGGAAACCGTGCCCCACGGCCGATGAGCCCCGTCGACGGGACAGCGCAGCAAGATCAGCGTGGCGTTCGCCCCGGCAGGCTGCGCATGGCTTCGCGCGCAACGGAACGCTTCCACTCCGGATGGTCCGCCGAAACAGCGCGCAGGGCGCGATAGGACTTCCAGAAATCACGCGGGGACGGAACCGACGGCAGCCGCGCCAACTCCCAGTGGATGCCGTTGATCGGATCGTCGAAGAACACCGCGTAGTAGCCGGGTGTGTAGATGGGATATTCCCTGGGCGGGTCGGTGACGGGGATTGCCCGCGGGAGCAGAAAGTCTCGATGGAAGCGATCGATTTCCGCCCGGCTTCTGGCCCACAGCGCGATGTGGTTGATGCCGACCTTCTGGTCCCGATGCCGTAGCTGCCCGCCACCGTCGGCGGGCTGAATGCCAATGTAGCTGTGCGGCAACGGGAACCGAGCCATGTAGTACGTCGACCGATATTCGATATCGAGCGTCCAGAAGCTCATGTAGCCTAGCCAGCCGAACATCGCGTCATAGAAGGCGATGGACTTGTCGTAGTCCACAACATTGAATTCCACGTGGTGAACACCGCGCCAGCGCATCGCGCCTCCCTACCTCACCGGGCCAGACCGCGTGAGCACCACCGGGCCCCAGACCCGTGCACCCGACAACTATCACCGTAGGCGTCGGGTAAGGCCACCGCTTCGGTGGACTTCTCCGCTGCCCAACGACCGCGCCGGATATAGCATTTCGGCTGGTGACAGTGGTGGGTCCGAGCACGGGGCACCGCGCGCCCTCGGCGCCGAGCCCGGCACCGGTTGAGAGGAGGGCCGATGGCCGACGTCCTGCCACCCGGGCTGAGCACGGCGCAAGCCTGCGAACGGCTCGCCCACGATGGCGCCAACCGACTTCCGGCCGCCAAACGGCCCTCGGTGGGCCGGCGCCTGATCGGGGAGCTGACTCATTTCTTCGCCCTGCTGCTGTGGGCCGCCGCGGTGCTGGCATTCTTCGCCGATCTTCCCGAATTGAGCATCGCGATCGTTGCCGTGATCGTGCTCAATGGCGTCTTCGCCCTGATTCAGCAGGCCCGCGCCGACCGGGCCGCCGACCGGCTTCAACAGATGCTGCCGACGCGGATCACGGTCTGGCGTGATGGCCGCCGGCAGGTGATCGAAGCCGAAGATGTGGTGGTCGACGACATCGCGCTGCTGGAAAGCGGCGACCGCGTGCCGGCCGACGCCGTGGTGCTCACCGAAAACCGGCTGCTCGTCGACTCCTCGATGCTCACCGGTGAAAGCGAGGCCGGCGGCGTGGCCAGCGGTGAACCGCTGTTCGCGGGCACGTTCGTGGTCGAGGGAGACACGTGCGCACGAGTCACCGCGATCGGCCAGCACACCCGCCTGGCCGGGATTGCCCGGCTGACGACCTCGACCACCAAACCCGACACCCCGCTGACCCGCGGCCTGCGCGGCGTGGTGCGCCTGACCGCGACGATCGCGGTCAGCGTCGGCGCGATCTTCCTGCTCGTCTCGGTGCTGGTGGGCAACCCGACCCAACAGGCCTTCGTGTTCGCGATCGGTGTCACGGTGGCCCTGGTCCCCGAGGCGCTGCTGCCCACCGTCACCCTGTCGCTGGCCTGGGGATCCGAACAGATGGCCAAACGTCAGATCCTGGTCCGCAACCTCGAGGCCGTCGAGACGCTGGGCTCGACGACGTTCATCTGCACCGACAAGACCGGCACCCTGACCCGCAACCAGATGACCGTCGTGCAGGCCTGGACCCCTGCGGGCTCGCTGAGCGTCGAGGGCGCCGGCTATGGTCCAACGGCGCAGCTGGCGTGGTCGTCTTCCGGGGCAGTGGATCCGGTGCGCGAACTGGCCCTGGCGGCCCAGCGCTGTTCCACCGGGTACGCCGAAGAGGTCGACGGACGGTGGCGCGCCCACGGGGATCCCATGGAAGCGGCGTTGGACACCCTGGCCCGCCGGGTGGGCATCCACACCGCCGACGACCGTCGCACCAGCTCCGTGGCGCTGCGCTTGCCCTTCGATCCCCGACTGCGCCGCATGGCCGTGGTCGCGGCGGACCAGATTCTGGTCAAGGGAGCACCCGACAGCGTGCTCCCGCACTGCGGGGACAACCCGGCAGCCCGGCAAGAGGTGGAGACGTTCACCGGCCGGGGGCTGCGGGTGCTCGCCGTCGCGGCGGCCCCACGCGACGGCCGCACCCCCCGCAACCTCGAAGAGTGCGACCAGGGGCTGCGGCTGCTGGGCTTGGTGGCGTTGGAAGATCCCCCGCGCGAGGGCATCGGCGACTCGCTCCGGGCCTGTCGGGGGGCCGGCGTGAAGGTGGCGATGGTCACCGGCGATCATCCGGCCACGGCCACGGCCATCGCCAACGAGGTGGGTCTGCGTTCCCCCGACGCGCCGGTGCTGTCGGGGACGGACTTGCCCACCGACGAACAACACCTGGCGGTGCTGCTCGACCACGACGGCATCGTCATCGCCCGGGTCTCCCCGGAGGACAAACTGCGCATCGCCCGAGCCCTTCGTTCCAGGGGCCACGTGGTGGCGATGACCGGGGACGGGGTCAACGACGCCCCCGCGCTGCACGAAGCCGACATCGGCGTGGCCATGGGCGAATCCGGCACCGACGTCGCCCGCGAGGCCGCCGACCTGGTGTTGCTCGACGACTCCTTCGCCGGCATCGTGGCCGGGATCGAGCAGGGCCGCGCCACCTTCGTCAATATCCGGCGATTTCTGACCTACCACCTGACCGACAATGTCGCCGAACTCGCGCCGTTTCTGGTCTGGGCGCTGTCCGGCGGCCTGTTTCCGCTGGCTCTGGGCGTGCTGCAGATTCTGGCGCTCGACCTGGGCACCGACACCTTGTCCGCGGTTGCGCTGGGGGCCGAGCCGCCGGCCAAGCACCTGCTCGAGGGACCGCCGGTGCATGGCCGGCTGATGAATCGCACCGTGTTGCGCCGGGCCTTCGGGCTGCTGGGGCCCCTCGAAGCCGTCCTCACCCTTACGGCTTTCCTGGTGTCGCTGATGGCGCTGGGCTGGCGCGTTGGTGATCCGTTTCCCACCGGCGCGCACCTGGCCGCGGCATCGGGCGCGGCGTTTATGACGGTGGTCCTGGCTCAGACGGCGAACGTCTTCGCCTGCCGGTCCTCCTCGCGCTGGCCTGGATCGCTCGGTTGGTTCACCAACCGGCTCTTGGTGCCGGCGGTGCTCATCGAGCTGGCCTTCTCGCTCATCGTGATGTGGGTGCCGCCCGTGGCGAGGCTGCTCGGCCAGTGGAACCCGCCGCTGTGGGGCTGGGCCGTCGCGCTGGCCTCCATGCCGATCCTGCTCGCCGTCGACGCATTGGATAAGCGGGTACGGTCACGGCGGCGGCGGGCCGGAATACCGCCAAACGGTCTATCCCGCTAAAGGTTTGGGCTGACCGCATCGGGGCCGTCCGCGGCATCGGCTGCTGCGATCAATGCCCGCGCCAACCCGCGAGCCCGGTGTGCCGTGAGGGGCTGGTCAGGTAGCAGCCCGCCGACCGCTACTCGGGACACGACACGCCCGTCCGCGTACTGCATGCCGCGGATGCACACGGTGATGTCGTGAGTTTCGTGCGGGCTTTCGACCGTCCATCTGCGGCCGTCGAAGAGACGAATCCCGCCTTCCCCGGTGGCGACCCCCTTCGGGCTCGCGGGACGCTCAACATCAGGATGACCGGCCATGGTCACTTTGCTCCCTTGCGATGTCCTGCATAGCGCCCCAAACCTACGTCGACTCGGCGCCATGACACAAGCGAACATTGCAGTGCTACAACATAATCCACACACATACGGCAGGCGAATGTCAGCTGGCGAGAAGGTGAACGGCACCGCCCGCGGGCCGCACCGCGATGGCGCTAATACAGGTAGACGACCGCGCCGTCACCGCCGCTGCACGTCACCAGCGGCCCGTTGGCGGTGCAGGTCATCGAGTAGGACTGACCGGTCACCGGGCTGACCACCTCCACCTGTCGAGGTGCGGCACCGGCGGGGGCGCCGGCTCCGTAGGCGAGCCGAACCTGCTCGGCGAAGGGACAGGAGGTCGCCGGCGTTCCCGCGGCCGACTGGGCGAATCCGCCCGCGGGCCCGGACACGTTCGGGCAGGCTTGGGCGCCTTCCGGCAACGTCACGGGCGTGGTCGACGTCGTGGTGGCTGTCGTGGTCGTGGTCGTGGTGGCGCTCGAATCCAGGGTCCAGGGTGGACAGTGTTGGGTCTTGAAGGCCGCATCGCTCGGCCTGATCTGGACCACTTGGGGGCCGGTACCGGCGCCGTTGGCGATGACCTCGTCGAGGGTTCCGCCGACCCCCCTCAGCCGTTCCCAATAGCAGGAGTCGCCACCCGCGGAGCGATAGGTGCCGGCCTTGATGTCCACTCCCACCCGAAAGGTGCCGTCCCCCGGAATGCCGCTGGCCGGACCCGCGGAGGTGGTCGTCGGCGGAATCGACACCGTCGTGCCCGGATAGATCGGGGGTAACCGTGATTCTTCGTTGCCCCCGGTGGGCAACCTCGGTGCCGCTGACCTTCCGCCGGATCCAAAACAGCCCGTCAGCCCGCACGCCGACGCCACCCCCACGACGATGGCGACAACCGCCTTCGCCGCGATGACCCGTCGCCCGCGGCCGCTAGCCACACCCGTCAACTGAACACCGTCTGACCATCCGCACCGATGCGATAACGCTCGGTGCCCCGTTCGACCCTGGGCGCATCGGCACCCAGCGACACAGCGATCTTGTTGCTGGCATTACGCATGATGTCAAGAGTCAGCTCGATGGCCTCTGCCTCGGAGAACCGGGAGCGCACCTCGGCGGCATCGTCGACGGCGAGGTGCGCAGGGGTCCAAATTAACGTATCGGTATACCTCAGCGCTGCTTTTGCGCGGTCATCGAGCACAACAGAATGCTCGAAACCCTCGATCTCGCCGTAGAGCGGCTCGGAGCCACCCGCGTCCAGCGCGGTGCTCTCCCGCAGTGATTTGCACAGCCGACAGTTGTGCTGGGCCGCACCGCGCAGCCGCACCAGCTCGGAGATCACCGGGTCCAGGGCGCGCATTCGGGCCACTGCGGGCAGAAATTCGTTGAACACCACCTGGGACGGATCGGTGCCGTGATCCCACTCGATGGGCGCCCCCACCCAGCCCAGATAGTCCCGCCCCACCCCCAGTGCTTGCAGCCCGGCCCGCACCCGCGGCACGAAGTCGGCGATGAAGATCGATACGACGGCACCCAATGTGGAGTCGCCCAGCTGCTTGAACAATCGAGACCGTTGTTCGGCGCTGATCGAAGAAACGTCCGCGCTGAATTGTTCGGCGAACTCCGCGACAACGGCCTCGGCTGCTGACTGCGGTTCGGCAACGACGACCTCCGCGGGCAACGCGGGCAACCCGAGCGTGCGCGCACAGACCTGCCGAACCAGCCCCGCGATGCGACCGTCGCCCGGGGACACCACAACCAGTCGGGCCAGCGCATCACCGACTGGAGCCGCAGCCGCCATCCATCACACGCTAGAGCGCGCCATCACCCACAGCAATCACTTACTGCGCCTGACTGACCGACGACATGTGAAAGTCCGGAATCCGCAGCGACGGCATCGCCGTGCGGGTAGCCCAGTCGGACCATTCCCGCGGCAGCGTCACCTCGCTGACCCCGGCTTCGGTGGCCCGTCGAAGCAGGTCAAGCGGGCTTTCGTTGAAACGGAAGTTGTTGACCGCCGCGGTCACCTCGCCGTCTTCGACCAGGTACACGCCGTCGCGGGTCAGCCCGGTGAGTAGCAGCGTGGTGGGGTCGACCTCGCGGATGTACCACAGCGTGGTCAGCAACAGGCCGCGTTCGGTGCCCGCGATCATGTCGGCCAGATCGTTGGAGCCACCCGTCATCAGCAGGTTGTCGGCCGCAACGGCCACCGGAGCGTCGAACTTGGCGGCCGTGGCTCGTGGATAGGCCAGCGCGTTGATCGCCCCGTTGCGGATCCAGTCCACCTGATCGATGGCCATACCGTTGTCGAACACCGAGACCGTCTCGGTGGAGTTGCTCACCGCGACGAACGGGGCACACGCCAACCCCGGCGCCATCGGATCGGAGAACAGGGTCAGCGGCAGGTCGGTGAGCCGCTCCCCTACTCGCGTGCCGCCGCCCGGCGCGGACAGCGCGGTGCGGCCCTCCTGTGCGCCGCGGCCGGCCATGGACCACGCCAGATAGAGCATCATGTCGGCCACCGTGGACGGCGGCATGATCGTCTCGTAGCGTCCCGCGGGTAGCTCGACCCGGCGCTGGGCCCAGCCCAGTCTGATCGACAGCTGCTCGAGCAGCAGGTCGGTGGGCACGTTGACGAAGTTGGGTGTCCCGACGCCCGCCCATGCGCTGGCATCGCCGTGTTTGAGGTTGATTTCCACCGCTCCGGCCGGCTGGGTATAGCGCCGCCGCAGGCCCGTCGATGACGCCAGGAATGTCGTCGAGACGCTGTGGTGGGCGTAGCCGTACAGCCGGTCGGCGCCCCGGAACTCCCGGCTGAGCGAGGCGGCGACGTCGGCGAACACTTCGGGACCGGTGCCGGCCACCGGCGCATCCCAGTCCACCGGCACCCCGGCATCGGCCAGCAACGGTGCGACATCGCCGGCCTCGGGGGCCGAACACGCCGCGTCCTGCGATGCCGCCACCAGCCCGGGCAGCGCCGACGGGTCTACCTCGCCGGATACCACCGCTCCGACGAAGGCGCTATCGCCCTGGCGCACAATCGAAATCACCGTGATGTGCCGCTGGGTCGACAGGCCGTTGGTGGTCATCGAATTGTTCGCCCAGCGCAGCGTGGCCTCGGTTTTGTCGACGACGAGCACCATGGTCTCGTCGGCGCGGCCACGCTGTGCCGCCTCGTCCAACACGATGTTGACGACGTGCTGCGCAGTGATCATCGTCCGCCCTCGGTACGGGTGTTGAGTATGTTGACGCCACGGAACAGGGCCGACGGACAGCCGTGACTGACCGGGGCAACCTGACCGGGCTGGGCCTTGCCGCAGTTGATCGCACCGCCCAGCCGCCAGGTCGACGGGCCTCCCACCGCCTCCATGGAATTCCAGAATTCGGTGGTAGTGGCCTGATAGGCGATATCGCGTAGCTGACCGTCCAGGCGGCCATCCCGGATGCGGAAGAACCGCTGGCCGGTGAACTGGAAGTTGTAGCGCTGCATGTCAATCGACCAGGACTTGTCTCCGACGATGTAAATCCCGTCTTCGACGCGGCCGATCAGATCGGCCGTGCTCAGGTCCTCGGCTCCGGGTTGCAGTGACACATTGGCCATCCGCTGGATCGGGACGTGATGTGGCGAGTCGGCGTAGGAGCAGCCGTTGGAGCGCGGCTGGCCCAGCCGCGGGGCGAACACCCGGTCCAGTTGGTATCCGACGAACATCCCGTCGCGCACCAGATCCCAACTCTGTGACGCCACCCCTTCGTCGTCGTAACCGATGCTGGCCAAGCCGAATTCGACGGTGCGATCGGCGGTCACGTTCATGACCGGTGAACCGTAGCGCATGCTCCCGAGCTTGTCCGGGGTGGCGAACGAGGTGCCGGCATAGGCGGCTTCATAACCGATGGCCCGATCGTATTCGGTGGCGTGGCCAATGGATTCGTGGATCGTCAACCACAGATTGGTTGGGTCGATCACCAGATCCGTGGGTCCCGCAGTCACGCTGGGTGCCTTGGTCTTCTCGGCCAACAGCGACGGCAGCTGGGCCAGCTCGTCGGTCCAGTTCCAGATCTCGTCGCCGGCGACCACTTCCCAACCGCGCGCCGTCGGTGGCGCCAGGGTGCGCATGGAATCGAAAATGCCCGCCCCGGAGTCGACGGTCACCGCCTCGAGCGACGGGTGCAACCGCACCCGCTGCTGTGTGATCGACGACCCGTAGGTGTCGGCATAAAAGGTCTGTTCCTTGACCGCGTTGAGGCTCGCCGATGCGTGATCGACGCCGTCAGCGCTCAACAATCGCCCCGAGTAGTCCTCCAGCACCGCGATCTTCTCGCTGGCCGGCAAGCTGAACGGGTCGATCTGATAGTTGGAGACCCATACGGCGTCGGTGTACACCGGTTCGGGTGCGAGTTCGACCCGCTCGGTGTTCAGCGCCGCCAGCGTGCTGGCCACTCGCACCGCCCGCCGTGCCGTGTCGGCCGCGGCCGACGCCGACAATTCGGCGTGCGAGGCGAATCCCCAGGTGCCGTTGACGATCACCCGGACCGCGAAGCCAAGCTCACGACTGAGGATCGCGGTCTCTAGCTCCCCGTCGCGCAGGTGGATGATTTCGGTGCCGATGCGCTGAATACGCAGGTCGGCGTAGCTGGCCCCAGCCGCGGTGGCCGCCGACAGCGCAGCGTCGGCCAGTGCAAGGCGCGGCAGGTCCAGGAATTCGGCATCGATTCCCCGGTTCGGTGTCACGACTCCACCGTAACGATCACGCTTTAATACACCCATGCGCGCCACGCCACGCCGAACCACCGCGTTGGCCTATGCCCTGCTGGCACCCAGCCTGTTCGGGGTTCTCGCCTTCCTGTTGCTGCCCATCCTGGTGGTGATCTGGCTGAGTCTGTACCGCTGGGACCTGCTGGGACCGCTGCGCTACGTCGGGCTGGCCAACTGGCGTTCGGTGCTGCGCGACGGCGACTTCGGTAACTCGTTGGTGGTCACCGCCATCTTCGTGGCAATCGTGGTGCCAGCCCAGACGGTGTTGGGCTTGCTCGCGGCGATGATGCTGACCCGCCGGCTGCCGGGCACCAACTTTTTCCGCACCCTCTATGTGTTGCCCTGGATCTGTGCGCCGCTGGCGATCGCGGTGATGTGGCGCTGGATTCTGGCGCCCACCGACGGCGCCATCAGCTCCTTGCTCGGACGCCGCATCGAATGGCTCACCGATCCCGACCTCGCCCTACCGGTGGTTGCCGCGGTGGTCATCTGGACCAACGTCGGCTACGTCTCGCTGTCCTTCCTCGCGGGCCTGCTGGCCATCCCGGACGATATCCACGCGGCGGCACGCACCGACGGCGCCAATGCCTGGCAGCGGTTCTGGCGCATCACGCTGCCGATGCTGCGCCCGACCACGTTCTTCGTCTTGGTCACCGGAATCGTGAGCGCCGCACAAATTTTCGATATCGTCTACGCGCTCACCGGCGGAGGCCCGGAGGGCAGCACCGAGCTGGTGGCGCACCAAATCTATGCCGAGGCATTTGGTTCGGCGGCCATCGGACGGGCGTCGGTGATGGCCGTGGTGCTGTTCGTCATTCTCATCGGCGTCACCTTTGTTCAGCACATGTATTTTCGGCGGCGGATCAGCTATGACCTCACTTAGCCGCCGCCTGTCCCGCCGAGTGCCCACCACGGTGATCTACGCCGGGCTGGTGCTCGGCGCGCTGATCACGCTGCTGCCCTTTGCGCTGGGCCTGCTCACCTCGTTCACCTCCGCACATCAATTCGCCACGGGTACGCCGCTACAGTTGCCCCACCCACCGACGTTGGCCAATTACGCCGACTTGGGCGGTGCCGGGTTCGGCCGGGCGGCGCTGGTGACCGCCCTGATGACGACGGTGATCCTGCTGGGCCAGATGACCTTTTCGGTGTTGGCCGCCTACGCCTTCGCCCGGTTGGAGTTTCCCGGACGCGACGGGTTGTTCTGGGTCTACATCGCGACCCTGATGGTGCCGGCGACGGTCACCGTGGTGCCGCTGTATTTGATGATGGCCCAGCTGGGTTTGCGCAACACCTTCTGGGCCTTGGTGCTGCCCTTCCTGTTCGGGTCGCCGTACGCGATCTTCTTGCTGCGTGAGCATTTCCGCATCATCCCCAACGACATGATCAACGCCGCACGCCTGGACGGAGCCAACACCCTGGATGTCCTGGTACACGTGGTGATTCCGTCCAGCCGCCCGGTCCTGGCCGCCATGACGCTGATCACGGTGGTCTCGCAATGGAACAACTTCATGTGGCCGTTGGTGATCACCAGCGGCCACAAGTGGCGGGTGCTCACGGTGGCCACGGCTGATCTGCAGTCCCGGTTCAACGCCCAGTGGACGCTGGTGATGGCGGCGACGACGGTTGCGATCGTTCCGCTGATCGTGCTGTTCGTCGCCGCGCAGCGCCACATTGTCTCGTCAATCGTGGTGTCGGGGCTCAAGTGAGTCGGCCCCGCTTTTCCACCCTGGTCGCTGTGGCGGTCACGCTCATCGCGGCATTGTTGGGCGTCACCGCGGTGGCGCTGGACCGCATCGACGCACCCCCCGGCGGCAAGATCGTGGTCACGGTCCGGCTGTGGGCGGCGCCGATCGCCGCGGCATATCAACAGTCCTTTGCGGCGTTCAGCCGCACCCATCCCAATATCGAAGTGCACACGAATCTGGTCTCCTTTTCGACCTATTTCGATACGCTGCGCACCGATGTGGCCGGCGGCAGCGCTGACGACATCTTCTGGCTGTCCAACGCTTACCTGGCCGCCTACGCCGATAGCGGCCGGTTGATGAAGATCGACACGGCCGTCGATCCCGGCGAGTGGGAGCCGGCAGTGGTCGACCAGTTCACCCGCAACGGTGTGTTGTGGGGAGTGCCGCAGCTGACCGACGCCGGGATTGCGGTGTTCTACAACGCGGATCTACTGGCCGCGGCGGGCGTGGATCCGGCCGAGCTGGACGGCCTGCGGTGGAGTCCCGGTCCCGACGACACGCTGCGTGCACTGCTGGCCAGGCTCACCGTCGATGCCGACGGGCATGTTGGCGGCACACCGGGTTTCGACCCCGGGCGAGTCCGCCGGTGGGGATACAACGCCGCTAACGACCCGCAGGCCATCTACCTCAACTACATCGGCTCGGCCGGCGGCGTGTTCATGCGCGACAACGAGTTTGCCTTCGACAATCCACCCGCCATCGATGCGTTCCGCTATCTCGTCGGCCTGATCAACAACGATCACGTCGCGCCGCCCGCCTCAGACACCAACGACAACGGTGACTTTTCCCGCAACCAATTCCTGGCCGGCCGGATGGCGCTGTTCCAGTCCGGCACCTACAGTCTGGCTCCGGTGGCCCGCGATGCCTCCTTCCGCTGGGGGGTGGCGATGCTGCCGATCGGCCCCGCGGGCCGGGTCAGCGTCACCAACGGTATTGCCGCTGCCGGAAATTCCGCGTCCCAGCATCCAGACGCCGTGCGTCAGGTGCTGGCCTGGATGGGGAGCAGCGCCGGCAACGAGTATCTGGGCCGCGACGGTGTTGCCATTCCCGCGGTGCGGTCCGCCCAGCCCTCCTACTTCGCCTTCTGGGAAGCCAAGGGCGTCAACGTTGAACCGTTTTTCGCGGTGCTGTCCGGGTCACGCATTCCCGCACCGGGGGGCGCGGGGTTCGCCGCCGGCAACGATGCGCTCAAGCCCTATTTCGATGAGATGTTCCTCGGCCGTGGCCAAGTCGCGACAATTCTGCGCGAGGCGCAGGCGGCGGCCAACGCCGCCGCACGGCGGTAGTTGGAACAAACCGACGCGGCCGGTCTGAGACTAGCCGGGTAACACCAGCACCGGCACCGGACTGTGCCGAATGATCTTGCCGCTGTTGGAACCCAGGAAAACTCTGGCGATGTCACCGCGCGGTGAGGTGCCTACCGCCAGGATCTCGCCGTCTTCCCAGTCCGCCGCATCCAGCGCATGCTGCCAACCGTTGCCCGTGATCACCTCGAGCCCAGCGTCGTCCTCGACGACACCGTCCTTCTGCAGCATTTCCAGCATTCCGCGCGCTTGCTCGGCCCAAGCCTCCAATACCAGTGCCTCCGCATGCAGCCCCACCTCGGGTGGATACATGGTTCGGCCGCGGACCGCAAAGGTGATGACCCGCAGCGGAACCCCGTACTGCCTGGCCAGCTCGGCGCAGCGACGCACCACCTCGACCGAGTCGGTGGTCGCGGCGTAACCGCAGGTGATCCTGGTCAGCCGGTCGGTGCGGGAGTGGTACTGCCGGGGACTGATGGCCACCGGCACCGGCGAGGAATGCAACACCCAGTCGGCGGTCGAGCCGATCAGCACCCGGGCCCTTCGCCCGTTCGGAAAGGAACCCAGGATCAGCATCTCGGCATCGAGTTCCTCGACCACCTCGATCAATCCACCCGACACCGACCGGTGCTCACGATGGCAGTAACTGACCTCGACCCCGGTTGCCACGGTGCGCAGATACCGGTGCGCCTCCTTCTCCGAGTCTTCGGCGACCTGCCCGGCCCACTCCGAATAGTCGCCCTTGGCCAGCGGAGGCGTCAGCCACGGCTTGGTCAGGATGGTCGCCACCGTCAGCGAGGTGTCCAATGTCCGCGCGGCCCGAACGGCTAGATGCAACGCCGAGGGACCCACCCGGCCGGCCAGATAGCCGACGACGACGGTCACCGTTCCTCCCCGGTCGGATTGTCATGCAACGCGGGAGTATTGAGCCTACTGTGGTGCCGCCCCCAGAACAGGTAGAAAATTAGCGCGATCCCGACCCAACCGCCAAACGCGATCCAGGTGTACCAATGCAGGCTGTACAGCAGGTAGCCGCAGGCCAGTATCGAAAGGATCGGGGTCACGGGATAGCCCGGGACCCAAAAGCCGCGCGGCAGGGCCGGCTCGCGCACCCGCAGGATGATCACACCGACCGACACCACGATGAACGCTGTCAGCGTGCCGATGGACACCATGTCGGCGAGCCGGTTCAGCGGCACCAGCGCCGCCAGCACTGCCGCCGCGATGGCCACGACCACCGTGTTGCTCACCGGAGTCTGGAAGCGCGGATGCACGGCCGCAAACCGGGCCGGAAGCAGACCATCGCGGCCCATCGCGAACAGAATCCGCGTCTGGCCGTACATCGTGACCAATGTGACGGTGAAAATCGAGATCACCGCACCCATCGCCAAAACGGTGCTGGCCCACACACTGTGCGTGACGTTGTCGAGAATCGTCGCCAGCCCGGCCTCCTCCTGGCCGGCGAACATCTGCCACGGCTGGGTTCCCAACGCGGCGAACGCAACCAGCACGTAGACCCCGGTGACCACGAACAGCGCGGCGATCAGCGCGCGTGGCACGCTCTGCTGCGGATTCCGCACCTCCTCACCGGCGGTAGACACCGCGTCGAGGCCGATGAACGAGAAGAAGATGGTGCCCGCGGCAGCGCCGACACCGGCAACACCGAAGGGAGCGAAGTCCTTCAAGTGGTTGGTGTCGTAGGCGGTGAGCGCAAGGATCACGAACATGCCCAGCACGCCGAGTTTGATCAACACCATGATCGCGTTGACCTTGGCCGATTCGCTGACTCCCCGAATCAACAGCAATGCGCAGAGTCCGATCAGGATGATCGCCGGCAGGTTTAGATAGCCGGCCGCTTCACCCGGCTGCTCATCCCAGGGCGCCTCGGACAACGCTTGGGGTAATTGGAATCCGAACACGTTGTGTAACAGCTTGTTTACATAGCCGCTCCAGCCCACCGCGACGGCGGCGGTGGCCACGCCGTATTCCAGCAGCAGGCATGACGCCACCCCCATGGCGACCGCCTCCCCCAGGGTGGCATACGCATACGAGTACGACGAACCGGAAACGGGCACCGCCGATGCCAGTTCGGCATAGCAGATGGCGGCAAGACCGGCCGCGACACCAGCGATGATGAACGAGACGATGACGGCGGGCCCCGCTTCGGGCACCGCCTCCGCCAGCACGAAGAAGATTCCGGTACCCACCGTCGAGCCGACCCCGAACATGGTTAGCTCGAAGGCGCCGAAACTCCGTTTTAGGCTGCCTGCCGCACCTTCTGCGACAGGGGCGCCGCCCACCGGGCGGCGCCGCAGCATCTGTTCTCTTAGCCTGATCGAAGTGGCCGGCAATTGCGCCTCCTGTTGCGGGGTCAGGCTGATTATGAGCCTGCTTCCCGCAATACCGCAGCGAACTGCCGAACGGCCCAGTCGATTTCCTGGGCAGTGATCACCAGCGGCGGCGCAAACCGCAGCGTGGAGCCGTGGGTGTCCTTGACCAACACGCCGCGGTCGGCGAGGCGCAAACTGATCTCCTTGCCGGTGGCCAACGCCGGGTCGACGTCGACACCGGCCCACAAGCCAAGGCCCCGCACCTCGAGCACACCCTCACCGATCAGCGCACCCAGCCGCGCGTGCAACCGGGCCCCCAACTCGGCCGAACGGGATTGGAATTCACCGCGCTCCAGCATCGAGACCACCGTGGTACCGATCGCCGCGGCCAACGGGTTGCCGCCGAATGTCGAGCCGTGTTCGCCAGGATTGAGCACCCCGAGGACATCACGGTCGGCGACCACCGCCGACAGCGGAACCACCCCACCGCCAAGCGCCTTGCCCAGCAAGAACACATCGGGTACCACATCCCAATAGTCACAAGCGAAGGTGTAACCCGTGCGGCCCAGTCCGGACTGGATCTCGTCGGCGATCATCAGCACGTTGTGCTCCGAGCACAGCGCACGAACGTCGGGCAGATAGTCATCCGGAGGAACGACGATGCCCGCCTCCCCTTGGATCGGCTCGAGCAGCACCGCAACGGTGTTCTCATCGATCGCCCGCGCCAGTGCGGTGGAATCGCCGAACGGCACCGAACGAAAACCCGGCGTGAACGGCCCGAATCCACCACGGGCAACGGGATCGGACGAGAAACTCACAATGCTGATGGTGCGCCCATGAAAATTGTTGTCCGCCACGACGATGTTGGCCTGGCCCTCGGGAACGCCTTTGACGTCGGCTCCCCATTTGCGAGCAACCTTCAGGCCGCTCTCCACGGCCTCGGCACCCGAGTTCATCGGCAACACCATGTCTTTACCGCACAGCTCGGACAGCGCCGCGCAGAACGGCCCGAGGCGGTCGGAATGAAAAGCACGACTCACCAGCGTCACGGTGTCGAGTTGGGCATGCGCCGTTGCGATGATCTCGGGATTGCAGTGCCCGAAATTGACCGCGGAGTACGCAGACAGACAATCCAGGTAACGTCGGCCCTCGACATCGGTGATCCAGGCACCCTCGGCACTGGCCGCCACCACCGGCAGCGGCGAGTAATTGTGCGCGGCATGCTTTTCGACCAACGCAATCGCGTCGCCGGTTTCATCGACCTCCACCGAAACCGGAGCGTCGAGAATCGTCATGGATGTACCTCCAATGTGCAGCATTTCACGGAACCGCCGCCCTTGAGCAGCTCGGACAAATCGACGCCGATTGGCTCGAAACCGGCCTCACTAAGCTGCAGCGCAAAGCCTGTCGCCGCAGCGGGTATTACGACGTTGCACCCATCCGACACGGCATTGAGGCCGAAGGCGTAGGCGTCTGCACTGCTCACCAGGATCGCGTCGGGGAACAGCGCCTGCAGCTGGTCGCGTGCCGCCGCACTGAAGGCCGGCGGGTAATACGCGATGGTGTGGTCGTCCAGCACAGCCAGCACCGTATCCAGGTGATAGAAACGGGGATCGACGAGCTCGAGCGAGATCACCGGCATGCGCAGTGCGGCTGCGATTTCGGCGTGCGAGCGCGGATCGGTGCGAAAGCCATATCCCGCCAACACCATTTCGCCGACCCGCAGCAGGTCCCCTTGACCTTCGTTGACGTGCCGAGTCGACACCGGCCGATATCCCATGGCGGACATCCAGCGGGCGTAGGCCTTGGACTCACCGGCCCGCTCGGCGAACCGGAACTTGGCGACGATGGCGATGTCGTTGCCGATGAACCCGCCGTTGGCGGCGTACACCATGTCCGGCAGCCCGGGCTCGGGCTCGACCAACTCCACCTGGTGGCCCAGCCGCAGATAGGTCTGGCGCAGTTGCTCCCACTGCGCGAGCGCGACCCCCGCGTCAACCGGTGTCGTGGTGTCCATCCACGGGTTGATCGCATATTCGACCGCGAAAAACGATGGGGGGGTCATGGCATAGCGCCGCGGGCTGGCCGCCCGGGTGCGCTTACTGGACTCTTGCCGTGCCGGCGCGCCCGCCGGTGTGCCCGCCGCAGCGACATAGTAATCCGTCATGAAACAAAGATATTTGCCCTTTCTTGCACAATCAAACGATGATCATTGCGCGTCGACCATCAATATGTTGCGCTAGATTCCGATGTATAGCGATCTGTTGCGCGCCGAGACGAGAGGGGTGACATGGATCACCTGGACGACACCGACGACCGCATTCTGGTCGAGCTGACCGACCATGCCCGGGCCACTTTCGCCGAGATCGGACAGAAGGTGAATCTGTCCGCACCGGCGGTGAAACGCCGGGTCGACCGGATGATCGACAACGGCGTGATCAAGGGCTTCACCACCATCGTCGATCGCAACGCGCTCGGCTGGCATACCGAGGCTTATGTCCAGGTGTTCTGCCACGGCAGGATTGCGCCCGATCAGCTGCAGGCGGCGTGGATAGATATCCACGAGGTGGTCAGCGCGGCCACCGTGACCGGCACGTCGGATGCCATCCTGCACGTACTGGCCCGCGACATGGGCCACCTCGAGACCGCCCTCGAACGCATCAGATCGAGTGCCGACATCGAACGCAGCGAAAGCGTCGTCGTGCTGTCGAACCTGATCGACCGGATGAGGCCCCAACCCTAAGCGGCGTGCAGCATCGTCTCGATGACCACTGCCGCGCCGCGGGTGGCGGCCGTGATCGCCAGCGTCACCCAGTCCCCCAGTTTCGGCCGCGTGGGGTTCGCCGACAGCTGACCGGTGCCACCGCGCGCGGTGATCGCGTCGCCCATCTCGTCCGCGCGGCGCAACGTCACGGTGATCGCCGCCGCCAGCAGGTCGATCACTTCCATCCCGCGCCGCTGCCGGCGCGCCTTGCGCGTCACCGGCATCGGTCTGGGCCTCAGCCGGCGGGCAGCGTAGAGCACCTGAAATTCGTCGATGAGCATCGGAAAAGCGCGCAGCGCCAGCGCCAGAACCACCGCCCATTCGTCAACCGGGATCCGCAGCAGCCGCAGGGGCCGGCCCAGAGTCGCTACGGCGGGCCCGATTTCGGCGACATTGGTGGTCCAGGAAACCATCGCCCCCAACGCGAGCAGCACGATCGACAGCGCGGTGATCCGCAAGAAATTCAACGCTCCGCCCAGGCCGAGCTCGACGCCGCCGACCGAGACCATCGGATCACCGCCGGCCAACGCAGCCGTCAGCCCACCAAACGCGAGGACGACAAAAAGCCAGCGCGGCATCGATGGCACCGCACCGCGAGGAATGTGCGCGATCCAGGCCGCCACCAGCACCAGCGCCGCCATCAACCCGATGGTGACCCATCCCGGATAAAACGTCAGCAGCACCGAGATTGCGAATACCACCAGCAGCTTGGTGCCGGCCCACAGGTCGTGGATGGCAGACCCGCGCGGCACCGGCACCAGCAATACCACCGGCCGCGCGGCGCGCCGGGAGCCAGGTTCTGGGGTGGCCGAGGCGCTCGGCGACGGAACAGTCATGGCTTGCCCCCTGCCCCTGTTCGGCCCCCGAGTCCTCCGGCGGCGGTCGTCGAGACCGGTTCCATGACACCGTTGTTCAGATGCAACGTCCGCGGGCAAAGCTCATCCATGCCGGCGAAATCGTGCGAAATAACCACCACCGTCAGACCCTGTTCCCGGCGCAGGTCTTCCAGCAGGCGCAGCAACCCGCGCTGGCTGGTGGCGTCCAACCCGGCCAGCGGCTCATCAAGGATCAACGCCCGCGGCGAGCACGCCAGAAGTCCGGCCAGCACCACGCGGCGCATCTGCCCGCCACTGAGCTGATCAATGCTGCGTTTGGCCAGTGTGGGATCGAGCCCAACCACGCTCAGCGCCGCGGCCACCCGGTCCTCGTCGCGGGCCGAGAAGCCGGCCGCCGAAGCGACTTCCAGATCGACCCGGCTACGCATCAGCTGCAGGCGCGCCGCCTGGAACGACAACGCGACCGCACCCACCTGCTCGTGGGTGGGCCGACCATCCAGCAGGCAGGCGCCGGTGGTGGGGACGGTCAGCCCGGCCATCACCCAGGCCAGCGTCGACTTGCCAGAGCCGTTACCGCCATGGATCAGCACACCGTCGCCCTGCTCCACCACGAAGTTGAGATCGCGCAGCGCGGTCTTGGCCCACGGGGTGCCGATGTTGTACTCGTGGCCGACGCCGATGAGTTCGAGCGCCGGCCGCTGCACTCCGACGCTCACCGCGACAGCCGGCGCGGGCACCGGCGCGGTCTCGACCATCTCGGCGTTATCCGGTGATTCGCTCAAGTCGACCGTGCGGTCGGCGGAATCGGCCTCGTTGTTGTAGTGCGTGATATGCACCAGGGCGGTGCGGTGCCGTTTCGTCAGACCGGACAGCACCCGCAGCAGCGCTTCGCGGCCTTGCTGGTCGACCATGGTGGTGACCTCATCGGCGATCAGTATCGCCGGCTCCCTGGCCAGCGCCGCCGCCAAGGCCAGTCGCTGCAGTTCACCGCCGGACAAACTGCCGGTCTCGCGTTCCGCGAGCCCCTCTAGGCCCACCTCCGCAAGTTGCTGGTCGACATCGATCTTGGTGCCCGGCGGCAGACCCCACACCACGTCGTCGGCCACCCGGGTACCCAGCACCTGACTTTCCGGATGCTGCAGGACCACCGCCGTGCCGCCGAGCTTGCCCAGACCCACCGCGCCCGGCCGCTCCACAGTGCCCGACGTCGGCTCTCGCCCCGCCAGGATCAGCATCAGCGTGGTCTTCCCGGAACCATTGGCCCCGGTGATCGCGATGTGTTCGCCGACGCGAACGTCGAGGCTGACCTCACGCAGCGCGTCTTGTCCGGCACCGGGATAGCGAAAGCGCACCTTGTCCAACCGCACCGGGACCGGCTCGATCGAGGTCGCTTCGCCGGCCACAGGCGCGTCCAACTTGTGCACATCGGGGATGCCGCGCATCCGCTCCAGCAAGCGCGACAGCGCCCACCACCCGATGAGCGAGACCACCATGATCGCGACGGTGAAGTAACCCAGCAGCACCCACGGCCAGTAATGCAGCCCCTCGGCGAAGTAGCGCTTCAGATCCTCGGCGGCGCCCTCCATGCCCATCCGCGCCATGAACGAGGAGAGCCCCTCCACGTTGGCGGTCATCACCTTGAAAATCAGGTGCCGCAACCGCGTCAGCGCCGCCAACATGCCAACCATGGCCGAGCCGAACACCAATCCGGCGATCAGGGACGAGACGATCACCGTCGGTGTGCCGCGCCCCTTGCGTTTCACGATTCCGGTCAGGCCACCGATGTAGGCGCTGTGCACCACCCCCATGAATCCGCCCAGTCCGGCGATCAGAAAAGCGATCACCCCCGCAGCGACCGTGGCCGCAACCAGCACCCGCAAGCGGTAACGGTAGGCCAGCAATCCGGTGGGGACGGTGCCCAGCAACGCCAGTCCGGCGGCAAACGGAACGACGACAGAAATGATCGCGGTCACCGCGCACAGCGCGGCCATCACCGAGGCCTGCGCCAATTCGCCCGGTCGGAGCGGCCCTCCTCGGTGGGGCGGCGCAAGCGGGGCTGACGCGGTCATTTCATCGATTCTGCCAGCCTCGGGCCGGCGGGGCGCCGCAGCACACCGCCATACGCTGGTTTGATGTGATGGCACCCACGATTGGCGGCACTTAGCAAAGCTATGAAACGATAGGAACATGACCTCATCAGCCACAGCCAACCAAGCCCAGGTTGCGCACGGCCTTGGAGCGGATCTGCTGGCCGTCGTCGCGCGGCTGAATCGGCTGGCAACGCAGCGCATCCAGATGCCGCTGCCCTCCGCTCAGGCACGGCTGCTCGCGACCATCGAGGCCCAGGGCGAAGCCCGCATCGGCGACCTGGCCGCCGTCGACCACTGCTCTCAGCCCACGATGACCACTCAGGTGCGTCGGCTCGAAGACGCCGGAATGGTGACCCGAACCGTCGACCCGGGCGACGCCCGCGCCGTCCGGATTCGTATTACGCCAGAGGGAATGCGCACATTGAGCGCGGTGCGAACCGACCGGGCCGCCGCTATCGAACCGCAGCTGGCCCGGCTCGAGCCGTCGGACCGCCAGGTGCTCGCGGATGCGGTCGAGGTGCTGCGCCGCCTGCTGGACAATGCGGCCGCCACGCCAGGCCGCAACACCCTCTGACCGACGCGGTGCATCCTGGATGGATAGACCCGTCCAGCGGGTACACACTTAGTTCCAGACCGGTTGGCCGGGAAGCTGGACGCGATCGGTGACGGAAGGTGGCGGGCATGCGGACCGAGGCATCTTGATGCCGAACGGTTTCCCTCTGACCGTGTGGCTCGGATCGATGCGCTACGTCTTTACTCCGGGCCGCGACGCATTGGTGGGTTACGGCGACAAGTTCGATATCCGCCTGGATGGCCCGGCCCCCTTTGACACCTTTGACCGGCCAACCCCGGAACTGGCACTGCGATTCGCGGGCAATCGTTGGGTGGCCATCGATCAAAGCCGCAACGGCATGTTCGTTGACGGAGCGCGGTTGGCGACCGTCGACATCCGTGACGGCCTCACGATCACCGTCGGCGATCCCCACCATGGAACGCCGCTGCGCTTCCAGGTCACCGCTGCCGCCGGAGCGCGATCGCTACCTGCCGATCCGCCACGAGGCCCGGGGCATCCGCCGCCGCGTCCCGCCCGGGCCGAGCCCGCCCCGCCGCAGCCCGTCCCCCCGAGCAAACCGACGGAGTCGGTCACCCAGCAACTTCCCACCGCATCGGCGACCCAACGAATCGCCACGCCACCGCCGGCACCGTCGACGTTCGAGCGGGCGACCCGGCCAATCCGGTTGGCACCGCCGGGCGCACCCGCGGCTCCTCCCCCGATGCCACCGCACCCACCAGCACCGCCATCACCACCGCGTCCGCCATCACAGTCCTCTCCGACGCCGCCGACCCCCGAGTTACCCGCGGCGTCGGCACCAGCTGCGTCCGAGGGCGCGGAACAGCCCAAGAGCCGGGGCCTGGTGGAGCGGATGATCGACGCCACCCGCAAGCTGCTGCCCGGCCGTGCCGAAACCGACTCCGCCTCCGACTCCGACTCCGACTCCGACTCCGACTCCGGTTCCAGCACCGGCACCGGCACCGGCACCGGCGAGTTGCCGTCGACCAACCGATTGCCGCTCAAGCCCGGCGCACGCACGATCGGCGTGGCGGCATATCAGTTGGGGCTCACCGTCGACGGGCACGAGCTGATCTCGGACGTCTCATTCACGACGCGCCCAGGCTCTTTGATCGCCGTGGTCGGCCCGTCGCGAGCCCGTAACTCCAGCCTGGCCGGGCTACTGGCCCGCACCCGACCGCTCAGCGACGGTGTCCTGACCGTCGATGGTCACGACGTCGCGGCCGAACCGGAATCGATGCGGTCGCGCATTGGGGTGGTAACGCGGGACAACCGGGTACACCCGCGGCTGACCGTCGAACAGGCGCTGAGTTATGCCGCCAGGATGCGGCTGCCACCAGACACCTCGGCCGACAATCGCCGGCGCGTGGTGAACCAGGTTCTCGACGAAGTCGAGTTGACCGCGCAACGCGCCACCCGGGTGGCCAAACTGACACCCGACGAGCGACGGTGCGCGGCGATGGCAATCGAGCTCATCACCCGACCGTCGTTGCTGGTGGTCGACGAACCGAGCGCCGGGCTGAACCCGGCGCAGGAGATGCATGTGCTGGCCATGCTGCGCCGCCAGGCCGATCTCGGGTGCGTCGTCGTGGTCGCATCCATGCCGCTGGCCCACCTGAACATGTGTGACCAGGTGCTGCTGCTTACCCCGGCCGGGACCTTGGCGTTCGCCGGGCCTCCCGTCCAGATCGAATCGACGATGGGCACCGCCAGCTGGCCGGACATCTTCGCGCGGGTCAGTGCCGATCCGCAGGCCGCGCATCAATCGTTTCAGAACCGGCTACGCGCGTCGGTGTCACCGACACCACCGTCGGTGCTCGAACCCGAACGGCGCCCCGCCGAACTCACCTTCGGCGCGCAAGTCCGCCTGATACTTCGCCGCCAGGTGCGGGTTTTCCTCGCCAGCCGGCTGTACTTGGTTTTCCTGGCGCTGCTGCCATTTGCGTTGGGTGCCCTGACGTTACTGATTCCCGGCAATTCCGGCTTGGATAGACCGCCCCCGGGCAGCGGCAACCCCCACGAAGCCGTCGAGATCCTGGCGGCCCTCAACTTCGCGGCGGTGCTCATGGGCACCGCCCTGACCGTTCGCGATCTGGTCAGCGAGCGCCAGATTTTCCACCGTGAACAGGCCGTTGGGCTATCAGCTTCGGCCTACCTGATCGGGAAGATCATCATGTTCGGCCTGGTCGCGGCCGTTCAGGCCGCGATCCTCACCGCCATCGTTCTGCTCATCAAAGGCCAGCCGGTGCACGGCGCGGCGCTGCTCCCCAACCCCGGTGTCGAGATCTATGCCAGCGTGGCGGCCACGACCATCGTGTCCGCCATCATCGGGCTGACGCTCTCGACGTTGGGCAGTTCGCTGCGCGAGGTCTTGCCGCTGGTGGTACCGGTGATCCTGGCGTCCTTACTATTTGCCGGCGGCCTGGTGCCGCTGGTGGGAACCTGGGGATTCGACCAGATCGCGTGGTTTGTCCCCGCCCACTGGGGATTTGCGGCGACCGCATCCACGGTTGATCTGCACCGCGTCGACGTGCTTGCCACCCACAATGAAGTGTGGGCGCACTATGCGGGCTGGTGGGCCTTCGACATCGGCATGCTGGTCACCTTCGGTGTCGTGGGAGCCGGACTTGCCCGCTACCGGCTACGGGCTCCCGGCGTCCCGGCAGATCACGGCATCGCCCACAGCAGGAGTTGAGTGACCTTGGCGGGTGAGAAGTCGTTGTCACTCACCAGCACCACCGATTGACGGCCGTCCGCCAATTTCGGTCCCAGCGTGATTCCTTCGATGTTGTTCAGCGGTGACAATGCCGCGGCCGCCGCCGTGCCGGCCAGGGCGGGCAGGTCGGCGGCCAGCGTCTTGCGCATCGGGGTCAACGGCGTCCCGTGAATCGTTGGCATGGACAGCACGTCCGTCGCGGCACCGATCTCGGCGCGGAAGATGCGGATGACCGGAGGCACCGTCGCCGTTCGTTCCACCACCAAGAACGTCGTATCCGACAGGGCGACCAGATCTGAGACGCCGTTGCGGACCGCGGGCGATGCAGCCGGCTCCATGGGGTAGGCGTACTGGGCGGTGGGCGCGGCCGTCTCCACGTCGAATTTGGTGAAACGCGTCAGCACTTGGCGGCCGGTGTTGGCCGGCGGCTCGTCCTGCAAACCCGGTTCTTCCATCGCGGCGTACAGCGACCGACCGTCGGGTGTCAGCGCCAGACCCTCGAGCGCCTGATTGTTGCGCGGCCCGGTGCGTTGGGCGGACACCGCCAGATTCGGCGGCAAGGTGAACTGTCCCAGATATCGGCCGTCCAGATCCGCTATCCGGATCCACGGGTCCAACAGCCCCAATTGCCGATCGGTGAGTCGCTCACCTTCGGAGCTCCAATACAGTCGCCGCCGGGCGGTGTCCACGGCGATGCCTTCCGGGTCAGGGGAAATCACCGGTGGCGTGCTGCTGCGATTCAGCGGCCCGAACGGCTTACCGTCGCGATCCAGCAAGGAATACGCGCCGGTGACGGTGATGTCGCTGATGCCGATGTCCGACAGCGCCAGCCGCATTGTGAAGAACCGGCCGGGTCCCCGGTCGGAACGATCATCGCTGATCACGTAGTAGACCTGACGGTCGGCGTCGTAACTGATGCCCGAGAGTCCGCCGATCACGGCGCCATCGACGCTGGCTCCGAACGGGATCTGCGCCTGGCCGATATAGCTCAGCAACGCAGCTGGGGTGTGCACCCCGCCCCGCTGATGTGTCGGGGCGCAACCGAAGACCGCGGGGCACAACACGCACCCCACTAGCAAGCAGGCCAGCAGCCGGCCGAGAAACGGTTTCACATCACCGAAGCGATAAGCAGCCCAACCAGATAGGTCGCGGCGACCGCGACCGAGCCGAATAGCAATTGCCGAAAAGCGCTGCACCAAATCGCTTTACGGGTGAACCTCGCGGTCACACCACCGGCGATCAACAGGCCGGCTCCACCGAAAATCAACCCAGCCGACAACGAGCCGAATCCCAGCAAGTAGGGAATCAACGGCATGACCGCACCGATGGCGAACATTGCGAAAGACGATATCGCGGCCGCCGATGCGGATGGCTTCTCGGCCGGGTGCACACCGATTTCTCCGACCATATGGAAGTTGACCGCCCGGTTCTCGTCGCGATGGATCTCGTCGGTGGCGGTCTGGGCGGTCTTTTCGGTCATCCCCATGTCCACCAACATCGCGACCAGCTCGGCCCGTTCCGCTTGCGGACGGGCACGCAACGCGCGACGTTCCACATGCACCTCGGAGTCGATCTGTTCGTTGGCCGTGGTCACCGAGGTGAATTCCCCCAGCGCCATGGAGAACGCGCCCGCCAGTAATCCGGCGATGCCACTGACGATGGTGGCGTGAACGCTCTCGGCCGCCGCGACACCGGCGATCAGGCTGGTATTGCTGACCAGACCATCCATCGCGCCGAAAGCTGCGGCTCGCAACCAGCCTCCGCTCACATCGGAGTGCGCGTGCCCAACGTCGAGAGCCGATTCGGGGTTGTGACTGGAATCGGTTGGTTCTGGGGTCGACATCGCAATATCTAAACCCACCGCGGCCTCCGCTGATCGGTCAGGATGCGCCCCGACGGCCTCCGATGGACCAAATCCGAGACGCTGGTGTCTCCCACACCCCGGTTTAGCGAGCTACGGTTCGGGTATGGCGCCGGACATGACCAACACAGCCAAACATCTGCGCGACGCCCTCGACGGCCGGTTCCGCGACGTGAAAAACGAGATGCGGCAGCAACTGACCCTGGAGATATTCCGGCCGCACTACACACCGAACACCGTCATCGCCCGCGCCAAGGTTGCCGAACAGATGCAATTCATGGCCGGGGCGGGAGCGGCCGAGGACAGCTTCCGCAAAGAACATGGCGGCACCGGCAATGTGGGTGCGGCCATCACCATGATCGAGATGCTGGCGATGTCGGACCTGTCGCTGATGGTCAAGGCGGGCGTCCAATGGGGACTGTTCGGCGGCGCGGTCGAAAATCTGGGCACCGAGCGCCACCACGAACAGTACGTCCCAAAGATCATTGACCTGCAGCTGCGCGGCTGCTTCGCGATGACCGAGACCGGACACGGCAGCGATGTCCAGTCATTGGAAACCACGGCGACCTACGACGCCGATACCGAGGAGTTCATCATCGACTCCCCGACCCCTACCGCCCGCAAGGACTACATCGGCGGCGCGGCCGAAACCGCAACCATAGCAGCAGTTTTCGCGCAGCTGATCACTCAGATCGACGGCGAACAAGCCAATCACGGGGTGCACTGTTTCTTGGTTCCGATCCGCGACGAGGACGGCAACGATCTGCCAGGTGTGACGACCTCGGACTGCCACTACAAGGGTGGGCTGCCGGGCGTCGACAACGGCCGCATCACCTTTGATCACGTTCGGATTCCCCGGGTGAACCTGCTGAACAGGTACGGCGACGTGGCCACCGACGGCACCTACAGCTCGCCGATCGACAATCCCAACCGCAGGTTCTTCACCATGATCGGCACGCTGATCCGTGGCCGGGTCACCGTTGGCGGCAGCGCGGCTGCGGCCGCTCGGGTTGCACTGGACATTGCCACCCGATATGCGTTGCAGCGCAGGCAGTTCAGTGCACCCGATGACGACGACAGCGAAGTGCTGATCATGGACTACCTGATGCACCAGCGCAGGCTGTTCCCGCTGATCGCGCGATCGTATGCGCTGCAGTTCGCACAGAACGAACTGGTGTCGAAATGTCATGACCTGCAGACAACGGACTCCCCCGACGCCGAAGAGCAGCGCGAACTGGAGGCTCGCGCCGCCGGCCTGAAGGCCGCCAACACCTGGCACGCCAGCCGTGCCATTCAGGAAGCGCGCGAAGCGTGCGGCGGCGCCGGCTACATGGCCGAGAATCGGCTGATCGCGTTGCGGGCCGACACCGACGTGTTCACCACATTCGAAGGCGACAACCACGTGCTGACCCAACTGGTCGCCAAGGAGCTGCTCACCGCGTACGCCGACGACATCCGCAGTATGAGCCCGGTCGAGTGGGTGCGTTTCGCGGCCAACGCGGTCGGCGACCGGGTGATGAAGCGCACCGCGGCCGAAGCGATCATGCAGCGGATCGTGGACGCCCGCCAGGACAACGAAGAAGAAGGCAGCCTGTTCAACCGCGGCACCCAAGTCAAGATGTTCGAAGATCGCGAAGACTATCTGTTGTCCTCGGTGGCTCGGCGGCTGCAGAACAAATCCAACGAAATGTCGGCGTTTGATGCCTTCAACGCGGTCCAGGACCACGTGCTCCATGCCGCACAGGCCCATATCGACCGGGTGGTTCTGGAGGCTTTCGTCGCCGGCATCGAGTCATGCACCGACGAGCAGGCCCGCGAGCTATTGGGGGTCGTCTGCGACTTGTACGCGTTGTCGGTAATCGAGGAAGACAAGGCGTGGTACATCGAGCACCGGTACCTCTCGACCGAACGCGCCAAGGCAGTCACCCGAGGCATCAACGATCGATGCCGGGTGCTGCGCCCGCACGCCAGGACGCTGGTGGACGGTTTCGGCATCCCGAAGCCCCTGCGTTACGCCGAGATGCTGCATCCCGAGAATCTTCCCGACTGAGATCGGCCCGCTCAGCGTCCGCCTCGGTCCCCCGACCCGGGTAAGGGGGCCGAGGCCGAACGCCTCGCACCGACCAGCCATTTGGTCGTTGGCCAGCGGGCTGCTCAGGCGACGAACGTGACTTCTGGCTCCATCGGATCGTTGGGCTCCATGTCCTTGCCGTGGAGCTTGAGCAGATATTCGTAGTTGGAGGGCAACGTTTCAACCAGATGCCGCTGCTTTTGCTTCACATCCAGGAACAGCGCATCCGCTTCGTGGATAGCCTCCGACTGGTAGTTGATCGCCGGCAGTGTGTGATCAGGCAGCACCCCCAAGCCGGCGAAAATGCAGTAGTAGCTGCCGTTGGTCCAGAAGTTCTCGAACTCCGCGTCGAAGTTCGAGTAGTACGACGACTCCGTGGCAATTGGCGGGTTGACCGGCACGCCTGCCTTGTACATCGCAACCTTCTCCTTGATGGAATCGGTCAACGTGAGTTCCTTGTTGGCGCGCCAGAATTCGGTATCGGTGCGAGGAGAGAAGTAGAAGTGGGCCTGCAGGAAATCGCGGGTCTCGTCGAATAGGGTATCGATCTTTCGGTTGAACCGATCGATGAGCACCGGGTCAAAGCGGCGGTCCGGGAAGTGCTTGGCCAACTGGTATAGGGCCGCGTAGATCAAAAAGATTCCGGTCGACTCCAACGGCTCCAGGAAGCACGAGGAGAGGCCGACGCTCACCACGTTCTTCACCCATGACCGGCGGTTGCGTCCCACCCGGAACCGAATCTTGTTCAGCGGCGTGTCTTCCGGGTCGAGTTGCCACAAGGTACAGAAGTCGCGAATGGCCTCGTCTTGTGATGCGAATTGACTGGAGTACACGTATCCCGACCCGAAGCGACCGAGCAACGGCGTGCGCCACGTCCAACCGGACTTCATTGCGATCGCCGAGGTGTAGGGCTCAATACCGTTGGCCGCATCGTCATGGCGGATCGGTGTGGCGACCGCACTGTCACACAGCAGGTGGTCGTTCATGTCGATGAACGGCTCGTTCATCGCTTCATTGATCAGCAATCCGCGAAAGCCTGAGCAGTCGACAAACAGGTCTCCATCGAGTCGGTGACCTTCCTCGGTTCGCAGCGCGGTGATGTACCCGTTGCTGTCCTTTTCAGCCGAGGTCATCTTTTCCTGCACGTGCACGACACCAAGGTTCTTGGTGGCGAAGCGTCGCAAGAAGTCCGCTACCAGTGCCGCGTCGAAGTGCCAGGCGTAGTAGGTGGCCTGAGTCCCGTCCAGGTACCGAGGCGCCTTCATGGCGTCCATGATCGCGGGCTCACGGAAGCACGCATAGTCGAAAGGCTCGTAGGTTCCCCCCTTTAGCTGATTGCGGGCCCAATAGTGCGATAGTGGAATGTGCTGCGGGGACGGCAGCAGTCCGAACGGGTGGTAGAAGTGGTCCGGCCGCCCCTGCCATTGACGGGCGACAGGTGATCCCTCACCCGGGGTGCGCCAGTTGATGAACTTGACCGCGGTCTTGAAGCTGGCGTTGCACTCGCGCATCCACTCGTCCTCGGGGATGCCGAGGAAGTCAAACACCACCCGCTGCAGATTCGGGACGGTGGCCTCGCCGACCCCGATACGCGGAACGGAGGGCGCCTCCAGGACGGTGATTTCTACATTGCCCTGCAGCGCCTTCCCAAGATATGCAGCCGTCATCCATCCAGCGGTGCCACCGCCGAGAACTACGACCTTCTTGATCAGGTTGTCATCCACAGACTTCAATTCCTTTCCGATTGGTCGGCCGATCGCATAGGTGCGGTCTGGTCCAGGTGCTCTGACGTTGCTGGCGTGTCGCTCCAGCCGGTGCGGGCGACGGCGCCGTCCCGAGTCCGATCACGGAGCGGCAGCAATACAGCTGCCGCGGGAAGGACCGACTTCCACACTTTCGCGGCGCTGCTGGACGCCGCGAAACATCCACTGAGCTTGACTAATTCGTCTGCCGGCCAGACATCCAAGCCGGCTAGCTGGCCGCCCGGACTCGAGACAGCCCGCGGCAAGGCACACCCGGGGGGAAGCAAGGGCCGTGCCGCGGGCCGAGTCCAGGACGTGGGTGGCACTACGGTCGAGCCGTGCGACCGCCGATTCGGCCACCCGACCCAGCATATATAGCTTGTCTGCGTTATTAACCATTGACCGCGCTTCAGGGATAGAGGCCGACCAGATGGCAAATCGATGACAACCCGCTCTTGGCATGGCGACCTTTCGCTGTGGGCTCAGTAGACGCCGCCCAACAGTAGGACCGCATCTCCGGTAAAGTCAACCAATTAAATAGTAATTTTGTTGCCTAGTCGCTAGCGTGTCTATTCATGTTTAACACAGCCGCCAACCGGCCGGCGCCAACCGAATCGAGAGAACGCGGATGACGGCTACTGTCCAGGACGAGACAGCGGACGACGGCGCCAGCCAGCCTGAAGGCAAACATCAAGCGGGCGCGGATTCACCCACCCCGCCAAGTGCAGATTGCACCTTGGGCAGAGGCCGCGCTGACGCTCGACAGTTCGGCAATGCGCGCACCACAGCCGACGGCGACCGGGTCGACCTGCCGAGCCTGGTCGCGGACGCCGAACAGATGGGCGGCACAACACCAGGTCAAGCGGCTCTTCTGGTCGTGCACCACGCGGCTCTGCAAGCTGTACTCCGATACGGAAGCCAACATCTACAGTCACGTCACATCGAACATATGCGCTCCGGAAATATGGTAGGCGCGCTCGCCATCACTGAGCCCGATGTGTCGGGGTCCAATCTGCGCGGCCTCACCAGCAAAGCAGTCAGAGATGGCGACGATTGGGTGATGTCCGGGGCGAAGTCCGCCATCACCGGAGCACCGTTGGCCGCATTCTTCGTCACTCTGATCCCGTTCATCGTTGACGGCGGCGTGGCGTTGACGACCGTGTTGGTGCCATCCGACAGTCCGGGAGTCACCATCCAGCCTCCCGAGGACATGTATGGATTGTGGTCCGTGCCGGTCTCCGGCGTTCGCTACGAGAACGTGCGCATACAGAGCTGGCAAATTCTTGGCGAGGTCGGCGGCGGAGTGGACGTCATCAGTGAGAGTTTGCTAGTTGGACGAATCTGCGCGGGTGCGATCAGCCTTGGCGTGCTCAAACGCTGCGCTCAATTGATGTACCGCTTCGCGTCACATCGGCAGGTGAGCACCGGACGCCTTGCCGACGACCCGGTGTTCCAGCGCCGGATCTCTCGTATCACGGCCGAAATTGCCGCTGTGGAGGCCCTACTCTCCACCATCACAATGGAATTCGAGGTACCCCAAGAGATAGCTCTGGCACTGAAGGTGGCCTCCTCGGAGTTCGCCCACCGCGCCACCGACGATGCGATGCAAACGCTCGGCTGGAGAGGCTACATGGAGGCCAGCGGCGTGGCCGAACTGATGCGCGATGTCCGCTTCCTGCGGATCGGCGAGGGACCCTCTGAGGCCCTCTTGACCGAGTTGGGTAGCCGGTTGGCCGCGCACGACGACACCATCTACGACTGGATCGCCGACCGTGACCCCTCGTCGGATGCAACTGGTCGGCTCCGCGAGACGGTCAGCGAGCTCACCGCAGAAAGCTCGACTGGCCTCTTCTGCGACCTTGGCTGGTTTGGCGTGTGGGCGATCCTGGATGCGGTGGTACCGCGGGGATCCGCGGCCAGCGCCCTCATTGAGAATGCTTGGCATCTGGCCCGTGCCAACGCGGCGGCGCGACCGGCAACGGGCAGCGATTTTCTGCAGTCAATACCAAACTTTGCCGATTCGGTCGGCGCGCTTGACGAGTTTCTGTCCTGCCACGCAACGGAAATCGATCCGACACTGCACCCCACACGGGGCAAAGGCAGACAAGGCGAGCCACTCGTCGGACCCGAAGCTCCAGGTTGGCAAGAGACCGTGCACGACCTGGTCTACGCCCAAATCGCGCGAACCCCTGATGCAATCGCCCTACAGGATGCCAGCGGGCACCGGATCACGTACGCCGAGCTCGGAGAGCACGCGGACGCGCTCGCCAATCGCCTTCGCACGCAGGGAGTGCGAAACGGCGATGTGATCGGGGTCTTCCTCAGCCGCGACGCTCGGATGGCCATCGCCGCAATCGCCGTTTTGCGGGTCGGCGCGGTATTGCTCATGCTCAATCCTGCCCACCCAACTCGCCGGGTGGGCGACATGATCGCTGACGCGGACGTCGGCTGCATCGTCGCGGACGAGCAGACCCGCGCGCTGCTTCCAGCGAATGCGCCAGAGTTGATCATCGCCGATGGCAGCGGTGAGCCCGGCCCGGCAATTTCGCGATTGGACCCCCGTGCTCCCGCGTACATCTATTTCACATCCGGCTCGACCGGGCGCCCCAAGCCGGTGCTCATCTCGCACCGTTCGCTGGCCAATCAACTGCTTTGGCGACGTGACGAACTCGGCCTAGGTGTCGGTGATGCGGTGCTGCAGACAACCGAACCAACCTTCGACATCTTTCTGTGGGAGATCTTTGGCCCACTTTCTGTCGGTGGCCGACTGGTGTTCCCCGCGCTGGGCCCCGGCGAGTGGAATGCCCATCAGGTAGTCGAACACATCCGGCGACTAGGCATCACGGCGATGCAGTTCGTGCCGTCCCAACTGGACGTAGTACTCGAGGAGCCAAGGCTGCGCGAGTGCCGCAGCTTGCGGTATGTGTTCTGTGGCGGCGAGCCACTACCAATAGCGCTGTGCCGCAGGGTAGCCGAAGCGCTCCCCCATGCGGAGATGGTCAATTACTACGGGGCTACCGAGACCACCTTCGATGCCTCCTTCTGGCGAGTCGACGTCACTGACACGGCCACCTGGGCACCCATCGGTCGCCCAATCGCCAACGTTCGCCTATACGTTGTGGACGAGGAAGGTGCTCTCGTTCCCGAGGAGCAGGCGGGCGAGCTGTGGATCGGCGGAGCCTGCGTGGGGATGGGCTATCGCGGCCTACCGGCTTTGACCGCGGAGCGCTTTCGTCCGGATGTACGCTCCGCGGAACCGGATGCGAAGGTGTATCGCACCGGCGATCGGGTGCGCCAGCGAGCGGACGGGACGCTGGAATTCCTGGGGCGGATGGACCGCCAACTCAAGTTGCGCGGTGTGCGAATCGAGCCGACCGAGGTGGAGCGGGCCCTGTGCGGGCACCCCGGCGTCCAGCAAGCGGTAGTCGATATCAAGGAACGCGGCTCCGGCGAAAGAGTCCTCGCAGCATACATCGTTGCCCGTGCCCCGGAAGCCGTCGTCGACCCCGATGCTGTGCTCGAGACCGCGCGCAGAAGGCTTCCCAGCACCATGGTGCCCGGCGCAGTGATTGTGCTCGATGCTCTACCCCGCACGCCGGCGGGCAAAGTCGACACCTCGGCACTGCCACCGGTCCCAGCCATAGCTGGCACCGCCGGCTCTGGTGGGTTACCCGAACGACTCGTCCCGCTGGCCAACATCTGGGAGGAGATACTCGGTACCCCGGTGACCAATCAGGAAGCGGACTTCTTCCGGATCGGCGGGCACTCCCTGGCGGCATCACGGGTGATCATCCGGGTTCGCGAGCGGATGGGCGTGACGCTTCAGTTGCGCGACTTTGTGCACGCCGGAACCCTCACGGCCCTCGGTGATCTCATCGAACAGCGATCCGGGCAGGTATCACCCGCCGATGAAGCCGCGATGAGCGGACCCACTCCGGCCGACAGATCCACGCCTCTGCCGTTGGCGCCCATGCAGGCAAATCTGTGGTACTTGCAACAGCTGGTGCCGACGATGACGGCTTACAACATTCCCGCCGCCGTCCGAATCCGAGGCCCCGTGGACGTCGCCCGCATCGAAGGCGCGTTCGCGTCGGTAGCGGCCCGGCATGAAGCGCTACGGACGATCTTCCCGGAGCACAACGGGCAGCCGACTCAGGTCATCCTCCCACCAGGCCCAATCCCACTGCAGCAAGCCGACCTTCGTGATCTTCCCGAGGACGACCGCGAAGCGGCCGCCATCGGGCGGATCCAGGAGATGCTGGCCGTCCCGTTCGACTTGTCGGAAGCACCGCCGGTGCGGGTGCTGCTCATTGCCGTCGCCGAGGATGACCACTACCTGGCCTGGAGCATGCACCACATCGTCGCCGACGGCTGGTCGGCCGCGGGATTGTTGAACAGCGAGTTGAGCAAGGCCTACGGGAATTCGCGCGATGACCAGGCCCTGCCGCGCTTGCCCATTCAGCCGATTGACTACGAGCAGTGGATGGTGCACTGGCTGACGGCGCAGCGGCGCGCAGCGCTGGAAGGGTATTGGCGCGATCATCTATGTGACGCCCCGCCCGAAATCGACCTCCCGCGAGATTTCGTCCGCCCCTCCGTCGGGAAGTTCCGAGGCGCACGCGTTCCGATCTCGATCGGCGATGGTGACCGGGCTGCGTTGCGGGACATGGCGCGCCGGCATGGCGCCACGCCATACAGTGTGCTGGTCGCGGCATTCACGACTTGGGTCGCCGGCCGGGGCCAGCAGCGCGACATCGTCGTCGGCGGAGTCACCGCAGGCCGCAACCACTCCAGCATCGAACACGTGATTGGCAATTTCGCCAGCATCCTCCCGTTGCGCTGCCGATTGGGTGACAACCCGACATTCGCGGAGCTGGTGGTGCGCACCCGCGACGAGATCCGGGCGATGGTCGACCACAGTGCGCTGTCGTTTCCCGACATCGTCAATGTCGTCCGGCCAGAACGACTCGGTACTCGCAACCCGATCTTCCAAGCTGCCGTGTCGCTATTCGACGGTGACATCTCGCCGCTGCGCATCGACGGCGCGCAGGTCAACGCCATCAGTGTCGATCCCGGATCGGCCAAGTTCGACTTGCTGGCCTCGTTCACCGACGACGGTGCGGCGCTGTGGGGTTTCCTGGAATACGACGTCGAGCTGTTCTCACAGTCGACAGCTGGGCGGCTGGCCGCCGAATTCGTCGAGGCGCTGGGCTTGCTTGCCCGGACGCCCGGATGCCGCATCGAAGACTACGTGGACCGCCTCCGATCTGCCCCAGACGTTGGGCCCGCACCCCTGACCCTTGCCCAACAGCGGATTTGGCTGCTCGACCGGTTGAACCTTGGCGGCCCCGAGTTGTGCTCCCAGCGATACTTCGACCTGAGCGGCGAGATTGACGTGACGGCACTATGCCAAGCACTCGACCTTCTCGTACAGCGCCACCCAGCCCTACGAACAGCGTTTCCCTCGGATGAGCGCGGTGCGCACCAGATCATCGGGAAGCCCGCCGATGTCGCAGTGCACGACCTGCGCGACCACAATCCTGCGGAGCGCGAAGCATTGCTGACAACGCTGATCGAATCCGATGCCGCCACGCCGATAGACATCACAACGACCCCTCCACTGCGGGCGACGGTATTCGTGGTCGACGACGGCCATGTCGTCCTCGGCTTGAACTGTCACCACATTGGCGCGGATGTGTGGGCGGAGGCGACGATGTTCGCCGAGCTATCCAACATCTATGCCGAATTGGACGAGGACGGCGAGAATTCCAAGACCGCCATGAGCCCGGGAACACCGTTGGCGGAGGTCGCTGCGACAAGGACCATGGGGGAACTGGCGCACGCCGAGATCGCCAATGCGTCCCGCCCGCCGAACGCCGCGAGCGTGGAGTTCTGGACAGCCGCCTTGACCGATGTTCCAGGGCGGATCGAGCTTCCCACCGACCTTCCGCAACCGCCCGCCCTGTCGTTTCGGGGTGCCCGAGTCGAGGTCCGGTTGCCCGGCGACATTCTTCGGCGCCTTGACGACTTCGCCATGGCGTCAGGCGTGGATCGCTCGACCGTCGTGCTCGGGATGTGGCAGCACCTCCTACACCGCTACAGCGGTCAAGAGACGGTGCTGGTGGGCGTGCCAGTGCCGAACCGGCCATCCGAGGTGCCCCCGGCAACGATCGGCTATTTCTCGAACCTGCTGCCGGTGCGCTCAGACCTGGTACCCGAGTTGACACTACGGACCCAATCAACCCGTACGGCCGCCCAGCTCGCCGAGGTGACCGCCCACGGCGAAATTCCATTCGCCTACTTGCTGGAACGCTTTGGCTCACGGCTGCAAAAGTCAGCGTCGCTGACTGAGGTGTCCTTCGTACCCGAAATTGCCCTCGCCCGCGGTCCACGGTTCGACCGGGTGCAAACCACTCCGGTGGCACATGATCCCAAGCGCGCCCTGTTCAAGCTCGGACTGGTCCTGCAGTCCGACGACAAGGATCTGTATCTGACCTTCGATTTCAGCACCGCGCTGTGGGCCCCCCGGACCATCGAGCGGATGGCCCAACACCTGGTCACCCTGCTCACCCGTGGGTTGGCTGAGCCGGACGTCCCGTTGAGAAGCTTCGCCATGCTGAGCGCTCATGAAATCGAAGAGTTGCGTTCTGTCGACGGGCGTCGTGATATCCCCCATCGGCACCGAACGTTGCACCTGGGCTTCGAAGCCCAGGTGGACGCGGCTCCGAAGGCGGAGGCCGTACGGTTCGACGGGAGCGGCCTGACCTACACGGAGCTCGACGCGGCAGCCAATCGGTTGGCCAGGTTGTTGATGTCCAACGGGGTAGTCCGCGGGGACAAGGTGGCGCTCTTGCTCGATCGCACCCATCTCATTCCGATCGCTGTGCTGGCCATCGTCAAGACCGGCGCGGCCTATGTCCCAATCGACGCCAGCTGGCCGGCAAGCCGGGCGGAGCTGGTACTTGCGGACTCCGCTCCCTCGGCCATTCTGACCGAATCCTCGTTGCGGCACGTGGTGTCCGGATACGACACCACGATCCTCGAGTTGGACTCGATGGAGATCTCCGATCAACCCGCGCAACGGGTCCAGGTCGAGGTCGACTCCGAAGACGTCGCCTATGTCATCTATACGTCGGGGTCCACTGGCCGCCCCAAGGGTGTCGAGGTGACCCATCACAACGTGATGCGTCTGTTCAGTGCGACCGAGGAACTATTCACCTTCACCAACAAAGACCGTTGGTCGATGTTTCACTCCATCGCGTTCGACTTCTCGGTCTGGGAGCTCTGGGGGGCATTGCTTCACGGCGGGTGCGTGGTGGTGGTGCCTTATCTGGTGACCCGAAACCCGGTCGCCTTCCGCGAGTTGCTCACCGCCGAGCGGATCACCGTCCTCAATCAAACCCCCTCGGCATTTCGGATTTTGCGCGACGCGGACGCCAACGCCAACGCCAACGCCGGACTCTTCTTGCGCTACGTGATCTTCGGCGGGGAGAGCCTGAATTTTGCTGATCTGCTCCCCTGGATCGATGCGCACGGCGACGCACGCCCCGAACTGATCAACATGTACGGCATCACCGAGACAACGGTGCATGTGACGTTCCGCCGGGTGCGTCGCGAAGATGTCCTCGGCGCCAACGGTTCCAACATCGGCCGCCCGCTGCCGGACCTGGAGTGCCTGCTAACCGACCCGGCGGGCAATCTGGTCCCCTACGGAGTGCGGGGAGAGATCTGCGTTGGCGGTCACGGGTTGGCCAATGGGTACCTGGGCCAGCCGGAGTTGACTAGCCAGCGTTTCATTCCACACCCGTTTCGCGGCGGGGAGCGCCTCTACCGATCCGGTGATGCCGGGCGACGCTTGCCCAGTGGCGAAATCGAGTACCTGGGCCGTCTCGACAACCAGGTTCAGCTCCGGGGCTTTCGCATCGAACTCGGCGAGGTGGAAACCGCACTCCTCGCGCTCGACGGAGTAACGGCCTGCCATGCGATGGTGCGCGCCGATGGAGGCGAATCCCGTTTGGTGGCATACGTTGTCACTCGCTCCGGCGAACAGCCGAAAATCGGCCCGACCCGCCGGAGCCTGGCAGCGCGCCTACCTGACTACATGTTGCCGGCAGCCATCGTCGCCGTGGAGTCCCTGCCGCTCACCGTGAACGGCAAGATCGACCAGCAGGCGTTGCCGGAGCCGACGGGGGCTTCCACATCGACGGACGTTGACCCGCCCGGGGCCAGCGACGGTGCTGCGCAAACCAACGCCACTGCATTACGCACCTCGGCGAAACATCGTGGCGGCGCCGTGCTCGATCAGATCCGGCACATCTTCGCTCAGGCCCTGGACCTGGACTCCATTGCTTCATCGGACAACTTCTTCGAGATTGGTGGCGACTCGATGCGCGCGGTGCGGGTCTCGGTCAAGGCCAAAGAACTCGGCCTCGCGGTATCGGTGCAAGATTTGTTCCAGTATCAAACGCCGGAAGAGCTCGCCGCAGGGCTGACGTCTGCCGAGTCAGCCGAGAGCGACACTTCAGGCGTTGAATCCTGCTCAGCAGCAATGTTGTTGGAGTCCGGGGCGGAGGGCGACCTCCCCGCAACCGCGACAGACGCCTATCCATTGGCGGCCTTGCAGGCGGGGATGCTCTTTCACAGTCGGGTCGACGGGCCCAGTGTCTATCACGACGTGTTCAGCTACCTGGTTCGGGCGCAGTGGGACGAGACCGCCTTCCGCGCCGCCCTGGACGAGATCACGGCCAGAAACCCGATTCTGCGCACGACCTTCGAGCTCGCCGCATACTCGCAGCCACTGCAGATAGTGCACGAATCGGTGGCAACACCGCTCACAATCGTTGATCTGTCTGGTCTTTCGGAATCCGATCAAGAGGCTGCACTATCGAGGTGGATGGACAACGAGGCCCACTCCCCCATCGAATGGCAGAGCTGCACCCCATTTGGGGTGGTAATCCATCTGCGTGATGGCAACCGGTTCGAACTTGGGCTAACTTTCCACCACGCACTGCTGGACGGCTGGAGCGTGGTTGAACTGCAACGAGACCTCCTGATCAGCTACGACACCTTTAGGAGACGTGGAGCGGCGCCGTTCCGCGCGCCGCTGCAGACCAGCTTTCGCGACTTTGTCGCACTCGAGCGTCAAGCGGAGCGCAGTTCCTCGAAAGTGTTCTGGCGCAAACAGCTTCAAGGGATCGAAACCGCGCATTTTGCCGGGGAACGATCCGGCCCCAGCCGCCTCGAGACCAGATGGTGGGAGTTTCCGCGTGATATCGAAGCGCGCCTGTCCGAGGTGGCCCGCAATCGCCGTGTACCGCTGAAGAGCACGCTGCTCGCCGCACACATGGTGGTCAACGCCCGACTCGCCGCTACCGACGATGTGGTCAGCGGCTTGGTCGTCAACGGCCGGCCGGAAACCGACGACTCCGCCCACGTACTCGGCATGTTCCTCAATACGGTCCCGCTGCGGATGCGATTGACCTCGACCGACTACACCGGGCTCATTGATGAGGTCTTCGCCGCAGAACGCGCTGTGCTGCCGCATCGTCGAGTCCCGTTGCGGACAATTCAGCGCGACATCGGAATCGGCGAACTCTTCCAGACAGCGTTCAATTTCGTCAGCCTGGACCACACCCAGGACACTGCGGATCTCCCCGCGGAGCGGTCCACGATCGTACGGCGAAAACTGATCGAACACACCAACCTTCCCCTGGTAACCGTGTTCGTGAAAGAGAACGACACGCTTGGCATCGGAATCGAATTCGATCCGCGCATCCTCCAAACCGAACAAGTCAGCGCGATCGTCGATGCCTACCGTGATGCGGTTGCTGCCATCGCGAACGGGGGGTCGGCACCGTTGCCCAGGTTCGGGGCGGAAGCTGCGCTGAATCTTCTCCATCCCACTCGCCGTATCGCTGCACACATATCCGACGATGCGCGCTCCCGGGTTCGCGAGGACCTAAGGCGCATTTGGGAAGACGTTTTGGACCGGTCCGTGGACACCACTGACAGCGTGGGAGATAGCGGTGGCGACTCCATTCACGCCCTGGTACTCAGCGAGCGGATCGCAAAGGCATTCGCCTGTGATCCCCCCCTCGTGCAACTCCTTCAGGGCGCCACGGTGGAGCAACTTGTCGCACTACTGACCAACTAACCAGGAAGACGAGTCCACGATGTCTGTTGACGCCACAAACACCGCGGCCGAACAGGGCCCGGAGATCCTTACACCGGACGTGTTTCGCGAGTTCATGAGCAGCTATCCCAGCGGCGTAACCATAGTCACCACCTACGACCACGATGGCGCTCCCCGCGGATTCACCTGCTCCTCGATGTGCAGCGTGACCATGGAGCCTCCGACCTTGCTGCTGTGCGTGAACACCCGCAGTGCCACCCTGGATGCGGTTCAAGACTGCACGCGCTTCGCCGTGAATCTGTTGCACAGCGGCGGCGAGTCCGCCGCCCGCGTCTTTTCCTCCGTTCAAGAGGACCGCTTCAGCAAGGTTCGCTGGCGAGCGAGCACCGCAGGCGGACTGCCCATTCTGTACGAAGACGCCCACGCCATCGCTGAATGTCGCCTCACGGCCACCCGCAACGTGGGAACCCACACAGTTCTGTTCGGCGAGATCGACGCCATCATTCTGGATCACCAACCGCTTCACTACCGCGCAGATATGAAACCGCTGCTGTATTGCCGGCGACAGTTCACCGCGTTCCCGACCCAGCAGCCGTAGGCCCGATCCCACCAGCCAGCTCTTCGCATCAGAAAGCGAAGGCGTCGCCCAGCACGAGAAAAGGGGGAAGCACGTGCGCGCCGACGAACTCTTGGAATTCTTTCTACAGTTCGGACTGCTGTTACTCGCCGCCACGATTCTTGGCAGAGTGGCCATTCGGCTGGGAATGCCCGCAATCGCTGGTGAGTTGTTCGCCGGGGTGCTGCTCGGACCATCGGTACTCGGTCAGATTGCACCCGGATTATCCAGTTGGCTGCTGCCCGAGCAAGTCAGCGAGCGGTTGGGCCTTGACGCGGTCGGCACCTTCGGGGTGCTACTGCTGATGGGCCTTAGCGGGATGCAAGTTGACTTGAATCTGCTGAAATCCAACCGGCTTGCCATCACCAAAATCAGCGCGGCTTGTCTACTCGTCCCGGTCGTGTTTGGCCTCGGTATCGGGTTACTGATGCCGAGCGTGCTGACAGGTGGCTCCAACCGCCTCGTCTTCGCGCTGTTCCTCGCCGTTGCGCTCTCGGTCAGCGCGATCGCGGTGATTGTCAAGACGCTCTCCGACCTTGGCTTGATGCACCGCGATATCGCTCAACTCATTTTGGCTACGGCGGTCATCGACAACGTAATAGCTTGGGTATTGCTGTCCGTCGTCTGCGCCATGGCAATCGCTCATCTATCCGTAGGCACCGTGCTGTTGACCGTCTTCTTGATCATTTCGGTTGTGGCGGCAACGATTATCGGCCGCAAAATAGTCGAAGTCTTCGTCAACAGTCGCCAGCAACCAGCAGCGGCCGAACATTCCGCTGGCCCACGGCCCATCCTGGCCTACGCAGTCGGGCTGGTAATGCTGGCGGCCGCCGCAACTCACGCCCTAAAACTGGAACCGGTCCTAGGTGCGTTTGCCGCAGGAATCGTGTTGGCAGCGTTGCCACCGGACCGCCGCAGCGGCCTTGATTCGCTACATCCGGTTGTCAACAATGTTCTCGCTCCGCTGTATTTCGCCACCGCCGGGCTGCAGGCGGACCTCACGGGGCTAGCGGACAGGACCACGCTTGCCGCGGCGCTCGTGGTACTTGCAGCCGCCGTGGCTAGCAAGTTTCTCGGAGCCTACATCGGCACCAAGAGCAGCGGGCGTAGTAGCGCCGAGGCCGTCGCGCTCGGTGCAGGACTAAACGCGCGAGGCGTTATTCAGATCATCATCGCCGATACCGCATACGACCTGGGAATATTCAACGACAGTTTCTATACGATTGTTTTACTCACCGCCATCGCAACATCCGTAATGGCCGCGCCGATCCTTCGATTTGCCACAGCACGCATTGCGGCCGATCCGGACGATGAAATTCGCCGACAGGATGCCCTCCCAGAAGGCCATTAGTCGACCTCTCAACAGTTCCGCTAGCGGAATCTAGCGGGCTATCAGCACCGCCAGCAAAGTAAGGAGCAACTGAACATGCACACCGATCGCCAGGAATTGACTCGGCAAAAATACAACAAAATTGCGGCACAATATGTCGCCGGAATGATAAACATGGCACTCTACCATGATTTGTGCCAGAAGCCGGTCATCATGGACGCCCTCACCGAAGCTGCCGGCAAGAGCCTGCTCGACCTGGCCTGTGGGGACGGGTTCTACACGAGGCAGTTTCGCACTCTTGTCAAAGCGGGACCCGTCAGCGGCTCCGACCTGTCAGCTGAGCTCATCAGCCTCGCAGTGAGTCAGGAGAACCAGAAGCCACTGGGGATCGACTACCGGGTCGACGATATCTTGAATCTGCAGGAATCGCGGACCTTCAATACTGTGACAGCAATTCATCTTCTTCACTACATGCCGGATCCGGTGAGGCTGGAAACCGCAATGCGCAACATTTATCGGTTGCTCGAGCCAGGCGGCCGCTTCGTCTCCTTCAGCTTCAACCCCGATTTCCGAATCGAACTCCATGACAGGAATGACTCGGAGGAGAAGTTCGGCTACTACGTCTCCAAGGCCGAGGAAAAGAACGGCGGATTGGTTCATTTTCATCCAGCCCGAGTCGAGGGCTTGGTGTTCGAAGTGTATCGGTGGCATAAATCCTGCATCGAGGATATTGCATCGGTGGTCGGCTTCACCAATATTGAGTGGCGGTCTCCATTCGTAGCGAAAGTCGGGCTAGATGAATTTGGCGCCGACTTCTTCGAGAACCACATCAATAATCCACAAGGAAAGTTGCTGATCCTCACCCGCTAGATCGGACCCGGCCAGGTTGGCGACCGGCACCAGTGGGCGGGCCCTTGTTTGGGTGTCTGAGTTCCTTGGGCCCGCCGGGTTCCGACGCCAGCTGGCCGGGGCGATCACCGCTTTCGCACTAGAAACCCCATAGCACGCAGGCCGATCGAGCCGCACTGGGCGTTGCGCGTTGCGCAGCGCGACCTGGCCAGCGAACGTGCCGAGGCGGTCAACCGGGCATCCACCATCGATGCCCCGTGCCGCCCGCCAGCACTCCGGTTGATGGTCAGCCGCATCCGCGCGTCGGGTGCGAGCCCTAGGATCCAAGCAGCTCCGCCGCCGCGGGTGCCGGCTGCGGTGCGATAGCCGGCGGCAGGGCCTGAATGCCAACCACCGGGCGGCGCACGTAGACCTTCCACGTCAACGCGGCCGCGCCGGCATAGAACACCATGAAGAGCCAGAACGCGTCGGTCGTCGTGCCCGTGGCGACGAAGGACTCGCGCAATGCAAGGTTGATCCCGACCCCGCCGAGGGCACCCAGCGCCGAGACGAACCCGATCACCACCCCGGAGATGACGCGCGGCCGGTCGCGGTGATCGAGTCCTCCGACACTCGGGCCATGATCCAAGGAGCGCCCGCATGCCGCGAAAATCGTCGGAATCATCTTGTACACAGACCCGTTGCCCAAGCCGGCCAAGACGAACAAAGCGATGAAGCAGACGAAGTAGCCGGTCATGGTGGCTCCGCGCATCGGGCCACTGTGCCGACCTTCCAGGCTGCTTGCGCTGATCAACAGCCCGGCAACGACTGTCATCGCAACGAATACCATGAGGGTGATCCGGCTCCCGCCCAGCCGGTCGGCCAGTCTGCCACCGTAGATGCGGGCCACCGCGGCAAGCAGCGGACCGAGGAAGGCCAGTTCGGCCGCGTGCAAGGTGGCCTGGGCAGCGTGTTCGCCAATCGCCATGAAGTTGGTCTGCAAGACCTGCCCGAAGGCGAACGAGAACCCGATGAACGAACCGAAGGTGCCCAGGTAGAGCAGCGACAGCAGGTAGGTGTCGCGGTTGGCCAGGACCGTGGTGACGATCGGGCGCATATGGCGGGCCTTAACCCGGTGCTGCGCAACGTTGTTCATGGACAGCGCCACTCCGACTGCGGCGATCGCAAGGAACACCGAATACAGCGCGCAGATCAGGTACGGCTTGCCTTCGCCGGCAACGGCGATAATCAGCAGACCCATCAACTGGATCGCCGGAACGCCGAGATTTCCTATGCCGCCGGCAATTCCGAGCGCTGATCCTTTGAGTCGGTGGGGGTAGAAAGCGTTGGCGTTGCTCATCGAGGCCGCGAAGTTGCCACCGCCCAGCCCGCTTAGCGCCGCGCACACCAGATACGGCCAGAGCGGCAGGCCCGGGTGCAGCAAGAGCACCATGGTGCCAACGACGGGAAGCAACAGCACGGCCGCGGAGAAGGTGGCCCAGTTTCGGCCGCCGAAAACCGTGGTGGCAACCGAATAGGGGATCCGCAGGCCAGCCCCAACCAGTGTCGCGACCATGTCGAGCAGAAACTTGTCGCCGGCGGAAAAGCCATAGACATTCTCGGGCATGAACAACACCAGCACCGGCCACAGCGTCCACACCGAGTAGCCCAGGTGCACGGTCACCACCGACCAGAGCAGGTTGCGCCGTGCGATGCGCTTGTTGCCGGCCTCCCAGGCCACCAGATCCTCAGCGTCCCAATGGGAGATGTGACGGGAGCCACCCCAGCGCCTGGTTACAGCTTTCGAGCGGCCGGGACTGCTCTGCGACTCTTCGCGGTGCAGCAGCATCTGCTGTTCCATCACCCTCCTTAGACCCGCCTCCTGAGAAGCGACAACGATTTCCCAGCGTGCCAAAACTCGGGCCGCCAGGCACCTCGTAGGCAGCCTGAAACTGCTGGGGAACTGCTGTAAAACTGCTGTAGAGAGGGCAAATCCAGTGATGTCGAGCACACCACTGCCGGGTTGGGGGGTGCTTCACAGCGAGTAGTTGCTGAGGCGAGACGAAAACGACTGCTTAGCGCGGCTATTGGTGTGGTATCGGACCGAGCGCCTTGAGCTTGCCGTCCGGCCCGACCTGGAATCGCACGGTGCCGCTACCGGTCGGACAGCACTGCGGATCGCTACCCACCCGCCACTGGTACTGGACCGTCACGGTGTCCTGGCTGGAGGGAAGCACCCTTATATAGGGCTTCGGGTTGCGGGTTGGTGAGCCCAACGGGGTGTTGTGGTCGAAGAACAGCAGCTGTTGCGGAGTCGATTCGGAGGCAATGGTGGGGATTATCTGCACCCAGTACAAGCGGCAGTTCTTGGTGTGTCCCCGCGCGATTTCGACCCAAGTCGAGTTCGGCACCCCGACGGGAACCGCGGCAATGGCTTGACGCACCGTCTGGGAGGTCGGCCCATCGGAGTTCTTGCAGGTATCCGGCGCGGTAGTCGGCCGTGGCGCAGACTTGTGGCCGCAACCGGGGGCACCCAAACCCAGGACCAGCCCCAGGATCATCAGAATCACACGCAGGTGACGGTGCACTTCGCGAGCTTAGCGAAGTCTGTGAACCCCTTGGACAACGTCTGTAGACCCCGAAATACCAAGGTCAGGATCACGGCGCGGGAAGGCGCGTCTCGCGAGCTTGACGCAAACTGTGAATGTCCCCCGGATTTCGTTAAACCGCAGCTCAGGCGACTGATGATGGTGTCTTGGGCGGTAGCCTGGCGACAGATAGCCGGGTCGACGAAGACCTTGGGGATGACCGGAATCGGCTCAACTGCGTAACCAAGGTTTTGGTGCCGTTTCCAACAACGCACCGGCAGGCCCGGCCCGCTGCGAGGAAACCGTAAAACGGCCGAAACCTTCGACATCCCGCGCTGAAACATCCTTATCGCAAGATTTCAGCGCATAACCCCTTGTGCAGCAGGGGAGAAAGGATGCAGGCGTGGCCAGGGAACTCATGGCGCCCAACAAGGACGCCGTGAAAACCGTGTGTGCGTACTGTGGCGTCGGCTGCGGGATAGTGCTGCAAACTACGACCGACCCGCAGACGGGAAAGCGCCGCGTCGCCAAGTCGACTGGGGACAAGTCGCATCCGGCCAACCTCGGCCGATTGTGCACCAAGGGAACGACCACCGCGGACCTGCTTGCCGCGCCCGGCCGGATGGAATCGGCGTACCTGCGGGCCCACCGAGCGGGGCACCTGGAATCCATCCCGATCGACGATGCCATCACCCAGTGCGCCATGCGGTTACGCGCCATCATCGATGAGCACGGTCCGGACGCCGTCGGCGTCTATGTGTCGGGACAAATGTCGATCGAGGCCCAGTACCTGGCCAACAAGCTGACTAAAGGGTTCATCGGCACCAACCAGATCGAATCCAACTCTCGGCTCTGCATGGCGGGTGCGAGCTCGGGCTACAAGCTGTCGTTGGGGGCGGATGGTCCGCCGGGCTCCTATCAGGACTTCGACCACGCCGACGTGTTTCTGGTAGTCGGCGCCAATATGGCCGACTGCCACCCGATTTTGTTCCTGCGGATGATGGAACGCGTCAAGTCCGGCGCCAAGCTGATCGTCGTCGACCCACGGCGCACGGCGACCGCCGACAAAGCCGATCTGTTCCTACAGATCGCGCCGGGCACCGACCTCGCACTACTCAACGGTCTGCTGCACCTCATCGTTGAGAACGAACAAACCGATCCGCAGTTCATCTCCGAGTTCACCGAGGGATGGGAGGTGATGCCGAGTTTCCTCGAGCAGTTCACCCCCGACCGGGTAAGCGAGATCACCGGCATTCCCAGCGAGGACATCCGCACCGCGGCACGCTGGATCGGTACGGCGGCGAACTGGATGAGCTGCTGGACAATGGGACTCAATCAGAGCACCCATGGCACTTGGAACACCAACGCGCTGTGCAACTTACATCTGGCTACGGGGGCGATCTGCAAGCTGGGTAGCGGCCCCTTCTCCCTCACCGGCCAGCCCAATGCCATGGGCGGACGCGAAATGGGCTACATGGGGCCGGGTCTGCCCGGACAACGCTCGGTGTTGTCGGCGCCGGACCGGGAGTTCGTCGAGGAGCAGTGGGGTCTACCCGGTGGGGCGCTGCGCACCGATGTCAGCGGCGGCGTCATCGACATGTTCTCCCGCATGGCCGACGGCGAGATCAAGGCGTGCTGGATCATCTGCAGCAATCCCGTTGCCACGGTGGCCAATCGCAAGACCGTCCTGGCCGGCTTGGAGAAAGCCGAATTGGTGATCAGCCAGGACGCGTTCTTTGAAACCGAGACCAACGAGTACGCGAACGTCTTGCTGCCGGCCGCATTATGGACCGAATCCGACGGCGTGATGGTCAACTGCGAACGCAACATGTCCTTGTTCCCGAAGGCCGTTGATCCGGTCGGTGACGCGCTACCGGACTGGCAGATCATCGCCCGGATCGCTTGCGAGATGGGTTTTTCGGAGTCGTTCAGCTATAGCTCCGCCGCGGAGGTATTCGAGGAGATCAAGCGCTTCTCCAATCCGGCGACCGGATACGACCTGCGCGGTATCAGCCACGACAGATTGCGCGAAACCCCGCTGCAGTGGCCGTGTCCGCCGGACGGCGCGAGCAGCCGAAGCCCGATCCGCTACCTCAACGACGGTGTCAGCCAGCTTCAGTTCGTTCGCGACGATGGCACAGTGCCGCGGCTGGCGTTCCCCACCGCAACGGGGCGTGCGGTGTTCTTCGCCCGCCCGCACCTGGTGCCCGATGAGATGCCCGACGGCGACTACCCATTCCTGCTCAATACCGGGCGCCTAGCCCACCAGTGGCACACGCTGACCAAGACCGGCAAGATCGCCAAGCTCAACAAGCTCAACCCCGGCCCGTTCGTTGAGGTCCATCCCGACGACGCCGCCGATTTACAGATCTGCGAAGGCGACCACATCGAGATCGCGTCCCGCCGCGGCCGCGCCGTGTTGCCGGTTGTGATCACGGACCGCGTCCGGCCCGGCAACTGCTTTGCCCCGTTCCACTGGAATGACGCATTCGGTGAATATCTCTCCATCAACGCCGTAACCAACGACGCGGTAGACCCGATATCGCGCCAACCGGAATACAAGGCCTGTGCGGTCACCCTGACCAAGGTCGCCAGGCCGCAGCTGCAACCAGAACCCGGCGAACCCGCCGACCCCTGCGCGGATGCGACAGCACCCAAGCTGCTCGCCGATACAGCCCAATTCAGCGTGACACAGGTCGACGCTCTTGCCGAGCTATTGGGCGTCGCAAACGAACCCACCCCGCAGTTCGGTCCGTTCGCCCGCTCCTACCTGGCGGGCCTGATAGCCGGGCTGCGTTCAGAAACCGGTCGACGCATGGCCGGGGTGCCGACCCTGCCCGTCAGTTCTCCCTTCGATACCGGCACCCGGCTGTGGCTCGACGGCCTACTCGCGGGCATGTTCGCACGAGCCGAGACACCCCCCGCCTTGCCGTTCCCCCAAACGCCCGGTGCCGCTGCCCAATCGGACAACGCCGCCGAAGCTGGCGTCGAGCAACCCCCGATCGTGGTGTTGTGGGCGTCGCAAACCGGCACCGCCGAAGAACTCGCCGCGAGCGTCGCCGCACAACTGAGCACCGCCAAGCTGCCGGTTGTATTGCATGGCATGGACGAATTCGCGGTGGCCGATCTGGTGTCCACCCAACGGTTGCTGCTTGTCACCAGCACCACCGGGGACGGGGAACCGCCGGACAACGGTGCCGCCTTCTGGCGCGAGCTGTGCGCCGCAACGGCCCCGAGCCTGGCCGACACGCGCTATTCGGTTCTCGCGTTGGGCGACTCCAACTACGCCGACTTCTGTGGCCACGGGCGCGCCCTGGACCACCGGCTGGCCGAGCTGGGTGCCTCCCGCATTACCGACCGCGTCGACTGCGAGCCCGACTACGAAGAGTCCGCCGCCAGGTGGCTGCAGGAGGTACTCGACGGGCTGCGCCGCACGGCCCCGCCGGTCATCACCACCGGGCCTGTTCGAGCGGCCAGCATCGCCAGCAGCCCCCAGGGCTACACGAAGAAGCGCCCATTGGTGACCAGCGTGATGCGCAACACCACACTCAGCCGGCCGCGCTCGGCCAAAGACGTTCGACAACTGGTATTTCGGGTTCCCGAGCAAACGGTCAGCTACGAGGCCGGGGACGCTCTTGGGGTGTGGCCACGCAATGCCCATCAGCTTGTCGACGAGTGGCTGGGTGTGACCCGGTTGGACGGCCACACCGAAGTCGAGGTCGTCGGCCACGGGACGATGTCGTTGCGCGCCGCCCTGACAGACCGCTTCGAAATCGCACACCTGAGCCCGGACCTGCTGCGATTCGTGGCGCAACGGACGCTGGACTCCAACACCGCGAACCAACTTGCCGAGCTGATGCGCCCGGAGAACAAGGCCGCCCTTGCCGATTGGACCTGGGGCCGTCAGTCGGTCGACCTGCTCGCCCAGTCACCGGTCCGCGCCTCAGTTGACGAGTGGATGAGTGTACTCAAACCCATTCAGCCCCGGTTATATTCAATTTCGTCCAGCCCCAAAGAGCACCCCGGTGAGGTTCATCTGACAGTCTCGCCGGTGCGCTACAACTTTCAGGGCGTCCCTCGGCGTGGAGTGTGCTCGACCTATCTGGCCGACCGCAGCCCCAGCGATCAAATTGCGATCTATGTGCGCAAATCCAGCAATTTCCGGCCTCCAAGCGAGCCCCGCACACCGATGATCATGATCGGGCCGGGAACCGGGATCGCGCCGTTCCGGGGATTCCTGCAGGAACGACGCGCCCTCGGCCACACCGGGCCAAATTGGCTGTTCTTCGGCGAGCAGCATGCCGCGACCGACTTCTACTACCGCGATGAGATACAGGCCATGCATCGCGACGGACTGCTGACCAACCTGGACCTGGCGTTCTCCCGGGATCAGCGGGACAAGGTCTATGTGCAGCACCTGATGCAGCAGCGCGGAGCACAGCTATGGCAGTGGCTACAGGACGGGGCGCAGGTATACGTCTGTGGCACCGCCGACCCGATGGCCAAAGACGTTGACCGCATGCTCTGCCAGATCGTGGCCGAGCACGGCGGCCTGGACCCAGAGTCTGCAACTGCTTTTGTCCGCGCGCTCAGCGCGGACAAGCGCTACCACCGCGACGTCTACTGAGGCTGGCGATCGAATCCGGCTAGCGGTCGCAGTGGATTGCTCGCGACAGTGAGCCGGCCCTGCTTGGACACTTCCCCGCTCGCGCGTTGCTCTACCCGGCCACTGACCTTCTGGCACACGTACTCGCTCGATCCAACAAAAACGTGACGTAGCCAATACTGACTAGGCAAACGTGATCTCGGTATCAGCCCGGGCCGCGGCGGGCTGCTCGGTCGCGGCACCCAAGCGAATATTGGCAGGTGACCAATAGCATTGGACTGCTGATGCTTCCACCGGAGCTGCGCGATCTGCGATGGCCGAAAGGCGCGGTATCCCAGTGCCCGGTTGGCTGCCGAAGACTCCACCCCAGACGCTGGCTTCCAGGCCTATCGCTGCGGCAGCCAGGCCATTCATATCCCCTTATGGGGTAACATCTTCGCTAACGCAATCGGCATTCACATGGTGTTTTGGTCACGACTGAAACCCGCCGCAGAGCCGTTTCTCCCGTTCGGGCGTTGTTGCCTCTATCGCGAGACCTACAAACAGGCCCGAACTCCCAATACAGGAGGTCATATTTGGACCCGGAACGGCCCGGACCGGCGAGCACCGATCCCAGCCCTACCAGACTGGCCGGCGAGTCGGCCGCGTCTCCCCGACGCCTGCCGATCATGATAGTCCGGAAGTTCATCGACGATCTCGCCGCATCGCTGCGGTGTGGATCCAGTGCCAGGCCAGTGCTATTCGGCTTCATGATGATCTCGAACCTGGCCGGCGTTGCTTTGGTTCTGGTCCTGGTCATCGTGGCGATCCCGACCCCAGACATGTTCGCACCAGAGGTTCTGTGGATCACCGAGGGGGTCCTGCCCGTCTACGTTGTCATGGCAATGACCTTCGGCTGGGTGTGGCTCATCAAGCGCGTCCTCGCCGGATTGCGATGGGAGAACGATAATCAGCCGTTGACGGCAAAGGACCAACGCAACGCTTTCCTCGCGCCCTGGCGCCTAGCCCTGGTTCCCGTGGTCTCGTGGACGATCGGTTCGGCACTGTTCGCCGTCCTTTACGGACGCGTCAGTTACGAGTACGTCCCCAAGATCATTCTGGGCACCAGCCTAAGTGGTATCGCACTGTCGGCTACGTGTTACTTCTTCGCCGAGCTGATGCTGCGGCCAGCGGCCACCATCGCGCTTGGCGGCGGGCAGCCCACACGGCGTCTTGCCCCCAGCGTCATGGGACGCGCCACGACGTCGTGGGTGTTGGGCTCGGGTGTTCCACTGGTGGGGATCATCCTCGCTGTCGCGTTCGCGATGTCGCAACAACACCTGACCAGGAACGATCTTGGGCTCGTGCTGCTGTTGCTGGCGCCGTCCGCGCTCGTCTCGGGCGTGCTGTGCAACATGATCGCGGCCTGGCTGACTGCGACGTCAGTGCGCGATCTACATTCAGCCCTCAAGCGTGTGGAATCTGGTGACCTTGATTGCCAGCTCGAGGTCTTCGACGGCACCGAGCTCGGCGAACTGCAGCGCGGCTTCAACGCAATGGTTGAGGGGCTGCGCCAGCGTGAACGGATCCGGGACCTGTTCGGCCGTCATGTCGGGCGTGACGTCGCCGCTGCCGCCGAGGACCAGAGTTTCGAACTTGGCGGCGAAGAGCGCTGCGTCGCGGTTCTTTTCGTGGACATCATCGGATCTACCCGTTTGGTGACCGCCCGCCCTCCCGCCGAGGTTGTGCGGCTATTCAATCAAATGTTTGCCGTCATCATCGACGAGGTGAGCCGACGCAACGGACTGATCAACAAGTTCCAGGGCGACGGAACTCTGGCGATCTTCGGCGCCCCGATACGGGCGCTTTCACCAGAAACCGACGCGCTGGGCGCCGCCCGCGCGATCGCTCATCGACTCGCCAACGAGGTACCCGAGTGCCAGGCCGCGATTGGAGTGGCCGCGGGAGCTGTCCTGGCGGGCAATGTAGGAGCATTCGAGCGGTTCGAATACACCGTCATCGGTGAACCGGTCAACATCGCGGCGCGATTGTGCGAATTGGCGAAATCGGATCCACACCGCGTCCTGAGTTCGGCTGAGACAGTGCAGGCGAGCGACCCCGACGAGAGCCAGCACTGGACATTGGGCGGGCATACGGTGCTGCGGGGCCTCGACCGGCTTACGCAACTGGCCAGCCCCAACGACTGTCCCACCGGCCCCTGTGACACACATGTGGTCGAGTCGTTGCCGGCGCAGATCCGCACATCCGGATTTCCGTCCAACATGGTTCGGTGATCGGACAGGGAGCAGCCGCGGTCCGCCACTGAGATCATGCGCGCGCTATTTGTGCCGCATGGACGGGTCCAGCAGGGTCATGTCGGCCAACCAAACCCGTGAGTTGCGGTTGGCATCAAGTGCGGTAGCTCCAAGATCCGCGAGCCACGTGCCCTGCGGGCAACGGAGATGGCGATGCGCCAGACCTCGCCCCGCGCCCTATCGCCCGCATCAACCGGTCCACCGTGCGGCGGATCACCAAAGCTGACTTCTATTTCATTGTCCCGCTTAGCGATCCGGCGCTACCTCAAGGAACCCAACTCAGCCTCCGCGGCGAACTAATATCGCTGTGGCTAAACATGTTTCGACAGTTCTCAGGCTTACCGATACAAGTCCGCCAAGGCTGGCGCATCAGCGGCCGGCGAAGATCGGTCACATTTTGTTGCGCCACAGCAGAGGGTGAGCAGTCACCACCTTTACAAATGCCCCACCCATACCTCACGTAAATGTACTGTCCACCTTCTTTACATTCGCGCCCGCCAGTCGCTGAAATGCCCTTGATGTCAATCAATTTCACTGGACGGTCGATTTCGAAAGACCCGGCAACTATTTGCTACGCTCGGCCGCAAATGCGGATTTGCCTTCCCAGCGGCCAGCAGCCCTAGCCGCGGCTGTTCGCGACCAGGGGCAGCCTCAAGGCCGCATAGCTGTCAGGTATTGACGATCGGAGGAGCAGTGGTTCCTAAGGGTGCACGCCCGGTGGGCGCGGCGTCATTGAGTGCTCCGTTGTTGATCAGGCCCGGCGAGATGGTCTCGCCGGCTGCTTGGGCGGATCCGTTGTCGTCAGCTTTGGTAGAACCGCGCTCCGAGAGCACGGCACCCGCCCCGGACCGAGGGGGTATGACTTCAGGAGCGCCCTCATGACGGCGTCTGTATGGATGGCATCTCCGCCGGAGGTGCATTCGGCACTACTGAGCGCGGGCCCAGGCCCCGGCCCACTGCAAGAGGCCGCCGCAGCATGGACGGCACTTGCCGCCGAACACGCTTCCGTCGCGGAGGAACTCACCGCCACACTGAGCGGGGTGGCGGCTGCCGCGTGGCAGGGGTCGAGCGCGCAGAGCTATGTCGATGCGCACGTGCCCTATCTGGCCTGGTTGAATACCACCAGCGCCGACTACGCGGCGACGGCGGCCGAGCACGAGGTGGCGGCCGGGGCCTACACCAGCGCGCTGGCAACGATGCCGACACTGGCGGAGCTGGCCGCCAACCACACCACCCACACGGCGCTGTTGGCGACCAATTTCTTTGGGCTCAACACCATCCCGATCACACTCAACGAAGCCGACTACGCGCGGATGTGGATCCAAGCGGCCACCACCATGAGCGCCTATCAAGTCATCTCGGGCACGACACTGGCCTCGATGCCCCACACCACACCAGCCCCGCCGGTGCTCAAAGCCGAAATCGGTACCCTCGCGGGCGTGCTCTCGGACGCCCTCGCCCCGGCACCACTATTCCTATGGGAAACCATCGTGGCGATTTTCACGTTCATCGTGAGACTCATCGGCTTTATCTACCTCTTCCTGAGGGATCTGATCGCTCTGCTGATAGCGGGAGAGCTGCTAGCGGCTCTCATGTTCGTGATTGGGACGGTGGCGTTTGTCGTTTGGGCCCTGGCGACAGTCGTCATCGAAAACATCATCCCGATCATGATCGCGCTGCTCGTGGCAGCGATCGCTCCAGTGCCGCTGGCTTTGGCCGTGGCGGCTAGTACACCGTTCGCAGTTGCAACGGTATGCGCGTTGACCGGTACCGAGCGGGGTCTATCGGCTGCCTTCGATATCGATATTGCCCAGAATCTTCCGTTTCTGCTCAGCCTCTACACACAGCCTGCGAGCGTGAGCGTGCCGCCCGCCGACGCCGGACTAGCGACTGCGAGCGCCAAGCCTGTCGCCGCACACACCGGAGCAAAGCCGCTGTGGGACGGTTCTTCTGCGGTAGCGTCGGCCGGCGATGGGCCGCCAAGTGTAGCGCCGGAAGCCAGGCTGGTGGCGTCCAGCACGCTCGCTCATCCAAATACAACGGGTTCGACGGTAGCTTGCCAGCAAGATTCAAGAGCACCGGGCTTTGCCGGAACCTTGTCCGGGAAGTCACACGCTTCCCCCGCGGGGGTGACGGTGCTCAAGAGCAACGCTTTCAGCGACAGCCCGCGATTGCCAATGTTGCCGACCAGTTGGGACACCGACTGGACCAACGCGACAAGCAGTGAGCCGGTACCCGCCTGATCGATACCTGCCACTCAGACACCCTCGCGGGGCAGATGAGGAGCACATCATCTGAGAAGCACTACGGCTCAAAGTAACTCGATTTTTTGGGGTCCTTGTTTTGCAGGGCGTTGGGACACAGCACGTCTGGTGTGCGGCAGGTAGCAGCGGAGTCCAGCGACGTGGTCAACGACGCCGGATTGGCGAAACGTGGCTACATCGTGCAGGTTTGGCCAGCTTTTGGCGCCGGAACGTCCCGCAGCTGGCGGGGCGTACTGCCCAGAGGTACCCCCGAGGGGCGTCGGGCCGGCCGACGTCTCGACTTTCCCTCGACGATTCAAAGACCGACGGCGTCCGCCTCGCGCTCGGCATCGCCGAGCATGCCTGCCCCGCCTCGGGGGAACCACCGCCAGCCCGCCAGAAACACGAAGCCTAGTGATGCCGTGGCGATGAAGAACGCCACGCGTATGCCTTCGATGAAGTCTTCCTCCGCGATCGCAACGGGATCGCGGTGCACGATTTCTCGCCGCGGCACGATCCCACCGACGTGGGCGCGCGGGTTGGCACTGTCGATGATGACTTCGGCAATGGTGTGTCGCTGGACCGGATCGGGCACCGCGGGTTCCAGGTGAGGTTCGAGCGTGGCCGACAGCCAGGCGGCCAATACCGATCCCAACACGGCGAAGCCGATCGTCGAGCCGATCGCCCGCTGTGCACTCATGATGCCCGAAGCCATGCCAGCCCGTTCCGGGGGAACCGCGGTCATGGCGACGGTGGTGATCGGTGTCAGACACAGCGCCACGCCGGTGCCACAAAATCCAAGGCCGACCAGTACCAAGGCCCAGCTCCGGTGCTCGCTGGCGATCAGCGTAAGCAGCCCCAGCATCAACAGACCGAGCCCGATGAGGATGAGCACGCGCGCGCCGACCCGCGCAACCAGGCTTCCCACCAGTGGCGAAACGACGGCGACGCCGGCGCTGAACGGGAGGATCATCAGGCCGGTCGCCCCCGGGGTGTAGCCCCGAACGTTCTGCAGGAACTGCGTGGTGAGCAGCAGCATCCCATAGACCGCGAAGAACACCGTGCAAATAGTCCCGATGGAAAGCGCATAAGAGCTGTCACGAAACAACGTCAGATCCATCATTGGATCCGCTGACCTTCCCTCGATCCAAAGGAAAAGGGCGCAGCCAACTACGGCGGTCATGAGCAGAGTAAGGATCAGCGGCGATGTCCAGCCGATCTGGGGGCCCTCAATTACGGCATAAACAAAGGCTCCCACGGTGACGATGAACAGCGCCTGGCCAGACAGATCCAACCGGCCGGCCCGGGCGTTGCGCGACTCCGCCACAAATCCGACGGTGAGCAGAATGACGAACACCCCCATGGGCACGTTCACGTAGAAGATGCTCCGCCACCCCCACGTATCCACCAGCAGACCGCCCAGCGTCGGGCCAGTAGCGGTGCCCACGCTGGCGACCGCGGTCCAGATCCCGATCGCTCGCGCTTTCTCCCTCGGGTTGGGAAATGCGGCGCTCACCAGTGCCAGTGAAGTGACGCTGACCGTTGCCGCGCCGAAACCCTGAACCCCCCGCGCAGCGGTGAGCATCGCGATCGAGGGCGCCAAACCGCAGGCGATCGATCCCAGCGTGAACAAGGCGATACCCATCAGGTACCAGCGACGGCGGCCGTAGCGGTCGGCAAGTGTGGCGGCCGACATGATGAAGACCGCCATGCCGAGGCTGTATGCCGCCACCACCCATTGCAGGCCGTCCTCCCCCACTCCAAACGTATTTTGGATGTCCGGTAGCGCCACATTCACGATGAACGCGTCAAGGAAGATCATGAATAGGCCAAGCCCGGTGGCAAAGATGGTGAGGAGCTGAGTGCGGTTCATACCGGCCCCGTTCATCAGGCATTGGGAGCGCGTCCCGATTGCGTGAATTTCGGCAACGATCTGCGGTGAACTGTAAGCTTCGATAACCGTCGGTGTCCGCGAATTTGTAACTTGGCGTGAATAAATATGTGCCGGCAGCCTCCTTATGCCCGATTGCGGCGAGAAATCATTCACCATGGTCCCAGCCCGGCCCCAAACCCACCCGTAGCGTGCGCCCATGGCGCGGCTTGGCCAGCGCGGAGTCCGGGCCGACAACACCGAAAACGCCTCAGCGACAGCGGTATGCGATACCGGAAGCCCGACCTGTCCGCCGGGAAATAGCCGGGAGGCGCAGGCGCCGATCATCTTCCCGGGGCCGCCGCGGGGCGTTACCGTGGCTTAACTCGTCAAGTCACGGATGGAGGCTATCGATGAGCGATGCCCGGGTGCCTCGGTTTCCGGATGCGTTGTCCACACCAAGTCTCAATCGCGGCGTCGGCTTTACCCACGAGCAGCGTCGAGCACTGGGCCTGACCGGACGACTGCCCGCCGCCGTGCTCACCCTGGACCAACAGTCCGAACGCGTATGGCATCAGCTGCAAAGCCTGGCCACTGACCTGGGCCGCAATCTGCTCCTGGAGCAGCTGCACTATCGCCACGAACTGCTGTACTACAAAGTGCTGACCGAGCACCTGGTCGAGCTCATGCCGGTGGTGTACACGCCCACCGTCGGAGAGGCCATCCAACGCTTCTCGGATGAATACCGTGGTCAACGGGGATTGTTTCTGAGCATCGATGAGCCCGATGAGATCGCTGCTGCCTTCGAAACGTTCGGTCTGGGTCCCGACGACGTCGACCTGATCGTCTGCACCGACGCCGAAGCCATCCTTGGCATCGGAGACTGGGGCGTCGGGGGCATCCAGATCGCGGTGGGCAAGTTGGCCCTGTACACCGCGGGCGGCGGCATCGACCCTCGCCGCAGTCTGGCGGTGTCACTCGATGTCGGTACCGACAACGAACAGCTGTTGCAGGACCCGTTCTATCTGGGTAATCGCCATGCCCGGCGCCGCGGCGAGGAATACGACCAGTTCATCAAGCGCTACATCGAGATCGCCCACCGGCTGTTCCCCCGCGCGATGCTGCACTTCGAGGACTTCGGGCCGACCAACGCGCGGATGATCCTGCGGACATACGGTGCGGACTACTGCGTGTTCAACGATGACGTACAGGGCACCGGCGCGGTGGTGGTGGCGGCCATTGACGGCGGATCCCATGTCACCGGAGTCCCGGTGCGCGACAACACGGTGATTGTCTTCGGCGCCGGTACCGCCGGGGTTGGAGTCGCCGACCAGATCCGTGACGCGATGGTCGCCGATGGTGCCACCGTCGAGCAGGCAACGTCGCAGATCTGGGCCGTCGATAAACAAGGGCTGTTGTTCGACGACATGGCTGACCTGCGCGAGTTCCAGGTGCCCTACGCCAAGAACCGGGCCCGGCTAGGCGTCGGCGCCTCGGATCGGGTGGGCCTGGTCGACGCGATCAAGCTCGCCGCACCGACCGTCCTGCTCGGATCCTCGACCGTCTCCGGCGCATTCAACCAAGAGGTGGTCGAGACGATGATGCAATCGTGCGATCGCCCGATGATCTTTCCGCTGTCCAATCCGACCTCGCGGATGGAGGCCATGCCCGCCGACGTGCTGGCGTGGTCGGGAGGAAAGGCGTTGGTTACCACCGGCACCCCGGTCGCACCCGTCGAATACCACGACACCGCCTACACGATCGGCCAAGCCAACAACGTGCTGGTGTTCCCCGGCATCGGGCTGGGCGTGATCGTGGCCGGGGCCCGGTTGTTGACCCAGGGCATGCTGCGAGCGGCAGCGAAAGCCCTTGCGCACCAGGCGAGTCCGACAACGACCGGGGATTCCCTGCTGCCGGATGTCCAGGACCTGCGGGGGATTTCGAGAACGGTCGCGGCGGCCGTGTACCAAGCAGCCGTCGCAGACAACGTGGCCACCAGAATCCATGCTGACGTAGGTCAGGCCATTCGCGAAACCATGTGGCTGCCCGAATACGATTAGTGTCGGCGATCGCGCTACCGCTCCAGACCCGCCCCGCAGCCGGGAACCGGCACGAGCCAGCAGCCAAGCCCACTCGACGAGCATGCCGGGCCCTGCCGTCCGAACAGGCGGAATACCCGCATGCCTTATAGTAGAGCCATGCAACAGGCCGCACAGCTGAGCTTTGTCCTCACGCGCTGCCCCGCCGTGGACTGTTGTTGTTGCTGTTGATTCCTGACGCGTTCTGACCGTCCAGTAATCGTCGCCTCTGTCGCCTCATGGATTGTGACGCAAGCTGACCAAAGTCTTCAGGAAGACCAACCCCGCTATGACTGTGTTATCCGTACCCAACCGCAAAGCCCGGGCGGACCGGACACCGCGCTACCACCATCTGATGAGCCCGGCCGCCGCGCGAGTGGCGGTAAAACCGGGCAACGGCGTTGTCCGGCAGGACATCTCAGCGTTTCCCGCCGTTAACCCGCGCACTTGTACCGGCCCGGACGTCGGCGAACTCGACCAGCCCACCACCGCTTCCGGCTCCGCTTTCTCGGACCAACCACGGGCGCCAATCCCCCTGAGCCTCAGCGGCACTGGCCGCGTCGGGCGCCCCGGTACCGAGGCGGCCGCCGGCGCCACGCACCGACTCCCAGTTTGGCCAACGACTCCTGCTCCCACCACAACCGAGTTCGACCGCACCCGGGTGGCCGCCGCGGGCGACGCCGACACCGATGGAGACTGCCAATGACCATCGCAGAAAACATCACCCAGCTGATTGGGGGTACGCCGCTGGTCCGGTTGCGGCGGGTCACCGACGGCGCAGCGGCCGATGTCGTCGCCAAACTGGAATCGTTCAATCCAGCCGGAAGCATCAAAGACCGCATCGGGGTCGCGATGATCGATGCGGCCGAGAAAGCCGGTCTGATCAAACCCGACACCATCATCCTCGAACCGACCAGCGGCAACACCGGCATCGCGCTGGCCATGGTGTCCGCCGCACGCGGCTACAAGTGCGTGCTGACGATGCCGGACACGATGAGCATCGAGCGGCGCATGCTGTTGCGCGCCTACGGCGCCGAGCTCGTCCTCACCCCCGGCGCGGAGGGCATGGCGGGCGCCATCGCCAAAGCCGAGGAGCTGGCCAAGACCGACGACCGATACTTCATCCCCCAGCAATTCGAAAATCCGGCGAATCCGGCGGTCCACGCCGTCACGACCGCAGAAGAAGTGTGGCGCGACACCGACGGCAAGGTCGACATCTTCGTATCCGGAGTCGGGACGGGCGGCACAATCACCGGAGTTGCCCAGGTCATCAAGCAGCGCAGGCCTTCGGCCCAGTTTGTTGCCGTGGAACCGGCGGCGTCCCCGGTGCTGTCCGGTGGACAGAAGGGACCGCACCCGATCCAGGGCATCGGTGCGGGATTCGTGCCCCCGGTGCTCGACCTCGCCCTGGTCGACGAGGTGATAACCGTCGGCAACGACGATGCGCTCGAGCTGGCCCGACGGATGGCAACCGAAGAAGGACTGCTGGTCGGCATCTCGTCGGGCGCGGCCGTGTGGGCGGCGCGCGAGCTAGCCCACCGGCCGGAGAACGCCGGGAAACTCATCGTCGTCGTCCTACCCGACTTTGGCGAGCGATATCTGAGCACGGTGTTGTTCGCGGATCTGAGCGAGTGACCATGCTGACCCAGATACGACGCGACATCCAGGCCGCCAGACAGCGTGATCCGGCCCGGCCCACCACGCTGGAGGTCATCTTCTGCTACCCGGGCGTGCACGCGGTGTGGGGACACCGGATCAGCCACTGGTTGTGGCGTCGTAACGCCCGTCTGGTGGCGCGCGCGCTGGGCGAGATCAATCGCATCCTGACCGGTGTCGATATCCACCCCGGGGCCGTACTCGGTGGCGGGCTGTTCATCGATCACGCGACCGGGGTTGTCATCGGTGAGACCGCAGAGGTGGGCGACGACGTCACGCTGTACCACGGTGTCACCCTCGGCGGCACCGGCACCGACGTCGGCAAACGCCATCCCACTCTCGGCGACCGAGTGATCATCGGCGCGGGCGCCAAGATCCTGGGCCCGATCAAGATCGGCGACGACAGCCGCGTCGGCGCCAACTCCGTCGTCGTCAAAGAAGTCCCGTCGAGTGCGGTGGTGGTGGGGGTGCCCGGACAGGTCATCAGCCGCCAGGGGCCGTCTGGAGACGACGACTCGCTACTACCCGATCTGGTGGGGGTCAGCCTGCAGTCGCTGCTGACCAGGGTGGCCAGGTTGGAGGCGCAGGTCGACGACCGCCCGCCCAACGCGCGGGTGATCCGGCCGCCGGAGGCCGGGGTGTGGCACGGCGAAGACTTCTCGATCTGAGGATTGGCCGATGAGCACCACTTTGATAGCCGCCTCCGCGATCGTCGCGGCCCTGACCGGGGCATCGGCGATCGGGCTGACGGTCAATCGCCGCGCGGGAGTGTTGCGCGAAACCGGCCCCTCGACCGACCGCGCGCACCAGGACACCTCGGATCTTGGCCTATCTGAAACCGGGCCCACCATCATGCACTTCAGCGCCAACTGGTGTGGGCCCTGCGCCGCGGTGCGCCGCGTGGTCAATCAGGTATGCGAGGAGCTACCCGATGTCGCACACGTGGAGGTCGACATCGACGCGAATCCGGTCGCGGCGAAACGGCTGTCTGTGCTCTCGTTACCCACTACCTTCATCTTCGACACCGACGGGCGGCAGCGATACCGCACCGCGGGTGTCCCGAAGGTAGCTGACCTGCGGGCAACGCTGATCCCCTTGCTCAGCTAACCGCCACCGTCGGACAGGAGCGGCCAGATGCCCAGCCATCCAAGTCAAGTGGATGTACGAGGCCCGCGATTTGCCGCGTGGATCACCACGATGGTCCTGATCCTCACCCTGGTCGTCTCCATCGCCAGCCCCCGGGCCGCAGCGGTGATCCTGGGCGTCCAGACCATGATCTTCGCCGTCACCGCGCTGCGGGGTCCACGGCGCAGCCCCTATGGATTCCTGTTCGCCAAACTCGCCGCTGCGCGACTTGGACCGGCGCGGGAACTCGAACCGGTGCCGCCACTGCGGTTCGCCCAATTGGTCGGACTGGTTTTCGCCGCCGCCGGCGTCGTCGGTTTTGCCCTCGGGGTACCGCTGTGGGGCGTCGTCGCGACCTCGTTGGCGTTGTTCGCGGCCTTCCTCAACGCGGCATTCGGTATCTGCCTGGGCTGCCAGCTCTACCCACTGGTCGCCCGCCTTCGCCGGGCACCCATTACCTGAACGGTGATTCTCGCAGCGGGTTAACGGGTAGCGGCGATGTCCGCGGAATGCCGGTCAATCGATCAAGCGACCCGTCTAACTATCTTGGCTCCCCCGGGAGGACTCGAACCTCCAACCCTTCGCTCTAAGGTTTGTTGCGTGAGCTCAGATATCATTTGCCAGTTTGCTGGATAGTTCACAGTTGGCGCTAATTCCGTCCATGGGATTGGCGAAACCGCTGGTCTTGAGGGAGGTTGCCGAGGGCAACAGTTAGACAACTGAAGGTATTAAATTACTAGCCTGTAATCCCCAGATTAGAGGTCTGGTCGCTTGTTGCCCAAACACCGCGGTTCTATCGTCAACTTGGGTTAACGCCGCGTTAATTTCTGATAGGAGGTTTAGCGCCGCCATGAGCCTCACACACGCTCTTTCATTCTCCCTGCCGGACGCGTGGGACACGGCCATTGATGGCTGGTTGACATGGCTGATCGCCGCCGGAACGTCACCGGCGACGAGGCGCACGCGGCGTGCCCATATTCGTTCTGTTGCACGCGAACTCGCAACAGACACACCCGCTGACGTCACCGCTCTACACCTGCTCGCCATCCTGGGCAGGCCCGAGTCCTCGACTGAATACCGGCGCAGCCTGCGGGCCAGCCTCGCATCGTTCTACCGCTGGTGTCTCGACAACAAGATCGTCAGCGACGACCCGACAACCGGCCTGCCGGTTGTCAGGGCCGCCGCCAGCGCCCCGCGGCCGGCGACCGACGAAATTTGGTGCCACATATTAGAAAGCGCCGATTCCCGTACGCTACTCATGGCCCGCCTCGCCTGCGAAGCAGGCCTGCGGCGCGCCGAGGTGGCCCAGGTGCACACCAATGACCTGATCCAGGCCAACGGCGGCGCCCAGCTCATCGTCCACGGCAAGGGTGGAAAACAGCGGGTGGTACCGATTACCCCCTCTCTCGCGGCCGGCATCACGAGTGCCTGTCCGACGGGTGGATTTCTCTTTCCCGGCAAGATCAACGGCCATATCAGCCCCGACCGTGTCGGGCACCTCGTGAGCAAGGCAATGCCGGCGGGCTGGTCGATGCATAAGCTCAGGCATCGGTATGCGACGCGAGGCTATGCGGGTACAAGGAACCTCCGCGCCGTCCAGGAGGCGCTCGGGCACGCCAGTGTGGCCACGACTCAGCGGTACACCGCGGTCGCAGCAGACGAGATCAGGTCGGTGAGTGAAGCAGCGGCGTGGCATCATCCATTGGGGAGGGTTTCGTCACTGTGACACCCGAGAGCCAGAAACCGGCGTAACGTGTTGTCGTGCCGGGGGCACAGGTAGAACTACATATTGCACGAACGGGTGGACCCTACGGTGGACCCTACGTGGGGCGCGGGTGAGGCGTTGCCCGTACCCACGCAGTCGCCTTAAGCTATTGCTCATGGCCGACCAAGATGCGGCAAGCGATACTTCCGCAGCGTGCGGTGAAGATTACGAGACGGCGATTGTGCCGGACGTGACGCGCACCGATGCAATTGGATTGGCATGGTCTGACGAGGTCGAACCGTTGGCCGAATCATCTGGACGCCGACAGGGGTTAATGGTGACCGTTGCGGCTCTTATTGTGTTTGCAGTTGCAGCGGGGATTTTTGGGTATGTTTCCCTGGGTGGACACGGGTCGCCGCCAAGCGTTGGCCGGGATCGTGTCGACTCGCCGACGCCGGTAACGCCAGCGCGGGTGGATGACGATCGCTACCTGAGTAGAATCGGGAATAGCGGGATGGGAATCGTCATCCGTAATCGGGAGCAGGCCATAGCGGCGGCCCATGTGTATTGTGGCGCCTTGGCCAACGGGGCCTCGCTGGCCGATGTTATCCAGACGATTATGCGTGCGAATGACCTTGGGGAGTTCAAGTCCAGGTTTATTCTTGGTGCGACGATAGACGTGTACTGTCCCCAGTATGTCGGTGTCCTTCAGAAATAGGAAGGTGCCGGATGAGCGTCGAGGATTCGTGGGAGGCGCGCATGGCCGGTCGCGCACGCGAGCGCCGGGCACAAGACGATGCGGCCCATACGCCTGGCCGCCGATGAGGCCGCGCGCGCGGCTTTTGAGTCAACGGCGCAGCGACCATGGCTCAATGGTTGGACACGTGAAAGCGTGAACACGGTGCGGATGGGCACCGGCATGCATTGCGTGTGCTGCGGCCGATGCACCGGCGTGGTGTGCACAGCAGTGATGTCCGACTGGGAACCGCCAGGACCGAAGCCAGTGTGGCCATTCGAGCCAACAGACTGCCCACTATGCACCGGGAGGATTGATGACGCGCGACGAGGCCATTGAGCACGTTTGGCAGTTATCTAGGTCGGTCGCGGGCGAATTCTGCTGCGGCAATAAGGAACGCGAGGAATTGGAACGGGAGACTAGCGAGGCGTTGGCCGCGCTAATGGGCCCGGAAACGCCGGAAGCCCCCCGGCTGACCTGTTGAGGCCGCCGGGGGCGGAGAAAAAACTAAGGAGAGGCAATGCCTGATCCGAACTTCGAGACCGTGCCAGATATCAGCTTCATCGCGGACGTGGTGGCCACCGGGGGTGGCGTCGACTTCGTTGGACAGATGACGACCGACGGGAAGACCCGCGGCGCGCGCCTACGAAACGACACCCGCTGTGTGACGTGCGGTCGGGGATTCGCCAAGGGCGACTACGCCGAGATCCGGCTGGCGCCCAATTGGGATGATGCGACGTTTGCGCACCACGGTTGCGGGTTTCCTCCCCCGCCGATCGAGCCGACGGGGAGGGGCTTCGGATTTGGGGTGCGCAACGATGGGGCGCCGATCAACCTGAGTCATCACATCTAGCGGTGCATCCTGGCCTAAACGTTCCATCCCGCCGATAAGAGCCCCTGGGCTTTCCGCAAGGTAGGCGGGATGGTCGCTTTTATTCGCCTGAGCCCAACAAACATCCAATGCACGATGTCGACCCGTTCGGGCAGCTTATTCGCCACATGCAGGTACAGCACCAGCAAGCCCACTTCGGTCGCCGCGCGCCGACGAATCAGATAGTCGTCGCAGGCCTCGGATATCGTCTGCCCCGGCGGCGCCAGGAAATCCCACACACCCACGCCGGCGGCCAGCGCCAGGCAGGCATAGTCGCGGGGCTGCATCAGGGCCCCGAGTCGGCGAGGTAGTCACCGCAGCCGCAGCGACATCCGAGTCGGTCATAAGTCGCGCCTGGACGGGTGGTTGAGATGCAATTGACCAGACCGGCCGGGATCGGATACAGCGGCGCCCGGGGTTTCAGCGGCACCGACATGACGACCGGCTGATGATCGGCATGCGGGCAGCCACAGACGCAATCCGGCTCGATGGCGCCGGCGAAGGCAATTATCAACCTAGAAAATTGGGCCACAGCCTTGGCCTCCTGCGCTTGAGCTGGTCGACGTCGCTACGCAGCTCCCCTATCGCACGATCAGTGCGTTCGGAGTGGCTACTGTGCTTCTGGTCGATCTGCGTGAGGAGCCCGTGCATTACGTCGAGCTGATCGCGCAAGTTTTTGTCGCCGTGCTGGTTGGTTACCTGGCGATCGACCTTCTCGGCGACGCCGCGGACGCTGGCGATTTCGGCGCGCTGCTTGAGATAGATACCGACCAGAACGCCGAGGGTGGTGACAAGGGAAATAGCGACCGCTGTCCAACTCTCACCACTGGGCGCCGCCGCCTCGGTGGCGACATGCCCAACGGTGCCGACCGGCATCACTTCGCCTCACCACCCGGCTGGGTTGCTGTGATCACCGCATCCAACACCTGCTGACCAAGCTGTCCCATCGGACGTTGCCACACCGCATCAGCCACCACAGCCGGCGGCACCGGGAGTACGGCGCCCAGATTGCCCACCGCGTCCTTGACCCGCTGAATGCTGTCAACGGCCTGCTGGGTCAGCTTCTCGTGCGCCTCGGAAGTTTTGGCCACCACATCCTGCACGGATGCGACGGCCTTGTCGTTGGCCGTGGGTTTCTTCGCTGGCGTGAGCAGTGCGCCGGCCGACATAAGCCCAGTGCCTACCAGGGTCAGCCACTGCCCGAGGTCGAGCGCCGCCAGGTCCGCCCCCTGTCCGCCGGTGGCGGCGGCGCCGGCCGCGCCGAGCACCCCGGCCACCGCGGCGCGAATCAGTGTTCCCATATCGTATTTCACTGTCCGGCTCCGTTCTGCGCGAGGAACGCGCGCATCATGTCGGGGTGGGACTCGCTGAGTTCGGCGATCAGATTGCGGGCCCGGGCGACGACGTTGGAATCGGTGTCGACCCCCTGACCGTTGGCGGTGCGCGCCACCCGCGCGATTTCCGCGAAGTCCCCCAACCGGGCGGCAGCCTCGACATAGAGCGGGTGAACCATGCCGTCGATGTTTCGGACCAGTTGACCGACCGTCCATCGCGCCCCCTCACCAGGCGTGGCGTAAATCGACTGCGACGCATAAAGTTTGGTATTGCTCAACTCGTCATCCCCTTCCGTCAATGCCAGTAACCGATCCCCCATGCCAAGGGCACGGTTGTAGCGTTCCCGGCGGTCAGCCAACCCGTTGGTGCCGCCGTTGATGCGCCGCGTCACCGTCTCCAGGTCGCGGCGGTCGGCCAGCGCGTTGATGTCCGGGCGGGCCACCACCCAATACCAGGCCGCCCCCAAGCCCGCATACTCGTCGGCCGCCAACCGTTCCGGGTGATCAACGAAATAGGTCGAGGTCGGGACTAGGCCCTTACTGTGCGCCCATAGTGATAGCCGGGTGTAGTTCGATCGGCCGGTGATCTGGATCCAGGAACGGCCCTTGAACCGGACGCCGTCCCCGGGCTGCGTGTTACCCAGGTCGGCCCGGCCTTCGTAGGCGGCCCCGCTGGCGATCTCCTCGGTGTAGTAAAGGCCGCCGGACTCGTGCCCGATCTGCGCGCACCACATGGCGATCCGGTCGACCGTGGCGCATTCGCAGGCCCGCAGCGACTCGACCACCGCGGGCAGCAGCTGGCCGTATCGCTCGAGGCTGAGCCTGGCGCCCATGACCTCCGATAGCACCTGGACGGAGTCGGCGCTGCCCGGCGATTCCGTTCGGCGGAAAGTCGAGAATCCATCGGCCCGAATCTTTCGCGCTATGAAATCCCCCACCTTGGCGTTGCCGAAAGTGTCATACCCCATTTGCCAATGCATTTCGTCTATTGGGTCGGTCCAGTCGCCGCCCCAATAGATCGTGCCCTCATAGAAGCTCAGTAGTTCACGGATTGTGCCCATCTGATCTGGGGTGAAAGTTCCGCGGACCTTGAAAGGGTGAGTATTCCAGTTCAGGTCCATCGCTGTGCCGTTGAGATGGTTGGACGTGGGCACCGAGTTCGTTGGAGTCCACGAGGCTGAATCCGGGTCACGCAACGGCTCAACGTAGGTGTTGAAGTCAGCCGCGAATGCCCGCATGATCACCAAAGGCCATCCCTTGAGAAGCTGAAGGGTGACATCGGCACCCGGAATGCCTACCCACTCAGTCGCGGATGGATCGGCCTTCGCGGGCTCCCAACCGTTTTCGCTGGGCAAGGCCTACACTCCAAGCGCCCCGGCGAGCTGCGCCACCAGCCAGTTGTCCACCTCACCCGGAATCAGGTCGGGGTGAGATTGCAGGTATTTGATGACCAGCTTCAAAACGAACTTCAGGACGCGTGCTCTCATCGTTTTGCCCTTTCTCTCTTGGCGTTGGCTAGGCGTGAAATGGCTTGCAGGAGTGCGCGTGTGGCGCGTTCGCGGAGCGTTAGGCGGCCGATGATGCAGCCGCAAAACGGGCAGAAACTCGGACTAGTCATTGTCCTAGTCCGAGTAGCGCGGCGATCTGGTTTCTGGTGCCGTCGATGGTGAGCCAGCCGACGCCTTCGACTTGGATGTTGACGCCGTCGCCGAATACGGGATCATCGTTTTCGTCGTAGCCGGTGATGTTGTCGGTGACGGCGGTGACGTGTGAGACGGCTGCGGCGAAGACACCGCCGCGGCTCACCCACCCGCCGGCATAGGTGTTGACCAGCCCGCTTGGTGGTGCGAGTGGTGTTGTGATCACCCAGGTTCCGGCCTGGTTGGTGTAGGGTGCGGCCATTAGGAGACTCCGTCTAGCGATCGTAAGCGTAGATAGTTGGTGTATCCGGTGTTGGCGTTGAAGACACCGACCCCGATTTGGTCTGGTGTGCAGAAGTCGGTACGGCCGCCTGAATAAAGCGTTTGGTAGTCAACGCCATTGTGGGAGTACTCAATGAAGCGGGTGGTGCCGTTGTCGCGAAATTGCACCCAGTTCGGGATACCGCCCGAAAGGAACTGCACGTAGCGGGACTTGTAGGCGGCCGAGAATGTGCTCGTGTTAGTCCACTTTGCGGCGCGCAGTAAAGCGCCGGAGCCGAATGCGCTGCTAGATACGACGAGTTCGAGTGTCACGAATTTACCGCTCGACGATTCGCGCAGGACTATTCCCATGGCCCACGCATCGGTGCTGGCCGCGTCCATCGCCGTCAACTCCACATTGAATCTGGCAGTGTAGTTTGAACTCGGCGTGAGGGTTCGGACTTGCAGGTGGTAAGAACCGGTGCCATCGGAAGGCGCGGTGAACAGCATGGCGTCTTTGTTCGCGGCCCAGGTTGTTGATCCAGCGTTGACCGCCGACCAACCCGACGACGGCGGCGCGGTGAAGTACCCGAGCGGCCCCCCCCAGACGCGCCGCCAGTCCGTTCCGTCGTCGAGCAGGGTAAGCCCGACATCCTCGCACCAGTAGGTGCGGCCAGCGTTGCCCGCGGCGGGCAGGCTGGCGAAATCGAAAGCGCCGGGACCGTTATCGGCGATCGTGATCGAATCCAGCGTTGGCGGATAAGCCTGATCTGACTCGGCAGAATTCAGTGCCGCCTGCACGCCAAAACCCCAACTAAGATTGCTGGACCCCAGCGCCGCATATGTTGTACTGCTGTCATCCCAGGACAAAACCGTTGTCCCGCCACGCTTCAGCCTGAATTGTCGCTCACCAACATCGGGATCGCCAGCCCACAAAGAAAACGTTTCCCCAGCACCAACATATGTCCCAAGGCTTACCGGACTTCCGATATACGTTTCGCTGCCACCGTTTTTATACCCGAACTGACAAAAGCGCTCCTGGGGCATTACCGTCTTGATTTCGGCAAAGACATACTCTGATTGATCATCGCTCACCCTGGCGTAGAGTCGTAACCAGAGCGAATCTCCACCAGATTTTGGCAACCCTCCCGAAAATCCAACGGTCCAAACAATCTTCTGATAATTCGTCTGCGTGTACTGGTCGTCGGTGGCGGTGCGACGACAGAACACCGACCTGGTTACCGGATCACCAATCACCCAGGCGGCCCGATGCCCGTCAGCGATGGCGATATAGCCATCCGAGCTGTCGCCACCCGAGTAGGTTTCCGTCCAATACCCAGTGCCGCCAAGGGAGCTCGCCTCAACCCTCTCGAAATCATCTCCACCAAACACGCCGCTCGCCCCCGATGCTGCTGCCGCAGCCTGCAACTGCGCGACCGCTGTTGAGATGCCGACAATCACCTCACGCTGCGACGCCATCGCCGACGACACTGCCGAGGTCTGCGCAGTCGATGCGCTCCCCCCGTTAATCCCGTTCAGGAACCCGGCGAACGCGCCCTCCCACGCCTGCCCAAAAGTCGTCACCGCCGAAGTCGCACCACCAATGACGTTGTCCACCACGTCATCGAGACCGTCCACCGCGCCGGCAAGCGCGGCACCCACCTGCGCCGCCGTCGAAACGGCCGCGCTAGAGATGATGGCTGCCACGTCCGTAACCGCGTTCTGCGCGTTGGTGATTCCAGCGCTCACCGCGGTCACTACCCCGCTGATATCCCCGGCGCTGAGCCCGGATATCAGCGAGTTGAACTTGGATTGCGCATCCTCGATCAGCTCGCCGATCTGGATGAGCGCCTCAACCGGGTTGAACCCGAAAATCTCGATGGCCCCCAGCGCAACCGCGACCTGACGCAGGAACTCATTGACCAGCGCCGGGACGATCTGCTGTAGCTGCGCCCAACTGAACGGCAGCGTCGGCTGCCACGACGGCGCCGGCAGATTGTGGACCGGGTAGTTGGGAATCGCGGTGGCCCAGGTGGGCGGCTGCTCAGTCATCAGACGGGCACCGCCAGGACGCCGACACGGGTGGTCGTGGAGCTCGTGGTGTAATCGTCAGCACCGCCCTGTTTTTCGACCCGGAAATAGACGTTGGTCGTGTTCGTGGCTGTCAGCAGCTCGTAATCGAATTCATTGGTGGGCAACGCCGGAACCAGGATGAGCCGGTCCTTGGCTCCACCCAGGCCGGGGCAGCGGCCGATAATGTCGCCGGTACTTGCGTCGCCGATGCGGGCCAGCAGATCGACCGTGACATCCGATCCCGTGTTGCCCGTGACGATGGTGTAGGCAAACGGAATCAAGCGCCGGTCATAGGTCTTGGCGTCGATCGCCACGGTCGCCAGCGTGTTGTTGGCCGTCGCAGCGCCCGTGTTACTGATCGTGGTCGGCCGGTAGACCTGACAGACCTTCTGGTCGATCGCCTCGAAGTCCGTGGCGCCCGAGTTGACCGCGAGTATCTGAGTGGCCGCCGCCGTGTAGTCGGTGGGGTCCAGCACGGTGTTGCCGTCGTCGCCCTTCGCGCCCTTGTGCAGCGCGAGATTGAGCTGGTACACACCAGGGGTGTCATCGTCGGGCGGAGTGATCTCGGTCCACGAGGCGGAATCCGCTGTGGCGTCCGTGGGCTCCAACGCGGTGAAGCTGATCGTGGTGTCAATCTCCGCGTGCTTACCGGGCGCCCCCTGCACCAGCGGTCCCACGGTGCCGATCCCACCGTCGGGTGTGCCGACGAAAAAATAGACGCCGGCATTCGGATCGGACTCCTTGGCGATGAGAGACAGGGTGGAGACCTGCCAGTACTCCTTGCCGCCGAAGGTGATAGTCGGCCATGGTGAAGTCAACTGCGTTCTCCTGCCTACGAATTAGGGGTGAGCATGATGACGTTGGCGATCTCCTGAAGTCCGGTCACCAACATCTGCAGGCGCGGTATCGGTGGCAATTCGCCGCGGCCGTCGCCGATCTGCAAGAACAGGTCGCGCTCGGTGGCGCTGAACTTCCAGAAGATGAGCTCGAGATAGTCAGTAAACAACCGCTGCGCTCCGGTGGCCGAGCTGTAGACCAGAGACATGAGGCCGCCGCGAGCGATGTCACGACCCAGGGCGATCACTTCGCCATGGCGCACAACCAACTGCCCCGCCGTGTAGCCCCGGCTATCCCAAAACGCGATGATGAACGAAAATAGGGCCTCGATATTGTAGGGGGCCGAATTCGTTGCAGTGAATACCTCTATGCCCGGATGGTATGGTCCGACATCGGCGCGGCGGCCATATAATTGGATGACCTGGAAGGCCATTATGCTGTCGTTGAGAAACCCCGAAAGCAGGTCCGATGGAATTCCGGTCAGACCCACCAAAATCATAACCGCGTCGATGATCCAGCTCAGAAAGGCATTGATCAAATCATTGAGCCACCGGGGGCTCTTTCCGCCGACGATATGATTCCATCCCATCGGTGTGTGCTGGGAAACTTTCATCTTGACGATGGGTGAGCGCGGATCCTCCGCGCCCGGCCGGGGTGCGACCACAGCAATCAGCGGGCGCCCGAAATTCAGGCCAACCTGAGGAACGATGTACACGCCCTCGGGCGCGTAGTACCCCTGGGGATTGAGGATCGGGGCCAGCAGGTTGCCCAACAGTGAGCCCTGGATATCGACGGCCGTGCGCAGCGCCGAATCCAGGATCGTCTTGGTCGGCCCCTCAACCTGCGATCGGTCCTTGACCGTCACGACATAGGTGACCTGCGTCAGGTTCGCCCACCGATCCGGCTGTGGCATCCCCGGCCGCCACAGATCAACCCGCACGTCCACGCCGTAGGGCCGCGTAATTTCGGTGATGACCGTCCCGCACGACTCCATGCGCACGGTCTTGGCGTAGAGCGGGCTGGTATCTAGGAATGGGTTGGTCCTGACCACGTACAGTGGCGTTTTCAACGCGGTGAAGATGTTGCCGTTGGACTGCAGCAGCGTGCCGATCCACGCCCGCAAGTCCGGGTTGAGAGACAGGGCGTTGTTCAGAAATTCGTTGATTCCTGACTGAATGCGTATTGCGCATTCGCTGATCATATTCTCGATGACCGTGACCAGCGGACCGAAGAATACGGCGTGCGAAAATGGCTGGAACTGGATTGGCATCCACCACACCGGCCAGATTTGCAGGTAATTGAGAATATCCCAGATTCCCCGGCAATTCAGGGTCGAGGTGTAGGCGCCCTTCTCATATTCCCAGTCGTGAGATTTAACGTAGAACGGGAAGACAAGGCCGCCGACTTCCATTTCCACGCCGACCATTGTTTGCTCGCAGCCGTAGAAATGCTCGACCAGATCCGATTCGCCCTTGACCTTGATGGTCGCCGTCGGCACGTTATTGCGCGGGTCGGCCCCGGAGTTCTCCATCAGGTCGCCGCCGATGGGGCCGACGCGGTTCCAGAGACGGTCGCTGACGTAGTGCACAGGCTCGATCGACACCGCAGCGCGGATCTCGGCCAGCTTGTCGGCTGCCGCCGCACGTTGCTCGAGCGTGCCGTAGGTGAGCTGGTGGTTGAGTTCGGCCAGCTCGGCGCTGGTAGGGGGCTCGGGGGCGGTCACGCCTGATCCGCGCAGCCGAAAGCTGCCCTGGTCGAGACCAGAGCCAGGAACCTGGACATCAGAGTGGGTACCGCCGCAGGGGGGTGCCCGCCGCGATGATCATGGAGTCTGCGTTTCCTCCGATGATCGACGCTGCGATGTACTGCGGCACAGGGGGTTTACCCACGGGCTTGGCAGGTATTGGGGCGCTGAAGCTGCCCGACAGCAGGGAGTATGGGTGACCTTGGGGCGGGACGATTCCGAAGATGGACTTGATCTGGTCGAACCACGCCGAGGTGTCCCCGCCGCCGGCGAATGACAGAAAGTCGCTGAGCGCCTTTTGCCAGATGTTTAGTTGCTGCGGGGTTGGCGCCACCGAGGTCATGTCCACGACCGGGCGTAGCTCGCGGTTGGTGCGTACCTGCATGATTTGGTTTTCCAGTAGCGGCCCGAACTGCACGAAATCGCTGCTTCCGGGCGCCGATGCCACCTGGAAGGTGCCGGGGCCAAAGAAGGTGTAGCGCGGGAACATTGGCTGATCGCCGGGGTTGATGAGCTTGAGAAAATCGCTCTGGTTACTCGATGAGGCGTTGTCGCCGAATAGCCATCGGAACACCCCTATCGGGACGTTGTAGCCGCTGGCTGTGGCGCCGACGTGGAAGCCGAAGCCAGCACTGCGGTAGCCGCTTCCGACGCTCGATCCGGTACCGGACTCGACCACGGTCTGTAGCGGAACACCGTTGGCGAACACCTTGAATATGCGCGCGCCCGAGGCGTATCCGCAGACCAGGCGGTATATCGAATAGGTGTGCGGAGGTGGTATCAGGCTTGAAGTCCACTCGCGCAGAACCGTTTCCGAGCCAGATGAGAAGTAGGAGAGCCTGAAGGTGTTATCCATGCCGATGCGCAGCCGGACACCGTCGTCACCGGCCGTGCCGCTATTGGCCATCCGGCCCCAGATGTCGATGTAGCTGTTGTACGGCAGCGGCACTCCCCGGATTGGTCCGAGGTGTATTTCGACGACCATGTTGTCGGTTGCCGTGGTGGACCCGACCCGGCGGAAGACGAAATCGTGCCCCGTTGTGGGGTCGCCCAAGTCGTCCACGGCTAGCGCCTGACTACCGTCCGCCTCGATATAGGCGCCACCGTCGCCGGACTCCGCAACAGTCCATCCTGCACCGAGTCCAGGGCTGGCGGTGTAGTCGAAAATGTCGATGTCGCCGTCGAATTGGATTTTCAGCGAGTCGATGCTGTCGAAGGTCTGCCACAGCGCCCGGGGCGCGCGCCAGACCTGGGTGAACTTCTGGCTGTGTTGGGCCGCCCACATGATCTTGTCCGGCGGCGTCTTGAACCAGTGCACCGGCGCCCACCAGCGCCCGGACTGATGGTTGAGGTAGGCTAGCTCGCCGGTCTTGAGCTGGTGATTTGCTTCGATCCACAGGCGTGCCAGCGCCATTCGGTCCTTGGGGTCGTCGCCGACGAACCTGAGTTCGGCCGTGACCTCCGTCGGGTCGAACAGCGATCCGATAGGCGTGACTCCGTGCTGGGTGGCGCCCTTCTGGTCGATCATCTGCCACGGCGCAATGAGCCCCTTGAGGCTCTCGACGACGACCGCGGCCTTGCGCGGGTCCGACCAGGGCGGGGCGAATCCGCCGAGCATGCGGAAGTCGGCGCCACCGTCATAGGAGTGGTAGTGCATCTGAGGCAGTAGCCCGGCGCGGAGGTGGTACTCGCCGGCCGGCGTCAACCCCTCGGGAACGCGGATGATGTCACTGAGGCTGGTCATCGCTGATACATCGACCCCAGATGGTTGGACAGGTCTGCGCCCATGCGGTCCTCTGTCTGGATGGGCGAGTTGTTGTTGTAGGTCAAGTTGTTGTTGATCGTTGTCCCCTGGCCGCCGCTCTGGTCACCACTGCGCTGGTCGGGGTTGCCCGCGACCTGCTCGGGCGTCAGTCCCGGCGGGAGCCCCTGGCCGCCGGTGGCGCCGTTGATGGCCTGGCCGACCTGGCCGGCGATGTTCGGCACCTGCGCGTTGACCCCGGCCACCGCCCCGGCGATGCGTCCGAACCAGCCGCCGGAGAAGTCGGCCAGCGCCGACTCGTTGGGCACGAACGTTTCGAGCAGTCCGCCAACGCCGATACCGGCGGCCTGGGCGCCAAACCCGATAGCCCGGTTGATTTCGTCGATGCCGATTTGGGCAGCCGCGGAGATGATCGCCCCGGCCGCGCTACCGCCGGCGCCGGCCCCGGGCGCCGCCATGCCAGCGGCTGCACCTGCCGCGCTGATGGCCGTGGGAACGGCGGACTGCAGAAGTCCGGGAAGGCCCCCGCCGATGCCGATCCCCTCGCTCTTGGGGATGTTCAGCCCCTGCCCAGGCATGCGGCCCCGCCCGGGTGTCATGGGCCCGCGGGCCTGCCCCGGCAGCCCAGGACCGCCACCGCCGGGCACCAGCGGGGACTGAGTACCGGGGAAAGGCACGCCGGGAGTTCCGGGGGCGCCGGGGATGGGCGAGTCGCCGCCGCCTGGGGCTCCGGGTGTACCGCCACCCCACCAGCCGGGGCCGCCACCGGTGGGAGCGCCGCCGCCCCAACCTGACGGGGCCACCTGGCCGCCGCCACCGGCGAGCGGTCCGGGCCGCACCCGGGCATGGACGTGATCGCGGTGGTTTTGCGTTCCGCTGCCGCGGTTTTCCATCGGCGTGGGGCCCTGACCTGGCGTCCATTGCTGCTGTTGCCACAAGCTGTACTCGAGCCCGAGTGGTCCGGCATTGTCCTGTAGGAATTGGTTGATCTGATCGCCGAGCGCGGCATTGTCGCCGACCATGATGTCCAGCGCCTCACCAGACGAGTGCTCATTGAACGGCGGATCTGGCGGCCGGTAGCCGCCGATGTTGGTCACGCCGAACATTTGGCTGATGAGCGAGCGTAGGGCGGCAGCTCGCGGGGTAAGCGCGCCGTGAGTATCGGTGGTGTGCGGGCCGCTGTAGATGTTGGCGCCGGCCGGGACGCCGTAGGAGACGCCGGCCAGGTTTGGCGTACCCGGCATGCCGACACCCGCAACGGGCATGCCGGCGGCGGCATACGGATACTGCCCGCCATAGGGCAACACCTGATGCTGGGGGCCGAACGCGCCGGCCCCGGCGGCCATCGCCAGCAGGCCGCTGCCGGCCTCTCCCGGCTTGTACCCCAGACCCTGCTGTACACCCGAAAGCGCGCCGATCACCGGGGCCGCCGCGAGATTGGCGATGAACTTGGTGATGTTCTCCGCGATCCCCGCCAGTCCCTTGGAGATACCGAAGTCCTGATCGAGTTGCGCGCCGATCTGGCCGAGGGTGTCCGCACCCTGGCGCATGTGCTTGGTGTACTTTTCGAGCTCGTTCTGCCGCGCCTCGGCCAAGCGCATCTCGGCCTGCTGCTGGCTACGCTGAGCTTCGAGCACGTCGTTGCGCGCGTCCAGGATGTCCTCGGCCGTGGCGTTGGCCGTGTGCTCGAGCTGATTGAGCCGCGCGCGCTTCTCGGCCAGGCGGTGGCGGGACTCGAGGAAGCTGGTCTCGGCGCTGTAGGTGGCCGCGGTCTGCGGCAGGCCCGGAATTCCGGGCGGGACGCTCATGTCGAAAGGCACCACCGGCGCTTTAGGCAGGCGCGGGCCGCTGGCGCCGCCGGCGGCACCGGTGGGGTCGAGGATCGGGTTACCGGACGGGCCGGCGCCGGGCGCAACAAACCCTTCGGGCTGATAACCCTTGCCCGGGACCCAGACGTAGGACGGGCCCTTGAGGCCGAAGGGGTAGTACCGCGGCGGTGTCGCCGATCCCGGTGTTGACCCCGGAGGGACGTACCCGGGCTCGCCGGGCTCGGGCCCGAGGCCACCCTGGCTGCGCGGAATCGAGTTCAGGCCGCTAGTGCCCCCCTGGGCGAAAACCTGCCGCTGTTGGGTAGTGGCCCCCGGCGGGAGGCCAGTTCCGGCGGGCATCTCGATTTTGGCGTTGCGGATAGCCAGATAGATCGCGCCGAATTCCGCGGCAACCCCGGCCAGCATCAGCGCGATAGGACCGAAGGCGGTGCCCATTCCGGCCGCGGCTGTTGATGCCGCCTCCGGCAAGGCGCCCATGGCCGTATTGAGCGCAGTGACCTTGGTGATGATCCCCGCGATATTCCCCGCGATATTGGCTGCCTTGAACGCTGCCCACGCGGCGATCACTGCATAGACCAGGCCCGGATGATCCGAAAGCGCCTTGGCGATTTTTCCGAACACCTCGACCAGTTCGCCGCCGATCGCCGCGGCATTCTTGAAGAAATCGCGAATATCGTTCTGGTGCTGAGAGACCCATTCGCCGATCTCGTCGATATGCTCGCGTAGGGCTTGCATGATGTCGACGAGCTGATTGGCGTCTTCGGCGGGCTTGCCGAATATCGCGCCCAGGAAGTTGGCGCCAAGCCGGGCGATGGACGTCTTGACGTTCTCGATCGAGCCGGCCACCGTGTTGTTCATGGCCTTGGCGAATCCCGGTGCGTGCTGCTCGACCGTGGTCAACAACGCCTCAAGCCCGACCTTGTTGTCGTGGATCATCTTGGCCAGCTTGGGAACATCGCCACCAGTGAGGGTGTCGGCCAGCCATGGCACGATGGGCAACTGCTGAAGCTGGTTGTTGATCTCCTGCATGGAGACGTGGCCCTGGTTGGCGACCTTCAAGAACGCGTCGCCGATATCGCTGATCGACGAGCCGGTAAATCCCGCGGCATTCGATACGTCGGTCATAAACCGCTGTAGATCGCCGGTGCTCGACGCCAGCGCGCGAGTCGCCACCGAGAATGCCTCGTCGAGCTTGAACGGCGTATCCAGCACCACCTGATTCACGGTGTCCATCACCGCGCCGACATCGAGAGCCTGCTTACCGGTGGCCGTCAACGTCCGATTGAGGTTGTCCAGGCGGTTTTTGGCCGCGTCGATCGCCTCGTAGCGCTCGAAGCCCTTGAATAGCGTGTAGCCCGCCGCGCCGACCAGGCCGGCCGCCGCGGTGGTGAACGCCATGCCGAACGCGCGCCCAGCCAACGCCCCCGACTTACCCGCGGCCGTCTCATAGCCGGCCATGGCCGACGAGAAGCCGCTGACCACCGGCAGCGCGCGGGTCAGTTCAGAGCCGAAGCCGCTGCCGAAGCCACGCGCCGCACGCTGGCCATGAGCCGCGAATTGGGTGACCGCCTGGTCAATGGCCGACCGCGCGGTCAGCGCCTGCGAAAACGCTTGGCTGGAACGCTCGCCGGCAACGCGGAAGCGCGCTTCCAGTTGCGAGGCAACCTGATCGGCAGCGCGTTCATTGAGCCGGGCCAGGACGTCGGCGTGGATGGCCAAGGTGATTCACCTCCCCTCTACTTGTTCCAGGTCGAATACAGCGATCCGGGCTCGTTGTTCGGCACGCTGCGGCGGCGATGGTCGTCGGCCTGCTCGCGATACTTGGCGGTGGACAAAAACAGCCGCGACTCGTACTCATCGGCTTGCGCCTCGGGGACTTTCGCGGCACGCAAGACCGCCAGTTCATTAGCGCATTGGGCGACCATCTGCCGTAGCTCGGAGCGCTCGCCACAGCGCAAGGCCGTGGCCAGCGCGCCGTCCTCGGGTGGCCAGTCAACCCGGATGACCAGCTTCGTCTCGTCGTCGGGGTCCTCGATGACATCGGCGCCGAACAGCTCGAGCAGCTCATAGCTACTCATGCGCCCCTGATGCCAGTTGGCTATGTGGCAGCCGGGGAAAAACCGGCGCAGGTCACTGGCTATCTGGCGCGGCCAATGACGCCAAAACGCTTGGGCCTTCTGGACTTTTCGAGTCGGACTTCTGGCGCTCCATCAGCTTGAGTCCCTGTTCACCCCACAGGCGCCGGACATCTGCCGCGCACGCTGGCCGGCCGTCGATGGTCTTGGAGCGCAACTCTCGGTATTTCTCTTCACCTAGCACGGCCATGACCTCACGGACATCGAACGGCGGGGAGACGAGCTTGCCTTCCTTGCGGTACGGAACAAGAAGGTTGCCCTTGACGATTTCCTCGGGAATCGTTGCGCCAGTTGGCTTTCCGTCTTTATCTAACGCCTGATGCTCGGGGATGATGACATCGGGGCCGCGGTCGTAGGACTCGGCCTCGAAGTGCAGTTCGTCGTAGGCTGCCAGGCAGTCGTCATCGAGCATCCGTAGCGACGGCTGCGGCGGGATCGACATCGACGTGCCGTCGTCGAACCGCAGCGTCAGGGACGCAAACAGCAGATTGTTGTATTCGGCGGCCTGTTCGGCAGCCTGCACACCGGCGTTGGGGATCTCGGTGGGGTTCGGCTCGGTCATAATGTTCGGCTATTCCTCTCGGAGTTTAGATTCGGTTCGGCTACAACGACAATGAGAGACCCCGACGGGCGCCGCCGAACCGCAAACGCCCGCCGGGGTGGCCCTCGACTACTAGTCGGTGGTGATCATGTTCGAGACCCGCGACAGGGCGGTGGTCGCCACGTTGTCGGTCGCCGTCACCCGGAAGTAGTAACCGGTGGCGGTGGTCAGTCCGGTGATACCCAGGGTGATTGTCGTTGTGCCACTGGTGCTTCCGACGGTCGCCGCGGTCCAGCCGGTCGAGCCATCGGCGCTTGATTCGACGGTGAAGACGATCGGCGACGAGCCACCTAGCGGGGCGGCAAACGCGATGTCGGCCGATGTCGCACCGGTGGTAGTGGCGACCGGCGCCACCTGAGTGAAGGTCAGACCCGGGGTTACCGCGTCGTCCCATAGGGTGCCAGTCACCCAGGCCCCGTCGATCATCGGGAAGCCGTCGGAATCGACGAACCACGGATCGACTTCCGCCGAGAAGGTGAGCTTTGGCGCGTCGGCGTCCTTCTTGTTCCCCTTGCGCGAACCGACATCGGTCAGTATGCATCGCGGGAACGGGTAGGCGATGCGCTCGGCCTTACCGCCCTGATTGTCCTCGAGTGCGACGATGAACTGCCGCCGCGGCTGAGAGATGGCGTTGGAACGGCCGCGAAAGTATGTCCCGCTGCCTATTTCCAGCATGCTCGACAACGGGAGGTCGTACTCGAGGCAGTGCACCACCGGAGAGTTTTCCAGCGGCGTGAACATCAGCGTTCGCTCGCGCTTTTGCAGGTCGTAGCGCAGTGGATCGACCGACTGCAACGCTTCCAGTGGGTCGCTAGACGGCTTGGGAGCCCGCTCGACACCGTCCGGGTGAACGTATCCGACTGGGTAAAACCCCAAGTTGCTTGGGTATTCGTTGTTGTAGACCCATCGGCCATTGGCCCTAATAGCAGCGAACAAATCCTCGCGCCACGTGCCATCGAGGGACATGGGCGCTACAAACGCACTGCCTGGGCTGATGTTGGTGTTAGCGCCGTCGTAGTCGCGCGCCAGCACCTGCCAGTCGCCGCCGCGGCGGGCGCGCAATGCGTCCTGGTACGACATGACCGAAGTCCGATAGGGGGCGCCGGTAGCCGGTTGTGCCATCGTTATTTCCTTTCCCGAGAGGGGGTGTGGCGGATTTGCCGGGGGTTGGTTGCCGGCTGTTTTGCGGCGCACGGGGCCGCACGCCGCGGCCCCCTTTGATTGACCGCGACGGGAAGTTGGTGGGGTTCTACTGGATAGGTCCGCGCTGTAGCACGACGCGAAGCTCGTTAACGACCCGCGTGACAACGGATTTCGAGGCGTATGGTTCCTCATGCGAGGCTTCGGTGAGTTCGACAGAGTCGCAGTTGGCGATACTGCCGTCGTCCATGAGCACATCGGTCGTGGCGTATCGAACCAGCAGTATGATGCGGGCGTCAGTGCGCCGGCCCTCGGCATACGCTTCGTCGACATCCTTGCCGAAGGTGTGCACGCGCAGCGTGGCGAAATCTGCCTCAATCGTGGTTGGGCCCGTGACGCGCTCCACCCACCGAAACGGCAAGGGCGTCTGGGCCGACCACTTATTCGCGCCGATCGCGTTGACCGACAGCGTTATCGGACGCAGATGGGCAATGATGAACTGCACGGCGCCGGGTGCCGCATAGCCGTCCAGCAGTGGATCGCTCACGTCAGACCATGATTGAAGTGCGCCTCGGTCTTCGCGCGAGGGGCGAATGCCGGGGTGTCTTCGGATCCGTACTCGATGATGTTGGCTGCCTCATCGGTGGCCCCGACTTGACCGCGGCCACGGTGGGCGCGTTTGGTCACCTTGATCGAGTCGATGTAGTCGCCGGTGTCCTTGGGTGAGTTCTTGACCCACTCAGGAATGACTTGCTCGTCCATGAACTCGTCTAGCTGGCGGTCGACGTCCTCATCGTCGGCGAGCTGCTCATCCAGATCGGGAATGAGGTCGCGCAGATCGGCCATGGGTCAGCCCTCCCGCTCACACGCGCAGAACACGTGATTTTCAGCGCCGCGGATATCGGTCTCCAACACCGCATCGCCGCGCAGGACGTACGTCAGGCCGTTGTGCCGCAGCCGGCGATCGGATTTGAGCTCGGACCACGCCATCGGCGCGGGGTTGTCGTCGTCATCGACCGCCGGTATCTGGCCGTCCACCACCGGCAGAAACGCGAACGCCGGTTCACTGGTCGTCACCGTAAAGCCCTGCTGCTCAAAGCTGCCCACGTTGGTGGATGCCGACGTCTCGGTCTCGAAGAGCGAGTCGTCGACCCACACCACAACCTCGCTGGTCTGTGGCTGGCCGTACTCGCTCACGATCGGCTGGTCGTCTCCGTCGAGATCCTGGACGTCGGTCACGATGCCGACGCGCTGGTTGCCGAGGGGAAAGACCATCAGTAGTCGCACTTCGTGAAGCTGTAGACCGGTTCGGCCGTGAGCGGAATGTCGAGCAAGGTCTTGTGCTTGTCGGTCAGGTAGTCGTCGACCAGAGACGCGAATTTGCCCGCCTCGGTGCGCCGGCTCGTCGTGTTCTCCCACTCCGACAGGCGCTCGAGGTCGCCGTACATCGCCGCATCGCGGACGATCTCGAACACCACTTGCTGGGCGGCCGTGTCGTCGACATCCGACTTCAGTCCACGGATTCGATCGGACGCGACCTGCAATAGTCGTGTGGCGGTAGCGGTCTCCCCGGTGGTCAGGGTGCCCTGGTACTCGTCGACGAAATCCGCGATCACCATGAACGGATCGGTCATGTGGGCCTAATCCTCTGCGGCACCCTTGGTGGCCCGCCCGCGTGCACGACGGGGCGCGGGCGCTGGCGGCTCCGGGGCCTCGGCCGCATCCGGGTCGCCGGATTCCGCAGCTTCCACGTCCGGCTCGGCCGCGGCGGGCGCGTGGGCGACTGGTTGACCGTGGGCCACCAGCGCCCCCGACTCGACCAGTGGGGCCGCGGCGTCGTCGTCGACCTCGATCACTCGTGAGTCGGGCCGCGTGTAGTGCACGGCCCGACCGTCGACCATGACCGCACACGGCCCGGCTACCGCGTAGCGGCCCATCAGCCGAACTGCTCGATGATCTCGGCCTTGGTCATCGCCTCGGCCTCTTCCTCGGTCAGCCCGGCGAACTCGGCCCAGGCCGCCTTGGGGGCAGTGCGCTTGGGCTTCTCCGGCGCGTCGCCGCCGCCCGCGGGTGCGGGCTCTGTCGCAGCGGCCGGCGCCTTGCCGACCTCCACCACCAGATCCAGGCCCAAGAAATGCTGGGCCTGCTCCGGTGAGAGCCACTGGATGACCTCACCCTCGTAGCGATGGTGCGTCTTACCCTCGGGATCCTTGGCCAGCACCAACGGCGCGATGACCTTGTAGCTCATGCGTTGACCCCGTTGATGAGCCATCCGGCGCCGGCCTCGAGGATGACCGGGACGGTGGTGCGTCGCGCCCGGATGCGCCAGCCGTCGATCTTGTCCTCGCGCATGGACTTGACCTGCAGGCCGTTGTCGGCCGACGCGTAGCCGGTCTCGGGCAGCATTTCGTCGGCGAACCCGCCGAACACCGTGGTATCCACCACCATCGCCTTACCGGTGACGGGGGCGTTGGGGCTGGTGATCCACGTCAGGCCGCCGGCCTGCTTCATCAGCGTGCCGGAAAGGCCCTGCACTACCGGGGTGGACTCCACGCCCGGATACTCGCGCGGCAGTAGCTTCATCAGGTCGTCGTTGGACACGACGTTGGCGAACACGTCGGGTTCGACGAACACCGCGTTGGGCATGTATCCCTGCTTGAGCTTGATGATACTGGTGATGGCCCGCATCACGTCGCGCAGGATCTTCGAAGAACCGTCGCTGGCCTTCCAGGTCGCGATGGCGTCGGTGTTCTGCGTGACCGCCGAGACCGTCGCTGACAGTGCCACCGAGTCGATGGTCTGCACGTGGGAGTTCATCAGCTTGCGGAACGAGCGGGCGATGACCGCGAACCGCTGGCGGCTGATCGACTCATCGGTGATCTCCGCGTCGTTACCCCACTTGACCGTGTTGGCGGTCGACGCCGGTCCAGTACCGATCGAGGTGACCGGGTACTCACCACCGGGCGGGACGGCCTTGGGTGCACGGTCGGCGTAGATCGACTCATTAGTCTCGTAGCCGATCGACCCCGAGGTGGTGAAGAACTGCGCGGTGAGGATCTTGTCGGCCACGAAAATCTCGTTGCCGATGTCCCGCAACGCCCGTGCAACCCACGGGGTGTCATTGAGGAACCGGCTGGCCGAGAGGATGTCGCCCGACAGCGTGGGCGCTGCGGGCGGGAACTGAGTGGGCATGGCTTACCTGCTTTCTGTGATGGTTGGCCTGCGACTCAGCGCAGTTTGATGACGACCAGGGAGCTGGCGGCCGCCGACAGGGCGATGCCGATGATTTCCTCCGGCTCGTCGGTGGCGTTGGTGAATGCCGCGACGGCGCCACCGGTGGCGCCGATGACCGGCTTGCCGGCGGCAATCGCACCGGAGGCGGGCACCTGCCAGACACCTTCGGTAGCCACCACCACGGCCGCGCCGTTGTCGGCGTCATGGGTGGCCACTCCCAGCCACGCCTCATTCGGCGCGGCGATCGGCGCGACGGTGTCCGCGCCGGACACGACGAGCACCTGCCCGGCGGTCACGGCAGCCGACGTGGTGCGCGGCAGCCGGTCGGCGGGGCAGTAAATAGGTGCGTATTCGGCCATGATCAGGCGTCCTTCCCGAAGGGGCGGCCCACGACCTTGGCGTACGCCTCGGCCATCTCCGCGTCGTTGGTGGGTTCCTCGCTCGCGATGCCGTACCCGATCTCATGCACCGGCACCGCCGAGTTGGCGGGGATCGTCGACAGCAGCGCAAGGGTGCCGTCGCGGTTCTCTTCGAGGCCCTTGCGCCAGGTGTCCTTGCTGGCCGGGCTGATCTTCCCGGAGTTGAGCGCATCGGCGATGACGCGGTCGTTGGCCTCATGGACCTGCTGCGCGCGGGCTTTGGCGCCAGAGCGGGCGTCGGCCACCAGCTGCTCGTAGTTCGCCTTGTCGACCACCGCCAGGTCGAACTTCTCTGCCAGCTTCGTGAGGTCTTCGGCACTCGGCTCGGTGACCACGTTGTTGACCACAGTCGGCTTGTCGGCGAGTGTGTTGATCGCCTCTTCAATCGCGCTGTCATCGGCATCGGCGTTGAGGCCGAGCTTTTGGAGCGCGCTTTCACTCAGTGCCACGGTGGGCTCCTTCCTATTTTCGGCCTCGGCCGGTGCGGCCGGAGGTATCTGGTTGTGCGCCTGCGGACTACGCGGCGCCGGGGCGTGCGAGCGCCCGGCATGGTTGAACACCGACAGATCGAAGCGGTTCTTCGCGCCGGCCCCGGCCGCCTTGCGCTTCGGGGCCTTCAGCACCCGGTCGGCAATGCCGGCGTCCACCGCCTCCTGTGCCGACCACCAGGTCTCGTCGGTCAGCACCTGAAGCCACTCATCGACGGTGCCGCCGGCGCGTTCGGCGAAAATCGAGGCAATGTTGGTGCCGATCTGGTCAAGACGGTCGGCCTGCTTGCGCATATCGGCCGCATCACCCACCACCAGTGCCCACGGCAGATGCGCCATCAGCTCGGCGTTCTCCGCGACCACCAACTCATCGGAGGCGCCGACGGCGATGAACCCGGCGGCCGACGCCGCAATGCTGTCGATGGTCGTGACCACCCTCGCGGGGTGCTGGCGCAGCGTGTTCATGATCGCCACGGCCTCGTAGACGTTTCCCCCACGGGAGTGGATGTGCAGGTTGATTGTCTCGATACCGTCGCCGAGCGCCTGAAGATCGTTGCGGAAGTCGGCGGCGTTGACCCCAACGTAAGGAATGATGTCGTCGAAAATCTCGACGTTCGCGGCGTTGCCGTCGCCACTAGTGGCGTTCTGCACGCGATACCAGGGCGCTGAATTGGCGTCTGTTGGCGGTTGCCAACCAGTTACCACCGTGCGATCCATAGTGGCCATGTACATCCTCTCTATTGCGTCTGTATGCCGTTGTATGGCATGATGTATGCCACATGGCTAGGTGAGGTGAGCCATGGCATGACCCGGCTTGGCGCGGCTTGGGCTCAACTCCAAATTTCCGAGCGCGCGCAAGGCCAGGCGCGGCCAGGCAGTGGCCTGTCCGGGCGTGACGCGGCTATGCGGGCCGAGGCAAGGCGAGGGATCCACCAGCTCACGAATGGCGTTATGTGAGTTCGAGTCTCACGGTGAGCACGCTAGGTAAGGCCTGGCTCGGCAGTGCTCGGCTCAGCTCAGCAGTGCATGGCAGGGCACGCCTTGGCGGGCCATGGGATCTACCTCAACCGAAAGGAATTTGATGATCACCTTCACTATCACGCTGGCTGGCACAGCACCGCTGTTAATGCACAACAGCCGCCTGTCCAACCCTCTCGACCCGGCAACCAAGGCCCTCAAGAAAGTGACTAGCAAGCGCAATAAAACCGACGATGACCATGAACAAATCGCTCGCCTGGAATTCGCCGGAGGCCTTTACCTCGACCCCGACGTTGGACCCTATATCCCTGGCGAAAACATCGCGCGGTGCCTCGTAGACGGGGCGAAGCTGACCAAGATGGGCGTCAAAGTCACACGCGGGGTATTTATATCCACCGACGTCAATCCGTTGTCTTACAAAGGCCCTCGAGATGACGAAGGGCTTTGGCAGGCAGGGTACCGGCATATGGCATCCGTCAAAGTCGGCACGTCTCGCACCATGCGCTGCCGCCCCTGGTTTCCAGACTGGGCGGTAGAAGCAGAAGGTGTGCTCGACCCGTCCGTCCTTGAACTCGATGACATCGCCACTATCGCCGCCAACGCTGGATCGCTCATTGGACTAGGTGACTGGCGGCCACGTTTTGGTCGGTTTGTCGCCACCGTTAAGCAGACCGAGGCACGTGCAGCATGAGTCCATTCGAGCCCGCCGGGGCGGTGGCCCGCTGGCGGGTCCTCTACGACCTCCTGGGTGAGCGCACCGTCGGCGATGTCCTCACCTACGACACGATGGCTGAGGCTCTTGAGCTTGATCCAGTGAAGGACCGGCACACAATTCAGGTGGCGATGCGCCGAGCTGCCAAAGAGCTTGAACAAGAGGATAAACACGCCCTTGAGCCCGTTCAGAACGTCGGATACCGCATTGTCGAGCCCGAAGAGCACCTGAAACTTGCTCGTCAGCACCAGCGCCGGTCGTCCCGCGCACTTGTGCGCGGTCACTCCAAGGTTGTCAATGTCGACCTGTCGAGCGTCGACCCCGAGGTGCGGAACGCCTTTCAGGTTGTAGCATCGGCATTTGCCATGCAGATGGAGTTCAACCGCCGCACCGACGTTCGCCAGAAGCGATTAGAGGACGCTCTCGACTCGGTTCGCGAGAAATCGTCGCGCACCGAAGATGAGGTTGCCGAACTTCGCGAGCGTTTAGAGCGACTAGAGGCCGGCCGTAACACAAATGCGGACCCGACATGACTTGGCAGCCCGAGCGCTTCACGTCAGATCAGCGCTTGGCGGCTGCTCAGGCTGTTGTATTCGCCCAGTCGTGCATTGACCGGGCATTCCGCTCAATACCCGAGGTCTCAGCAGTTCTGAATCGGGTCGATGGGCTGTTGGCGATGATCCATGAAGACATTTTCATATCTTCGCCCGAGTCGACTATTTCTCCTCGTCCCAGAGGGTCATAGGCCGACCCTGTTCGTCTTTCGGCGCTCCGGCGCTACGCCGGGTGTGCTCGCGGACCTTGATCCGGTTCGTCGGCGTCTTGGCGCTCGGCTGCTGCGTCGGCTGTTCGCGCTCAGTCTTCGGATCCGGGGCTGGAAGTCCGGCCGATGCGCGGATGAACGACTCCAATGGCGAGTCGGGCGTGATGATCCCGGCGGCCACCAGCATCTGCAGCATCGCCGCGGTGGCCTCTTTGCCGATCTGGTCACACCCGATGAGCGGAACCGACTCGTCGATGCCCCAGTTGTGGTCGACGATGTCCTCCACCACGCCCGCCTGGGCGATGTCGCGAATGTCGTTGGCCACCGCCTGGGTTGCCTGAATCCACGGGTCCTCCTGTATCGAGGCCAGCGCGTAGCTGCCGCCCTTGTCCAGGTTCATGAAGTGCATCAGCGCTGCCAGCGCCATCGCCTTGTCGTGGTAGTCGATCGCCTGGCGGATCATGCCGGCGGGCATCGTGCCTTCGACGCCCTTGATATGGCTGTCCGTACCTTCAGGGAAGGCCGCGCCGGAACTCGCGCCGCCCGTCCACTCCTGCGCAATCTTCCCGTACAGCGCCATGCGGGCGGGGTCTAGCGACTCTTTCGGGCCGACGTTGATCACCGGAACGCCGATGCCGTGCCGGCGGGCGGCGGCGGCCTCGATGCGGATCAACTCGGCCTTGAGCATCCAGTTGCCGTAGCAGGGCCGCAAAATGCTATTGCCGTACCAGACCCCGGGGTCCGGGTCGCGCACATACACCACAAGGCGGTCGGCGCCGATGGGCCTGCCCATAGGGGCGCTACCGATCACCCGCTGGCCTCCGATACCGCCGGCCATCAGCGTTCCGGCCGGCCACTGCTGAATCGACAGCAGATCGCCGTTGGCCGCCACGTCCCAGTACGCGATCGTCGAGGACGGCCGCGGGCTCAGCCTCCCCAGGTGTGCCCGGCCCTTATCGTCGATGGTGAACGTCCGCTCGAACACCTGGTGACCGAACTGCAGGTACTTCAACGCCGTCTGTAGATGGCGGTTCCACGAGAAGCGCCCCCGTGAGCGGGGCGTGGGCTGTGACTCGTCGGCCCCCCGGATCGGCAACCCGAGGTCGGCCGCCACATGCGCGACGACCTCATCGCGCGCCCCATTGGGCTCGATCCACCATTTTGTCGTGCGCACCGCGAGATAAATCGCCTGCAACATGCTGTAGAGCCGGGTGTCGATCCGGCCCATCCGTGTGAGCGTGCGCACCGAGTTCGGCCACAGCATGTCCTGGACGTCTTCGAACAGGTCAACCTGCCCGAATCCCATGCCCATTGAGCCCGGAAATGGGTTGACGTAGCCCTTTTCGACGACGGGGGCGGCGGGTAGTTCTTGCTCAGCCAAGCGTCGCCCCTTTCAGGTAGTTGGTGGTCAAAAGGCCATGTTCATCAGGTCTGTCTCGCCCGAGCCGGCGCGGCGGCGATCGGCATGTACGACGACCGGCGCGGCGGGCATCGGCTCAGCGGTGCTGCCAAATTCCAGCAGCGCGCCGTAGGCCAGCGTCGCGCTCACCAGCGCCGCCGCATAGCCGCCGGCCGCGGCCTCGTCCCAGATAAACCCGCCCGCCGGCATGTCTCGGCGCACCGCCGCACTCACGCCGTCGTTGAGCTCCGCTTGGTCGCAGTGTGAGAACTTCCCGGCCCGGGCGCCATTGAGAAATGAGCCGCACCACTGCGACCAGCGGCTGGCGTCGGCCATCTCCGGCTCGACGCCGGCCTTGATCAACTCGGGGGCGATCGCCGCCGCATCGCTGCGCGTCTTGATCGCCACGGCCGCCGGATCCCACGCGGTTACCAGGTCGACGACCGCGCGCACCACCACCGGAGTGGCCGCAACGAGGCTGCCCAACTCCAAGTGTGCCCGGCCCTCTTCGGTCGGCCACGCGGCAGTGATGCGCCAGGTGCCACTCGAGCTATCCAAGTGCAGCCCGATCGTGGGGTTACCGATCAATGTCGGCGCACCCACCACCGCGGTGTCCATTGCTTGCCACACCTCGGCTGTGATCTCGGTGTCCTCTTCGCGCTCAGGTGGCGGATAGTCGCCCCAGCCGCAATAGTCCGCATCGAAAATTGCTCGCTTGACAACCGTTTTCGCCTTCTGCCGCTTGGTGCGGATCTCACGCTCGTTAGTCGCTACCCCGTACGACGGCTGTGCAGCTGCCCACGTCTCGGGGTCGTCGCGCGACATATGCCGAGGCGCGGCGAACAGCTGATAGAACAGGTCCGGGGCCCGGCCGTGCCCCAGCCGGTGCATGTCCGCCAGGCTGTGGCACTTCGGGTGCTTCAGGAATACCGGCGGGGTGCTCAAGTAGATCGTCTGCGGATTCGGCGCCGCCGACTGTGCACCAGTCAGGTCGTTCTCAATGCCAGGGTCCACGTCGTAGGCCTCGTCGATGAACAGGATGTCGAGTTCGGTGACACCACGGCCGAACTCCTGGGACCGCGGCGCGAACTCGGCCACCGCGCCGTTCTTGAGCTCGATCAAGCCGTGGTTGTCGCGCACCGACGGGTTCTTGGCCAGCTGCCGCTTCAGCCTCGGCACCCGGTCGATCACCTTCACCACGCGGGTGAAAACATCCTTGGCTGTCGACCACCGCTGGGCGGTGTAGACGATCTTGTATGGCCGCGCTCGCCCCAGCGCCGGAGCCACGAACAGGTGGAACAGGATCAGCAGAACGACGATGAGCGTCTTGCCCTGTTGGCGAGTGCACTCGATCGCGACGTCGCGATGTGTCCAGATGCGCTCGCCATACTCGTTCGGCGGCTGTAGCGACAGGATTCCCCGCACCGTCGACCACTGCCACGGCATGCAGCGCGTCGGCGTGCTGTACCCCGTCGCCAGGTTGTGCCCGAACTGCGCACACCGGTCACCCTCGGACTCGTCGCCCGGCCAGCGCGATTCAAACGCCGGCTCCTGGCGGCCCTTAAGCCGCGGCCATGAACCGATCCATTCCGGCCGCGGCGGCGGCGCTGAAGGCTTTGGCGAAGATCGGCGCCGGCGCCTAGACGGCGGTGGGGTCGTCTTCGTTGGGGTCATCGTCGATCGCCGCGCGCTGACGCGCGATGTCGGACAGCAGGCGACTTAGCGCGAGAGACTGCTGGCGGCGCTGGACAAGCACGTTGTTCACCACCACCTCCACTGTCTTTGCACCCAGCTTCAACTGCAGCCACACATCCCGATCACCACGCAAAATCGCGTTCAGGTACTCGAGATGATCGGCGGTCACGGCGGCCTGCTCGATCAGAAATGTCAGCGAAAACGGGTAGCCATCCCTGGCTAGCTCTGCGATCAAACGCGCGCCTGCCGAAGGCGTTGCGGCAGTGGACTTTCGCGTGGCCATCTAACGGTGAAATCCGTTGTTATATAACGCATTACGGTGCACGGCGGAACGTGGTGAAATCGCTTGCGCCACAATGCAATACGATTCCGAAAGTCGTTCTGACGCAATAACTTTCACGTGTGTGTAAAAGTCGCGAGGTCGTCCCGTCAAGGGTACCCCCCTGGGGTACGTATTTTTTTGGGGGGGTGGGTTGTGCTGTGCCGCAATGTATTTCGAGCGGTTCGGAGTCATGTCGATAACGAATTGCATTGTACGCCAACGTATCCCATGGACCGAACTATCTGAATCGGAATGCACCACAACACATTTCATACTTTCGAATATCGTTGGTGCACAAGTCATTACGTGAATATCGACGGCCATGGCATGTACAGCTGCTTATCCACCGAGGCCTTATCTCCGAACAGGCGATCCAGCTTCCCCTCACCACGCGCCCTGTTGCACTCACCATGGAGTAGCCGGTCGGGCAGTGGTATCGGCAGGCCTCGACGGATGGCTTCTGACCTGGCCATCATCGAGTGGTCGGCCTGTAGCACGCCGCTGATTGGGTTGGTCGATTCCGGGTCGTAGTCCCAGTTCTTGGTTCGGTCCTTGAACATCGGCTTGCCGCATGGCGGCCAGCTACACGGCGTTCCGTCGGTGTGATTGGCCCGCAGATTCTCGACTGCCTGGCGGTGTCGCCACCCGAGTCCAAGTTCAGTCTGCGTCTTGCGCCTACCCGTGGCCATGCCGCTGGTACCAGTCCTCGATCACCCCGAGCTGACGTGCCGTGCGCCCACCCTCAACGGCACGCCTCATGCACTCGGTCTGGCCAGGGTCGACGGTGACCACCTGCCAGCCCCAGGCTGCGTACTGCTGCAGGCTGCGCTTGCTGGGCATGGCGTGCACCACATAGACGTCACAGGCCACTTCAGCGGCTTCGTTGATGGCGGCTCGGCGTGCGGCCATGGCCACGTCGACCACGTCCTTGGGTTGCTCAGCTGGATCACTCGGCAACCCCGGGCTCAGCGCCTGGACCAGGTCGTCGTAGTCGATGGTGATGTCACCGGGCTTGGCGCGCTCCCGCATCCATGTGGTCTTGCCGGCGGCCGGTGGGCCGGTAATGACGTAGACGGTCACGCCCTGGGCCCTCCTGTCTACAACGCAAAACGCCACCAGCGTTCTCTGGTGGCGTTTCGTAGGTATGGGGGCCTAGTGCTTTCCGGCCCATTTCCGCACGGTCATACGGTCGACGCACAGCGCTCGAGCTACCTCGGCCTCGGCGCGCCCTTGAGCCAGGGCCTCTATCGCTGCGGCCTCTGCCTCTTGAAGGATTCGCTTCTGGGCCAGCCGTGCTTTGATGAGTCTGCGCCCGATCTGTTCTAGCGTCATGGCACCAGAACGACGACCTCGCCGGTGACGAGGTTGTAGCGGGCAAGCAGGGGGCCTTCGTTGAAGTTCTTGGCGTGCTTCCGGTTGAGCAGGTGGGACTCTCCGGTCTTGCGCAGGATCGCCTTGAGTGGCCCGGTCTCGTACTCGGTCAGCTCGCCAGCGTGGTACATGGCGAGGTAGGCGTCGAGGTCCGAGGTGCTCATACCGACGGTCTGGCGGCTACCGGTGCGGGGCTTCAGTGTGGTGCTCATGTAGATTACTCTACACGATAACCATTGGTTTTGTCTAGCGTTTAGGCCGTATCGACGCTGATCGTGAAGCCCGTCGCCCTGGTGATGAGCTCGGTAGTCAGCGGCTGCAGCAGTGGCCCCTCGTCGAGTGCCCGGTGCATGGCCTTGCCCAGCGCCAGTAGCAGTAGCGGCTTCACTGCCGGCGGCAGCGTAGGTAGCGGCCCGTGGTCGGCGTCGGGTGGCGGCGGTAGCTCGGGTGGCGCCTGCCAGCCCTCAATGTCGTCGTCGAGTAGCACGCGGCCCTCAACCTCGACATGTACGTGGGCCATTACCCTTGCGCTCCCTGTGGCCGGTGCCCGCTCGCGCACTCCACGCTCAACTGCTGCATGGCAGCGATGAACTTCGCGCCGAATACCTTGGGCTTGTCGGTGTCGAGGTCGGTGACGTTGACTCTGGCCAGCATGGCACCACAGTTGCAGGTGAGTGCCACGGTGCGCTTGCGCCGCGGTTCCCAGTCGGCGTCGAGCTTGCGCAGCCGGGTCAACTCGGCGGTGTCGACGACACTCTTGCCCTGCTGCTCGAGTAGGTTATCGAGCGCCTCGGCGGTGAGTTTGGCGATATCCGGGTGTGGCAGCCCGGCTTCCTCGGCGAAGTGCTGGGCCATTTCCTTGGGCATGCCGGCTGTGCGGAACGTCGGCAGGGGTAGCGGAAATGCTTTGGTCTTGTCGTCGCCGGGGTGGATGAGCCCGCCGGCGAGCCCTTTAGTCACGATGTCGATGAACGGCTGGTTAGGCACTAGGCGCGCCTCCTGCCAGTGCTTCCGCCATCTTCTGTCCGGCGCGCCGACCTGCGTCCACCATCGGCGCATCCAGGATTGGGTGCGCCTCCCGATAGTGCGCGGCCATCCGATAGGCCAGATCCGGCACGGTTAGCACTGTGCCCGACGATCTAAGCGTGCACGTCACCCCCACGCTACAGCGCGGGCAGGTGACCTGGACAGCTTTGGGCCTGGATAGCACGGCTACTCCTGGGGGTTCGGCTGGTACACGCAAAACGCCGCCAACCAGGCGAAATAGCCAAGGTGAGCGGCGCTGATGGGCGATTTTGGGATGGGCAAATCGCCGGAAGTGTTTCATCGGCAGGTTAGCATACCGAATCACATGCGTGTAGTTACCAGCGAATCTGGGCGATTCACGACATTCGCTCGACTGACGGCAGACTTCCCCGATGCAGTCTCTGGTGTTCCCTTAACGCGTCCTCGGGCATGGTATGACCGAACGCCTCGACTACCTCCCATACCTCATGGTGGGGCAGGAGTTGGACTCGGCAACCGGACCTAGCGCCACGCTCGTCAATCCAGGCTGTCATTTCTGAGTTTCCGCGCCGTAATCGGCACTGTCGATAGCGTTTCACACCTTCACCTTTCCCCTCTTGACAGGGTTCTGCTGAGCCATTTTCCGACGCACCCGGCGCACGTCTCCCACTCGGTATTCCGCGATGTCCTGGTCGCTATGCCGGAAGAATCCGCGCCGGCCATTGGGTCGCATGTAGCGAACCGGTTTGAGGTGACGCTCTCGGCACCACCTGCTGAATTGCTGCCAGCTCACCGGTTCGTCGAGCGCGCCCATAATTCCGGTGTCATAGAGTTCAGGGTTGGCCGCGCGCTGGTTGCCGATCAGTTCCTCGCGTGTTGCGATGCGGTAGTCGATCGAGTTGAGCCAGCGGTTGTAGAGCGCGTCGATGTTGTGCGTTATTCGGCACTGTGAGCAGGTCACCTCGATGGCCTCGCGGCGCGCGTAGAGCATGAGTCCGCAGATTTTGCGGTCAATCCTAGTGTCGCACTGGCCGCAGAACCGCGGGGCCGGCGGCCGGTCGATGGCCCGTTTGATCTTGCGTGCGAGCGCATCGATTTCACGCTTCCACGTCCCGGCGGATTCGTCGCAGGCGATCGCATGCACGTGTACCGCAAGCCACCGCGCCACCTCGGCTGTCGTTGGGCACCAGCCACTAGGCATCCTTCGCCATCCTGGAAGCAGTGGTCCGATAAACCCCTTGTCGGCCATGAGGAACGCTGGCTCCAGGTCCAATCCACGAGATTCCAGCACGTCGTGCACGATGGTGCCCAGCGAGTTACGCGCCGCGCTCAGCAACTCACTTGCCTGGCCTTGTTTAGTCAGCTTTGTCCACCGATCATCGTCGGCCAGTTCACTTTTGGACGTATGCGGCTCGAATGGGTCGGGTAGTTCGTCGCCGCGCTTACGGTGTCCTGTGCCGCCGCCCATGCACGTCTGCCGTGTGACCACGTCGTTGAGAGCCTCGAGTAAGCCGGCTGTCGGACGCCCGCCGGCCTTGGGTCCGCGGGCAAGTGAGATCAACTCGGCGCGCAGCTCGTCGGTACATTGGGCGCATAGGTATAATTCGGTGGGCGCGGTACATGATTGACATTCGATCACCAGCGGCTCAATCCCGCGAGTCGTGGCCAATACCAACTGCGCCCGATATTCAGGCGTCGCACCTTACATTTAGCTCTCATCACACCCCCTGAGATACCAATGCGGATCGATCCGCCCAAACATCCTGTGCGCCAACCACTGTGGGCCGAACAAGCTGCCGAGTAGGCCATCCGCGGTGGACTTCGACGGGAATAAGGTGGCACGGCGGGGTGATCCGCCCGCGATGCCCCGCTGTAGGACTACTCGCCAGCTCACCAGTCATCCCCCTCGCACTCCCCGTCGCGGTGGTAGCCCAGCCGCATCGCCAACGCGTCTGCTACGGCGCGTATCCGGGTGTTGGTTGCGCGGCAGGTGCGGCGGCGCCAGGGGATCTTCGGAACTGGCGAATCTGGATATAGCTCAGAGTCGAGAGCCCTCAATACGGTCTTTCCGTCAACCACAACTCGCCAACCTGGTGGATGAAAGTTGGTAATTTCAATCGCCTTGCCGACTTCTCGCGGGACCGAAATATTATCCATGGTGGCGAACATTTCACGAATCGACACAGTGGAATCGTCTCGCGCCACCCGAATCTCCGTGCCGGGCTTGATCTTCGGATGTAGTACTCCGCGGACCTGCCGTCCGTTGTGTAGTAGGCGGATGATGCAGTTGATGTCACCGAGCGGGTCGGGTTCGATCGCCACACTGACTCCCCCCGCCGATGTCATACGCAATACGATGTCGTCATACTCGGCGCCGGCTGGGGTTGGGCTGATGATCACTGGTCCGGCCACCTCCCGACGAGAATCTCGGGCCAGCCGCCATCCTCCCAATGTGCGGGGAACACTTCCCAGGTCCAGCGTTGGCCGTCGCGGACAAGGTGGACAAACGTGCGGCCGTCGACAATCTCTGCGCTACACACGCCACCGTCCAGCCTGGTATGCGGTCCGCAAATTATCGATTCTAAATACGATCGGATAACTATCACCAGAGGCTCGATCGGCTTCCTGGTGTCTGCACCGGAGTTGCCAAACCTGCCCCAGTCGCACTCCCAGCCGCCATCGGCTTTTCTGATTTCAACGGAATTCGACATGCTCGCCTGCCTCGATCGCGCGCCCTAGCCCGTCAATAAATTGACGCAGTCGGCCCTTCAGGTAGGGGTCATGCGCAGTGATGCGTTCATACTCGGGTTCCAACTCTTCTAGACGATCCTTGAGTGCTGAGAGATATCCGCGCCGCAGCTTCCCCTCGCAATCGCTGTGCACCAGTAGGTAGAGCACGGAGTCGGTAATGGGAGGATCGTATATGCCTGATGCTTTGACGGTTGGCCCGTTTCGGCCCCAGTGGCCCATGATTTGCCGGTCTGAAACCGAGTCCCAGTCGATATCTAGGCATTGCCTTAGCTCATCACGTGTAGTTGGGAGTTTCGCTGCGCGGGCGACATGTCCGCGGAACTCGGCAAATCTGCTGTAGGCGCCAGACCAGCATCCGTGCGTGGTGGTTAACCCCATTATCCAACAACCTCCATTGATTTCAAGGCTGGCACCTTAGGCCAGTTGATCGACGTTTGCATGGCCCTGACGTTCCGGGGTTCCAGTGGGAAGTGCAGCGAATCCCCCACTCTCCGCGCGCCGATCTCGGCAAGCGTGAGGCCGTCGGCGATATCGTCGTTGGCGATGTGTGCGGCCCACGGCTCCCACGTCTTGCGCACCGCGGCAAGCACCTCGCGCTTGTGCTGGGCGCGCGTGATTTCCTTGCTACTCTTGCCGCCCTTGCCCGTTGCCCATTTGCAGCGGGTGAGGTTGTTGACCACCACCGTGGGCGTCTTCCAGTGCTGCAGCTGGCGCATCAGCTCGACGAATAGCGCGTACCGGTCGTAGGCGTCGCCGCCGGTGTCGAACGTCAGCGGGGCCTCGACCATCGCGAGGTCCGGGCGCCCCTTGGACTCGATGAGCCGCACCACATTCCAGCACTGGCGGGTGATGCGGCTAACGCGGTGGTCCCAGTCCTTGACGTCCGGGGTTGTGCCCACCGATCGCAGTAACACCGGCCGGCCGCCGCGGAGGATGGCGATGCCCGTGCTGGTGAGACTGGGGTCAATGCCGCATACGATGGCCATCAGCGCGGCCCGATCTTGCGCGCGATCCGGGCCTTTTTTGAAAGTATGGCCGCGAATCGATCGACTGTGTCAGGATCCATCGTCCAATTCACAACATTGACGCCGTTATTGTCTTTCACTTCAACGAATACCAGGCCGTCATCGCGTGCGGTGGCGGTGAAATTACCTATCACAAGAGTCAGCCCCATCTGTCGGATCGTTGATTTCTCTTGCCAGTAACTCGATGCAGTCACCGAGCCACACGAGGTGGTCGACGATCACCGACGGCATGCCTTCGGCTTTTGCTGAGCAGTGGACGATGTCGGCCGCGATTTGCACGCCATCGCGCATGCCTGTGGTCCTGGCTGAGAGTATGGCGTCGAGCGCGGCCTGGTGTGCGGCGCCCATGGATTCGTGCATGTGGGAGAGTGTCGGGTCGATGGGTGTGGTCATGCGTCCACCTCGCTAACCGTCAACAACCATCGCAACGCCGCGACCGCTTGTTGCGGTACGACTCCGTTGCCGATGCAGCGGAGTTGGTCGTTGCGGCTGATGCCGTGAACGTCGGTGACCCAGCCGGGGGACCAGCCCATCATCCAAGAACTGAACTCTGGGTTCAGGCGGGGGTTTCCGTTGCGGTTCGGTTCAGTAGGGCAAGGGGCGAGCCTTCCAAGTACTGTCTCCCAACGTCGTATCGCTGCTTCGTAACGTCCCCAATTGATTCCCGAATTCGGCCCACGATGTAGTCTCGGTCCTCCCGCCAGTGCAGCTTCTTGTGGCAACTGCTGCACAGCACGGCTAGGTTCGCCAGTTCGTTGTTCGCCGGATTGCGGTCCTTGTGATGAATATGGAGTTTGTCCGCTGTCCCGCAATCCTCGCAGCGGTCCTTCGCCTTGATCTTCCTGGCTCGCCAGCGGTGACTGTCCGCTTGGATTACTCGCCGACTGTTCGCGCACGCCTGAGAACAATGCGTCCGTTTCAGGAAGACATTCCTGTCCTCGAGTCGACCACTCGCGAATCTCTTGCGTTTCAATTCCGTTCCGCATATTTCGCAGTGTTTTTCTGGATCGTCTTTCTGATGAGGCATCAGCATTTCCTGATAGGTAGTAGTCAATTGATACGAGGGAAGGGTCGTTGCGTTCCCGTTCAGATGGGCAGTCTTCCCGTTGTCCGTCAGATGATTTCGGCGTCGGCAGGAGGTCGCGCACCGTTCCTGGCAGTAGGTCTACAGGTCCAGTACCGCCGATGGCAGCATCAGATCCCCATGCGAGCCGCGCTGATTCGGCCCCCCCTTCGTGCCGTCCGTAGCCCTCGGTGTTGGCAACAGCACCATCGCATCGCATAGCGTCATGCCGCTGTGATGCCGAGAGTCCGGGTTCGTTCGGCCCGCGGTGGCGTTCCGTGAATTCCTCGAGTCCGCCACGGTCGGCGTCGGTAGCAAGGATGAATACCCGGTCTCTACGGTGGGGGGCGCCGACGGCGGCAGCGGAAACAGTCGTCCATTGCGCGTCATACCCGAGGTCGGCCAGGTCGCCGAGTACGGCTCCGAGTGCTCGCAGAACAGGTCCATCTGGCCCGTCTCCCACAGTTGCCTCTGCGGATTCCATTGCGCGATAGGCTTTTGCACTGAGTAACCCCCGGACGTTTTCAATCACCACCAACGGCGGTCGCAGTTCGGCAATCGCGCCGACGTATTGCACCCATAGGCCCGAGCGGGTTCCCGCCTTGATTCCTGCGCGGCGGCCGGCCGCGGACACGTCTTGACAGGGAAATCCCCCACATAGGATGTCCACGGGTTCCACCTGCGCCCAATCAACCGCGGCGACATCACCAAGGTTTGGCACGCCCGGCCAGTGGTGCGCGAGGACTTTGCTTGCCGCTTTGTCGTTTTCGCAGTGCCAGGCGGTGCGGGCGCCGAACACTTGGGCGACGGCACAGTCGAGGGCGCCGGCGCCGGAGAACAGTGAGCCGATTCGTAGTTTCGTGACGTCACGCGGATCGACGGTCATTGCCATGGCCATTCGTCGGGTATCGCGTCGAGGTCGCGGGTGCATTCGGTTCGGCCGTTGACGACACGGCTCTCGGTGCACGTTCCGTCGTGATGGATAGTGAGCACAAGGAAGCTGCCTGAGGATGGAAGACGGGAGACGTAAACGGCCTCAGATCGTTTCTGCGCGTCCGACCCACCCTGGGATATTGGCCACGGGCTGTTCGTGGCCCCCTGTGGCTCCTGGGCGGTCACGATGCACGCCTCAGTTGATACTCGCGGCATTCCGGTCGCACACACAGCAGGCACCGCGTATCACCCCGCCCGTGAGGGTCTGAGCGGTGCGCCAGACGCGTGCGCCCGCAGCGGCAGACGGGAACGATCATGCCGTCACCTCCGTCCGGTGAATCGTCGGCCGATCATCGGTCAGGCGGTGAGAAATGAGCGGGATGCACGTCGGGCACCACCGTGTGATGAACTCTGTCAGCGGATAGGCGGGGGCGTTCGTGGCCCAAAAGTGGCCGCAGCGACGGCATCTGCGGCTGTCGAATCCGCCGCGAGACCAGGCGGTGGGGCACGCGAGATTGGCGCTCACAGCTCACCGCCGTAGTACTCAAGCTCGTGCTCGGCGCCGGTGCGGCACATCATGGCCCGCTGGTAAAAGCCCAGATCTCGGGCGATCTGATACCGGGCTGATATGCCAGGAAAGATCGCGTTGCAGGCGTCGATGTACCTGTTCAGCCTGTCGAGCGAGTCGGATAGATCACTCATCAGCACCCTTGCCTTTCTTGAGCATTTCGCGGATCTGCTGACGTGCAGCCAGCCCTGCTCGCGTGTGGTCCTGGTGGTCGCATACCAGTCCGTTGCGGTATCCGTCGTTGTCGCACAGGTCGCAGGCGAGACGGGATTGCAGGCTCAGATGGTCGGTGTTGACCGTGTCGAGAGTCGCCACTGGGTTGACCCGGTCGTGTTCGCCGCGAGGGTTTTCGGGGTCAACGAGCATTAGTCGAAGTCGGCTTTCACTGCCGCGATTGCCTTGGTGAGGCGTGCCTGGTTGCGCGATTCCAGTGCGATATCCCGGCGGTCCTCGCGGGCTCTCCGATCGAACTCCGATTC